>JAEFDA010000004.1 GCA_016126025.1 Nitrososphaerota archaeon | reverse complement strand
CCGAACCCGAGCCGGTTGCCGAACCCGAGCCGGTTGCCGAACCCGAGCCGGTTGCCGAACCCGAGCCGGAGTCTCAGCAGCCGGGCGACTGTCCCGAATGCGACACGGTCAACGCCCCCGACTCCAAGTTCTGCGAAGAGTGCGGCAACAGCTTGGGCTGATAGACCCCCAAGCGCAGCTAGGACCGGCCCCCAGTCCAGATCCTGGCCCGACAAGCATTCCCTCCGAGTCGGTCTAGTCCATCGCACGGTCTTCCAGCTTTTACATACCTAAGCAACCCCAAGCAATTTAACCGGCGGCGCGGCCACCGGCACAGTTGGCCTCAACCTCCACCCGCAAGCTGGCAAAGGATGCCGCCATGGTCGGCGGCGCCCTGCTGGCCGTCTGGCTGGGTCTGATGATAGTGTTCGGCACGCCCAACCCATTCTATGTGGTGGCCAGCGGCAGCATGGTACCCACGCTGGAGGTGCACGACCTGCTGGTCATATCGGCGCACGAGGACTTTGGCATGGTGATACCCGGCGACATCATAGTATTCAACCGCCCCTCCGACAACGACCGGGTCATAGTGCACAGGGTGGCCGCCATACTGGATGAGGACCCCCGCACCATACGGACCAAGGGCGATGCCAACCCCGCGTCCATCCCCGGAACCGACTTTCCCATAACCGAACAGAACTATTTGGGCACGGTGGTCCACGTGCTGCCGCAGGTGGGACTGCTGCCCAAGATGATACAGCCCCCCGTGAACTACATCATCATAGCCGGGATAGTCGGGTTCATACTGGCAAAGCACTTCCACAGCAGGAAGCGGCGGGACGGCCAGCCGGGCCCGTAGGCTGCCGGCAGGCTACTCGCCCGGTATCTTGAAGACGCGCTTGAAGTACTCGGAGTTCTCGCGGGGCTCCTCGGGGTCGTCTATTCCGGCCAGGTTCTTGGCCAGGTTCTTCTTGTAGATGAACTGCGCCTGCCGCTGTATCTGGATGCGCTGCGCCTGGGGGGAACCGGCCCCGTGCATCGACTCGGTCAGGTACCCGACTGCGTTGCGGCCCATCGTCATGTTCTCTATCAGCCTGAGTATTCTCATGCGGTTCTCCACATCCACGCCCTTGCGGCCAGCCAGGTACTTGCGGAGCAGCGGGCCGGTCTCCGGGTTCCTAAAGTCCCTCTCGGAGGGCAGCGTGACCATCAGGCCCCCGGCTATGTCCTGGGCCAGCCTCCCCAGCTCGTACGGGAACCGGGTCACGTTGTGCTTGCAGGTCTGCGCCAGCATGTCGTCGTTGAGGTAGACGCCCGACTTCATCCTCTGGGCCTGGAACGAGGAGGCCACCCCCGAGGCGTATATGGTCTCGTTCAAGTGAGTCATCTCCACCAGCTTGTCCTTGATGTGCGAGACGCGGGGGACGCCGTTGTAGTCAGCTATGGTGGCCGCCGCCCCTATGAGCACGTCGCCCAGCCCCGTCTTGCAGACGTAGCTGCGCCGGTGGTAGCAGGTGAACCTCTCCACCAGCATCGAGGCGAACTCCCACTCGCCGTGCATGAAGACGCGCTCCCAAGGTATGAAGACCCTGTCCAGTATTATGAGTGCCTCCTGGCCGCCGAACTTGGCGTTGCCTGCGTCTATGTCGCCCTCCTCCATGGCACGGGTGTCGCAGGACTGCCGGCCGTAGATGTAGGTTATGCCGGGCGCGTCGGCCCGGAAAGCCCCCACTATGGCGTAGTCGCGGTCCGCGTCGGTGAGACGTATGGTGGGCATTATTATGATCCAGTGCGAGTTGATGCAGCCGGTCTGGTGCGCCTTGGCGCCGGACACGTACACCCCCTTCTCGTCAGCATCCACCACATGCGTGAAGAGGTCCGGGTCGGCCTGCTCGGCGGGGCCCTTGCTGCGGTCCCCCTTGGGGTCTGTCATGGCGCCGCCGATTACCTCGTTATTCTCCTGTACTATTCCGACAAAGTCCAGAAACCGCTTGTGGTATGCGGTGTGGTGCTTCTCGTCTATCTCATAGGTTACGGAGTGCAGGGAGTTGAGGGCGTCCATCCCCACGCACCTCTGGAAGCACGTCCCGGTGTTCTGGCCCAGCTTGCGCTGCATCCGGTTCTGCATGACCAGGTCCTCGGCGCTCTCCGCGATATGCAAAAAGCGGTTGACACGGCGACCACTCAATGACGACTCGGCGGTGGCCAGATCCTCCTCCCGGACGGCCAAGTCGTACGTCTCGGCCACCGCGTTTATGGAGGGGCGTATTATGGGGTGCTCCACCGGGTCGTCGATCTCCTCCCCGAAGAGGTAGACCTTGAGGTCGCGGCCCCTCAGGCTGTCTATATACTCGGCCCCAGTCCGTATAGACATGGTATACCTATATTGCTGGCCGTATAAAAATCAGCGTGTTATGACGTGCTGGCGGCGGTCAGCGGCCCGCAACGCCGGCCTACAGCCGAGATAGGAGAATTACGAGATACTATTCGGTTAACTCTAGAGGCTATGCGTAATCACTCACGCGCAGCAGGGCGTTATCGGAGATTGCAGACTATGAAGCGATGATAAAACAGGCCAAAGCACTCTACGACGCGGACGCAAAATTGGCCGACAGACTACAGTTCAAACTCAGGAACGATCTAGTCTAGCCAAATTTTCATTGATCTCGGCTATCTTTGACCTCATGGTGTTGCACTCGTCTATCATGCTGTTCAGTTCGGCAAGGCTGGCTTTGGTATCATCCATGCACTCAATAACCGACAAGCCGTATTTAGGATTCACGCCGACGTATTCCTTCCGTAAGAATAGGGGGTCCAGTCATAGCGTGGCGGGCGCCCCGCGGCGTGCTGCACCACTAGCACCCCTGCTGCGCCTCGCTCCAGTCCACCACCCGTTCTTGCGGATTCCGAATACTCCCGGTTTGGACCCGACGTGTGGTGCCTGCGTCCGGCACAGTCTGCCTCGCGCCGGCCGGTGGTTCCCGCAGGTTATTAGCAGCACCATCCACGGCGACGCCGCATCCAAGCGTCTAGAATGTTACAGCCCATATCGCGAACTAGTACATGATGGACGGTCGGCGCGCGTCAGGCCCGGGGCCGGCGGACCAGCGCCAGCACCCCCAGAACCACCGCGGCGGCCCCCAGCGAGACCCCCATGACGGCCACGTCGTAGGAAGCCCCGCCGTCGGGGCCCGGGGATGTACCCTCCGAGTCGATGCGGTCCAGCTCCGCCTGCAGTGAAGTGACGGCCGCCTTGAGCGCCTCCACGTCCTGGTCGGACGCGGATCCCGACGGCGGAAAGTCCAGCAGGGCGGTGGCCTCCACGTCCTCTATGGGGACGTCGACGTTCACCGCGGTGCCAGAGATCTCGCCCTCCAGCAGGACCGAGTAGCTGCCGGTCCGGGTGGGTATCACGTTGGCAAAGTAGTAGCCGGGTCTGGGGTCGGAGTTCACTTCCAGTGTTTTGGTGACGCCTCCGAAGACGGCGGTGGCGCTCATGTCCCTGAAGGCGTTTATCACGCCGGTCTTGACGCCCTCCTGCTCGCCCGGCTCGGTCACGTGGAAGACGAAGGTATTCCAGATGCCCACCACCGGTGGCTCAAGGCCCCACCCCACCTCTATGTTATAGGGCCCCACCGACACGGTGGTGTGCGCAAGGGCAGGCGCCGGGAGCGCTAGACACGCTGCGGCAGCCAACGATACGACCGCGACCACAACCGCCCTCATGCCGTGTATGGCGCCCCGCCCACTTTTATTTGGTGCAGGCGGCCCTCGGGACCGGGCGGATCTGTATCCGGCGCGCGTCTCGCCAGCGTGATCAGGCTGGGCTCCATATCTTGGCCCAAAACGCCGTAGGGAGGAGACTAGCCGCCGACCAAATCCAAGATACGCGGGGCGAAGAACAGTCTAGGCCTCCTCTTGGTGGGAGCCTCCGCCAAGATGCCCATCTCCACGAACGCCTCCACCAAGTTCTTGGCCCCCGGATACGACATGCCGAGCCGGCTACGGATCTGCGGGACGGTAACCATGGGACGCTCCACCAGCATGTCCACCAACGCGACCCCGTTGCCGGTACTTGCCATCTTCTTGCACCGTTCGGACTCCTCCCGAAGGCGCCTTACTCTTTGTGCGGAACCGTCTGCCGCGTCCCGGATCACACCCAGAACGAACTCAAACCACTTGTTCCACCCGCTGCAGGTACTGACCTTGAACAGCCTGTTATAGTATTGCAGTTGTCTCCGCTTGATGTACGTGCTTATGTCCAAGGGCCAGGCAAGGCGCGCCTGGGCCGACAGCATGAGGCACAGTACGATCCTCCCGACTCGCCCGTTCCCGTCATGGAACGGATGTATCGCCTCGAACTGGTAGTGCGCTATGGCGCACTGCAAAAGGCCGGGCATATCGGGCGGATCATTGAGGAACGCCTCCAAGTCGTCCATCAGCGTGGACACGTAACGGGGAGGGGGCGGGACATACTTGGCATCGCTTATCTGGCGCCCGCCTCCGATCCAGTTCTGGTGCAGGCGGAACTCTCCAGAGTGCGCCTCGTTCCCCTCCACATCAAACCACAGGGAGCGGTGCATCTGTTTGATGGCGTCGTTGTCCACGGACCCGCCAGATTTGGCGTCTGGCCACCGCTCCAATAGTATGGAGCGGCAGTTGAGCACCTCCCTCATGCGCAGGCGCCGGGCGTCTTCCGACGACATCTGGTTTAGATCCCATCTTAGGGTGTCCTGAAACGTTGCCGTCGTTCCCTCTATGCTGGAGCTCATGACCGCCTCCATGCCCCCAAACAGTCCCACCAGTCCGTGGGGTGCGGGGAACGATTCTACTGTGGCCCTGAGCTCCCCCAAGCTACGCTCCGTCCTGCCCAGCTCGCCAACCAGCCTGTCATCGTATTCGATATTCGGTGGGATGGGGCCGGAGACGAACGCATGATACCCCGGCCCCTCCACCAGCACCCCGGACGGGTTGCCGAAGATGCTTCTGTCCATATGCGGATGGCATTGCCAGAGATATTAAAATTTAAAGGTTACTATATTGATTTGTTTTGAATATATCAAGCATGATTTGATAGATAGTAAGATAAACTCTTCACAATATTATTTCGTGGCCTGAAAGTAAGGTTGAGTTTACCAGCGAGGGGACGCAGCCGGGCGGCGAGGTATCCGGGCACTGCGGCGTGGTGGCGCGATGCCGTGCCCAGCGGCGGCGTGATTCCAGTGTAGTTACGATCTTCCGTCCGGCCGCTTCTGCCCCGGCCGTCCTCCGCTTATTCCACAGGTTTAAACGGAGCGTGCCGCCAGCGGCTGCAGATGAGGCCGCTGGTGTTGGTGTTGATATTGGCGGCAGTGGCCGCGCCGGCTGCCCACGCCCACCCCTTCACGCTGGAGACCTGGCCGGGGGGCGGCGTCAACGGCGAGGTGGGAACCACGCAGGTCTGGGTCATATACTCTGAGGAGGTGGAGCTGCAGTTCAGCTCCCTGAAGGTCTACGACGGCGCGGGCAACCAGATAGACAACCGGGACACCGCATACTACATCGACGGGGCGTCGCTCGCAGTCAGCACGCCCCCGCTGGAGGAGGGCGTATACACCGTCGCCAGCAAGGTGCTCTCCAGGGTGGACGGGCACCTGGTGCCGGACACCTTCGTCTTTGCCGTGGGGGACATAGTGCTGGAGCACGACCCAGACGATGCCGCAGAGGAGTTGGTGTACATACCCGAGGCGGCGGCCCGGTTCCCCGGGCTGGCGGGGCAGACCATACTGCTGGGCTCGGCGATCGCCGCCCTGCTGGTGTGGAACGACCGGTACAGGCGCCGGGTCGGGGACGGCGCCGAGGCGGCGTCGGCTGCCCACCGTTCCCGGCTGACGGGCGTGATAGGTGCGTCGCTGATCGCCGTGCTGGCCTCCAACATAGCGGTGCTGGCCGTGCAGACGGTGCGGCTGGGGGCCTTCTCCCCGGAGACGCTGGAGACGCACTTCGGCCAGATGTGGATCATACGCATGGTCATAACCGGGGCCCTGCTGGCCCTGTGGTTCGCCACCGAGCGGCGGGGCATCGGGGGGAGGACTGCCCTGGTGCTGATCGGCATGGCGGCCGTGCTGCTGTGGACCTCCAGCCAGATAGGGCACGGCTCCGCCACCGGCAACTCCCTGGCGGTCATGCTGGACTACATACACAACTGGGTGGCCGCCGTGTGGATCGGGGGCGTGGCCTACCTGTGCCTCATACTGGTGCCGTCCTTGGCATCGGCCGGCGGCCGGGACCGCGCCGTGGCGGTCATGCTGCCCCGCCTCTCGGCCGTCTTCACCGTATGCCTGGGGGTCGTGATAATAACGGGGCCGCTCCTGATGTGGACCCTGGAGAGCGACCTGCCCACCATAACGGAGTCGGTGTACGGCCGCCTGATCATGGCAAAGCTGGCCCTGGCCTCCGGCATGGTGGCCATGGGAGGGTACATGCAGGTTACCATAATGCGGCCGGAAGGCTGGAAAGGGGCGTGGGGGCGCCTGCGGCGCGGCCTGCGGGCCGAGCTGGCCATGGGCGTGGCGCTGCTGGGGGTGGTGGCGCTGCTGATCAACGGAACGCTGCCGGCCGGCGAGATCCGCGCCGCCGGCGAGGCCGCACCCGAGGGGCTGCGCCTCACCGAGTTCACCGGTAACACCAAGTTCAGCATAGACATCCAGCCGTACACCACCGGCCTCAACGGCATATACGTGACGGCCGCCACACTGGGCGGCGACCCGCCACCGGACCAGAGCGGCATCCGCGTCAAGGTCTCCAACCCAGCCCGGAACATATCCCCCATATCCGTGGAGCTGCAGCATACCGGGACGGTCGGCGGCGTCCCCGAGTACTCCGGAGAGGTGACCTTCGGGTTCTCCGGGGAGTGGATACTGGAGGTGGAGTCGCAGAGGGGTACGGGGGCCAACGAGGTTGTGACGGTCCGGCTGCCGGTGGCCGCCGACCTGGAGTCGCTGCGGGTACGGATGGAGAGCCACCAGCTTCCCGCCCCGGCAAAGCCGCTGCACCCCGTGCGCGGCGGCGACAACATATGGATCAGCGACCCCTCCGCCCCCCGCATATGGAGGTTCGACACCAGCCAGGAGACCTTCGAGGCGTACGGGTTTGAGGGGGGCAGCTCGGTCTTTCTGGATGTTGGTCTGGACGGCCGGGTGTGGTTTACGGATCCGGTCGCCGAACTCATAGGGTATTTGGAGCCGGGGACGGGCGAGATAACCACCATACCGGTGCCCCGGCTGGAGCCGGCCGACGTGGGGAACCGCCTCATGTTCATAAGCGCCCAGGACCAGGTATGGGTGGCAGCCGCCACCAAGGACGCCATACTGAGGTACGACACAGATACGGGGGAGTTTGCCACATTCCAGACGGGGTTGGGCTCGTTCCCCTTCGCCCTGGCCCCCGGGCCGGACGGCTCGATGTGGTTTACGGCCAGCGGCGGCGGCTTCATGGGGCGGATATCCCAGGCCGGCGACGTGGACACCTTCGCCCCCGACGGCGGGATGGCCAGCCCCGAGTACATACTCTTCGCGGACGGGGCGGCGTGGGTCTCCGAGCACACCGGCGAGGCGCTGTCCCGGTTCGATCCCCTCACCGAGGAGTTCAGCAAGATACCCCTGGATGTACCCGGGGGCCTCCCGTTTGGATCCGCCCTGGACGCGTACGGGAACATATGGGTCGCCCAGCACGCTGTGGATGCCGTATCGGTGTACAGCCCTGCGACCGGCGCCCAGAGGACCGTGGACATACCCTCCGAGGGAGCCTTCGCGCAGTTTGCCGTCTCCGGGGAAGGCGGCGTGTGGATGGTGGAGCAGCAGGCCAACCAGCTGACCCGGATCATCCCATCGGACTCGCCCTCCACGCAGGTGCCCCCCCGGCCGGAGCCGGAGACGGGGCTGCTGTACACGGAGGTGGCCTCCCCGCTGACGGCCGCCGGGATACTGGCCGCCTCCATATTCTTCGTGAAGAGCGTGCAGGACGGCCGCCGTCTGGAGCGGGAGGTCCCGTAGGATATATGCCATGATCATAACCCTGGAGGGCGTGGACCGCTCCGGCAAGTCCACCCAGGCGGCCATGCTGGTGGAGCGGATGCGCGGCCAAGGATACGAGACGCGGCTCTTCAAGTTTCCCGACTATTCCACGCCGACGGGCCGGCTCATATCAGGATATCTAAAGTCCGGGCAGGGCGATCCAAAAACCCTGCACGCCCTGATGGCCGAGAACCGGCGGGAGAGGCTCGGGGACATACGGCGGGCCATGTCAGAGGCGCACATATTGGTGATGGACCGGTATGTCGAGTCCAACATGGCGTACGGGCTGGCCAACGGGCTGGACCGGGGGTGGCTGGCCGGGCTGGACGAGGACATGCCCAAGTCCGACGCGGTGATACTGCTGGACATGGACGCCGCCGAGTCGTTCGGCCGCCGGGGGGACGGCGACTCCTTTGAGTCCGACCACTCCTTCATGGAGCGGGTGGCGGAGGCGTACCGGCGGGAGGCGCAGGCGGGGCGGTGGTACGTCGTACCCGGAGGCTTCGACCCCACCACGGTACACAACGCGGTGATGGGCTGCGCCATGCGGGCCATATCGGAGGCGCAGCGGCAGGGCCGGTGGCCTGACATACGGCCAAGCCCCGAATAGGGCGGCGCGGAGTTGGTGGGCGGGCCCCGCATTCTGCGCCGGTGTCCGGACCAGGCGCCGGGCCATATAGGCGGGGCGCTCCCCGCGGGGGCGAGCCGGAACGGCGGCGTAGCCCGAACCCGAATACTGATCCCGCCGTAAGAATGGGTGGTATCTTGGAACTGAAGGGCGGCGGCGCCTGGAACATGCAGCCTGCGGATGGCGCGTCGGGGGATTGGTAGATACAGCGCGCCGCCAGACAGTCGCGTTACCGATACAATCCAACCCCGTTCCTGCGGGGGGAACCGAGGGAATTATATCGCTAAGTAGGTACGCGTCACGTACGCATACCTTCCCAGGTGCTTTATGGCGCTTGATGCTGCGGGACGGTTGCACGCTT
>JAEFDA010000036.1 GCA_016126025.1 Nitrososphaerota archaeon | reverse complement strand
GTCTCCTTCCAGTGCGGGTGCGTCGTCGGACTGGGCCGCCGCGTCCATGGAGGACATGCCGGCCGCCAGTCCCAAGACTGTCAGTGCAATTATCGTTGCTTTCATATTGCGTATGCAACATGCCCGCATCTATTAAAATGAACTTACTATTGGTCAGGGAACTATCTGGTGGCTGCCTTTCAGGGCATAAGGAACTGCTGGCCACTCCCATATCTGCTGCCAGAAAGGTCACGTGGCCCATGGCGCCGACACCCCGGAACGGGCCTGACGGGGCTATATGGGCGGGTGCGCCACGCGCCACCCCAAATTTTGCGAGAGCGCGGCCGCGTCCGAATCGCTTTATACCGTGGGCGTGCACACACACAGAATGGAGAGTCTTGCGGTTCTGGTGGAGAGCATGGCGGCGCACATACGAAAGTACAGGGGCCGGATGAGGAAGAACGAACGGCTGGTCAGACACGCGCTGGTGAATCCGGTGCTGCGAGAGCTGGGCTGGAACCCGGAGGACCCCAAACTGGTGGAGGCCGGCTACAGGTTCCGCGACGGCTCGGTGGACTATGCCCTGCTTCAGGGCAAAAAGCCCATCGCGGCGGTGCGGACGGTTAGGCTGGGCGGACCGCTGAGGGAGTCGCTGGATGGTCTGGCCGCCTACAAGGTGCGGTACCACATAGCGACCGACGGCCGGCTGTGGCTCGTACGCAGAACGGCCGATCCGGCACCGGAGTCCGACTTGGTAGGGTTTGATCTGACCGGGGATCCCGCATCCGAATGCCCCAAGATGGAGGTTATCTGGCGCCGCAGCATGTCCAAGACATCCAAGAAGGTCGGGCACCGGCGGTCTGGGAGGCCCGGCCCGGCCGGCAGCCTCGTACCGCTGCCGGATCTGGTCCCCGGGCAGGTGCCGACGGAGCTGGTGTTCCCCGACGGTGCATCGCGCCGGATCAAGAGCGGCAAGTCCATGCTGGTCGAGGTGGCGCAATGGCTGCTGGACGGCGGGCGCCTCTCCGGTGACGACTGCCCTATCATACTATCTGAGAAGCGCTACCTGCTGGCCAGAGAGCCGGTCCATCCCACCGGGAAGGACTTCATCAGCGGCAAGCGCGTGGGGGACCTGCACTTGGAGACCAACTTCAACTCCCGGCGCATACTGGCGAGCATAGAGGTACTGATATCCCGCGCCGGCTTGGACGCGGGCGATTTTTCTGTGAGGCTCCCCTAGTCAGGCGCCCGGCAGCCTTGCGCGCCCCAGGAGGCGACGCATCTCACTGGCCGTTATCGCCCCGGCCATCTTGGCGGTCCCCCGCACGCCCAGCAGGGACAGTATCGAGCCCGCATGAAAGTCAAAGTCCCCCACGCTGGCGGCGCGGATGTCTTGGGGCCGTATGGCCCCCGCCATACTATCTATGGCCTCGTTGTCCAGCCTCTCCAGTATCCGCCGGGCCGCCCTCTGGGCCTCAAACTCCCGGCCGAATATGCCCATCCACGCTGGCCGGTAGTCCAGATCCGACTCATCCCCGGTTTCCAGATACTTGGACACGGCCCGGCCTGCCAGCATGCCTCCGGTACCGCTGGAGTATATGCCGCCGCCGGTGGTAGGCTTGGACTGGCCGGCGGCGTCCCCGGCCACTACCACATTCCCCTGTACGAACCGCCCTATGGGGCCGCCGACCCATATGGGGGCGGCAATCTTGCGCAGGACGGATCCGCCGCCCAGCCGGGACAGCAGACACTCCATCTCTGCTTGGGCGTTTATGCGGCGGCCGGCCACGCCAACCTTTCCCCTCCCGGCTCCGGAGGGTATCACCCAGGCGAAGAAGCCGGGGTATCTGGCCTGGTCCAGCATGACCACGACCTGGCCACGCCTTATCCAGGCGGCCTGCACCTCGTACTGGACCGATACCAGCATGTCGGGGCCTGGCGCCAGCGCGGCGGCGCCCCGTGCGTCCACTATGACTCTGCAGGGTATGTCGCCCATGCTGGTCCGGGCGCCCCCCGCATGCGCCCCCCGGAACGTGGCGCCCACGCGTACGGTGGCCCCGGCCCTCTGGGCCTGGGCCGCCGCGTACTTGTCCAGCGCCCTCCGGTCCACCTCCAGTACGCCGCCGGCCTCCACGGTTATGGAATGGCCGCCGGGGGCAACCAGCACTGCGGCGGTTATCGCGTTCCCGGCCATGTCCACCGACGGTACTATGCCCAGCCTCTCCAGCGCCCTCCTGCTCAGCATGCCGCCGCAGTGCTGCGGCGTCCCTATCTCGTGGTCCTGCTCCAGCACCAGCACCGAGTGCCCCGCGGCGGCCACCTCCCGGGCGCAGAGCAGGCCCGCGATACTTCCGCCGGCCACCACCACATCATATCCCATACCGCAGCGGCGCACAGCAATGATTTATCATGGTATCGGGGAGGGAAGGGGCGATGTCGGCGATAAAGCAGGTGATAGCTGTCCGGACGGACATCAAGATGGGGCGGGGCAAGACCGCCGCCCAGGTGGGGCACGCTTGCGTGCTGGCCGCCGAGGCGGCGCGGGTGTCGCACCCGGACTGGTGGAACGAGTGGTGGGACACCCAGGAGAAGGTGGTGGTCCGGGTGCCCGGGTATGGGGATCTGGAGGAGATACGGCGGGAAGCGGCGCGGGCAGGCCTGCCCCATCATATGGTGCGGGACGCCGGCCATACCCAGCTGGCTCCGGGCACCGCTACGTGCGTCTCGGTGGGCCCGGCCCCCGAACACCTGATAGATCGCATAACCGGGGGCCTCTCCCTGCTGTAGGACATGCTGGGCAGCCCGCCGCCGGGACAGGCGCCGCCCAGCCGGTTGAGGCGTAGGGGAATGCCGCCGACCCTTGGGAGAATGGCCCTTCGGCCTGCCTGTTGGGCGCGTACAAGTCATAATGTGCCCCATCTGGCGGCGCCGCTGGGAGATGCATTGGCTGCTGCCGGTATGCCCCAACTGGAATTCACCGTCGGGGTGGAGCCGTGGAGATCTGATACGCGCCAGGCCAAACCGCTCCCACTAGAGATATAATGCCACATGCACCCCCATACCGCCGTGAGAAAGCGCCCCTCCCGCACCGGGAACCAGAAGAAGCTGGGAATCATAGTGGCCGCCTTCTTCGGGTTCATACTGCTGACCTCCACCGTGCTGATAGCCGTGCCCAGCATACTCCCCCCAGGCTCCCAGATGGCGACCGAGCCCGGGGAGGTGACTATAACCGGCACACCCCAGGACAACTACCCCGACGCGCAGCGGCCCCAGTTCTGCGGCGTCGCCCAGCCACAGTCCAACGCCTACATAACAGAGTACCGCGTCCCCACGCCGTGCTCGCAGCCGCTGGCCGTGGAGGTTACGCCCGACGGCCGGGTCTGGTTCGCCCAGTCCAACACCGGCAACTTGGCGGTCTTCGATCCCTTCACCGAGGAGATAACCGAGTATGAGAACCCGTTCTGGGACGACTCCCAGACGTCCATGATGTGGGGAATGGACTATGAGGGCGGATACCTGTGGTACACCGACGAGGCCAACGACTCGGTGTGGCGGTTTGACACCACCACCCACACGTACCGGCAGTTCCAGCTCCCCGAGTCCGGCGACTCGTTCCCCCAGCTGCTGGAGGTGCAGGGCACCGACATCATACTGAACGACCTTCTGGGCAACTCGCTGGTGGTGCTGGACGCATCAGACGTTGAGGGGGGACTGACATACTATTCGGTGCCCTCCAACGTCACCGACGCGGTGACGGCCGGCTTTACGCTGGACACCGACGGCTCCATATGGTACACCACCTGGGTCCCCCAGGGCGGGGGGATACTGGTGAACGTTGATCCGAACCTCATAAAGATGGTGTCCGGCGGCGATCCGGCTATAACCACGCTGCCCCCGGCGCTGCGCACGCCCAACGGCGCCACCGTGGACTACTCCGGGAGGGTGTGGCTGGCCGACACCAGCAGCTCGTACTTTTTCGCGTACGACCCGGCCACCGACTCCTTCTCCACCTATATCACCAACGTCCCGGACGTCTTCACGTACGGGAACGTCTCGGGGATGGTGCAGACGCCCGTATCGCGGCCCTACTGGATGGCTACCACTGACGCGGGCCAGATAGTCTTCAACGAGCAGACAGCCAACCGCATAGGGGTGATGGATCCGGTCACCGAGACGCTGGTGGAGTACGCCATTCCCTCCAAGAACCCGTTCTGGACAGACTGCGGCGGCAGCATAGCCTGTGGCATATCCCAAACGCTGGCCTTTGACGTCTCCGGCGACAAGGTGTGGTTTACCGAGTGGGTAGAGAACAACATAGGCGTGGTGGACACGTCCAAGCCACTCCCATTCAACATAATCCCCAGCACCCAGAGGGTGGTCTTGGCTCCCGGCGAGTCAAAGACGGTCTCTTACACGGTGGTGGCCAACACCGACAGTCCCATGGGCGTGGAGCCGGTGTACTCCCACACGCACACGTTCCTGTACCCGGTGCCCCACATACCGCCCCAGATCAGCATACTGGAGGGCGCCATGGAGATGTCGGTGGATGTGGTCGCCGATCCTAACTCCATCCCCGGTGAGTACAAGATACTTTTGGGCGCCGAGAGCGGATCCGTCTCCGTCTCCAAGTTCTTGACCGTCCAGATACTGCCCGGTCCATGACCGGCCCTGAACGGACCCCGCCCCCATTGGACATGGCAGTGGGGATGGGCAGATACAGCACCACATACGAGGGCAGCGGCGGCCGCATACGGACCAAACCCGGCGACTTTGCCGTATGTGAGATACTGTCGGATGCGGCCCTTCGCTCCATACGGGAAGAGGGGGCGTACGCGGTGTACGAGCTGGCCAAGGAGGGCATAGACACGGGCCACTGCATCTCGGACGCGTACGGGCGTGCGCGCATACGGCTGAAGGCTCTGGGCCTGAAGGATGCGGCCGCCCGCACCACCCAGTATGTATGCGCCTCCTCGCGGGGCCCGGGCATTCTGCGTCTGGACGCGCCGCGGTATACGCTCCGGCGTCTGGGGTATGTGGCGCGTCCCCTCACCGGCAGGTACATGACCGGCAACAGGTTTGACATAGTGGTGAGGGGGGGAGCGGGGCTGGAGGGGGCGTCCCTGGAGGGGACCATCCTGAACTATTATGGGTACCAGCGCTTCGGCTCCCGGCGCCCGGTCACGCACCTGGTGGGCCGGGCCGTACTGCACAACGACATGGCCGAGGCCATCCGGCTCATACTCTCGGAGGAATCGCCGTTTGACGCCTCCGAGTCCAACGAACTGCGGAGCATGATGGCCGACCCCTCTAGATATGCCGAGTGCCTCCGCATGATGCCCCGCTCCATGGACACCGAGAGGACAGTACTCAGATCGCTGGCGGACGGGGACGACCACAGGACGGCCTTCCTGCGCATACCCCTGTACCTGCGGCGGCTGTACGTGCAGGCGTACCAGTCGTACATATTCAACCTGACCCTTACCGCCGCCGCCTCGGGGGGTTACGACCTCTCCTCGCCGCACGAGGGGGACGTCTGCTTTGATCGTGCCGACCGGCTGGGCAGGTACGGCGAGTCCGAGGGACAGAGACTGGCCGTGCCGATGGTGGGCTACTCGTACTACAAGAAGACCCGCTTCCACGGCGTGGTGTCGGAGGTGCTGGACGGGGAGGGGGTGGCCCCGCGGGACTTTTACGTCAGGCACATGCAGGAGGTAAGCTCCGAGGGCGGGTTCAGGCAGGCCACCCTGGCATGCTCGGACGTGGACATCCTGCGGGATCGCATACGCCTTACACTCTCCCGGGGCTCGTTTGCCACGGTGGCACTCCGGGAGGTGATGAAGCCCGCCGACCCGGTGGCCGCCGGGTTCTAGCGACCGCGGCGCCGCAGGAACAGGCCCGCGCATACCATGGCCGCACCTGCGGCGGCAATCCATGTCCCGTACTGGATCCAGTCGGGGCTGCTGTACATGAAGGACTGCTCGGGCCCCACCACCCCGTGGCCCTGCATGTGGAAGAGCAGACCCAGCGCCGCGACCGCGGCGCCGGCCAGGATCAGGGCGAGCATCATTGCAGTGTGCTTGTGCCGGGATAAAGCGGTGTCGGCGGACCAGACGCGGGCGGGATCCGGGCACATCGGCAAAAGGGCATATGGGCGGGGGATCCGGCAGCCGGACTACCCGTCCGTGTCCACGTATACGCCGGATATGGGGTTGTTTATGCGGTCAAGGTACTTTTCGCAGCCGTCCGGCTCAAAGTTGTTGGCCTTGCACTCGTTGAAGTGGGCCGTGCTTTCCCGTTGCAGGTTGTCTCCGTACAGGACGTCCTCGCCGATGGCTACACCCAGCAGGCCGATTATCGCCAGCGATGCCGACACCACAATCATGGAATAACCGACCTTGGCGTAGTTGCGCTCCGGCTTCACGGGTGCTAGCCGTGGCCTGCGGAATTTATGCCTTTGTGGAACCACAAACGTACATCCTCAGGTCCACCTGACGATTGTGATGCTTTCAAGAAAACTTCACTTATGGTAAATCACGATCGGCTTAGAGCGTTAAGTAGCGTGTTGCGCCAGTCCCACCAGATAACCACAAATGATGGAACTGACGCACGGGCAACGATGGCCTGGAACGGGATTTAAGGACGCAGACCGGATACCAGCATGCGGCGCGCCAGGGCAGTGTGTGTCTTGAAGGCCACGCAGCTCGCCGTATACCGCGACGAGATATACCGGCTCCACCACGCCAACGATGCATTGGCCGCGTCAAACCAGATACTGCGGGACGCCCTGGGTGCCGTCAGGGCAGACTGTGCCGCCGAGGTGGCCCAAATCAGGGCGGAGATGGCGCCCGGCTTCAGCTGGCCGGACCGCGACTCGGCGGTGCGCCTGTCGGCCAGGCTGGAGGAACTCCGGGCGGAGATGGCCGGGATGGCCACCAGGCTGGCCAAGACCGCGGCGGAGCGAGACAGGGCCATAGAGGAGCGGGACTACCTGAGGCGGCGGCACGCCCACCACAACACGTCCGGGAAGAACGCCTACGCCGAACACAGATCCCACGTCAACGACGAGATCAAAAAAGTGGAGGCCGAGCTGGCCGCCGAGCTGGATGCGGAGGCCGCCGGGCCGGGAGAGGCAGGGCCGCCTCCGAATGCGGAGGGTCGGGCCGGTGCCGGACGCAGCCACTCCAACAAGCCGCACAAGAAGGTGTGGCATATACTGGATCGGTGCCCCCACTGCCGCGTGCGGGGGCGCCTCGGGCAGGGCCGCGCCCTGACCAGCCTGTGCAACGACTTTGACGGCGACGGCATGTACATACGGACCACCGCCCACATAGGGTACGAGTACACCTGCAGGGCCTGCGGCGAGGACAGCCGGTCCGAGTTCCCCCGCGTGTCTGGCACCTCCTTCGGCAGGAAGGCGCTGGGCATCATAGTGCAGCTGGGCGGAAAGAAGTGCGTCGACGCGGACATCGCCGAGATATTCGGGGACGTGTTCGGGTTCCCGACAGGTGAGACCACCATATGGAACGCGCGCCGCGCCGCCGCCGACCTGCTGGACCCCACCATACATTTCATACTGGAGGAGCTGAAGAAGGCCAAATTTCTGGGGATAGACGAGACCCCCTACTCGGTGAACGGCGAGAGCGGGTACGTCTGGGTGGTGCGCACCGACAGGGCGACACTCGTCCTGGCCATGCCCACCCGGGCCGGGGCCGTCATCGCTGAGCACATGAGCGAACTGCTGCACATCCCGGTCACCACCGACGGGTACTCCCCATACCTCACATACTTCAAGATACTGCAGAGGTGCTGGGCGCACATACTCCGGGACGCCGAGGCCGCGTACGTGCACGCCGACAAGGGCGACCGCGCCCGCTACCTAGAGCTGTACCGCAAGCTGCTGGGAATATTCCGCGATGCCAAGCGCACGGCGGCCAGGACGGCCGGCATGGGCGGCGCCGACGAGGCCACCTGCCTGGAGTTTGAGGGGCGCGTCATGGACGTGGTATCCGCATATGGCGACCACAAGTTCGCCACCACCCTAGCGGGGGCCGCCCCCAACCTGTTCACCTTCCTCAGATATCCGGGGATGCCCCCCACAAACAATGACACAGAGCGCGACATACGCGACGCGGTGGTGGTCCAGCGCAAGATCCGCCACAAGTTCGTCAACTCCGAGGGCATGCGGGTCTTCTCGGCCATACAGGGCTTCAACAGCACCTGCCGCAAGCTGGGGCTGGTCCCCTGGAAGTGCATGGCCCGTATAGCCGCCGACCACACATTCAACATATTCCGGGCAGGACCTGAGATGCAACGGGCATCGGCGCCGTGGGATGATACGATCACCGTACGCCACGAGGCATGCGTGGACGGCATACCAGTCGATGCCCCCGCCGGGGGATGGGACGCGGACAGCCTCGCCCGGCTGGCCGCAGGGGTGCCCGACATCATAGATACGGCCGACATGGACAAGTCTACATTACTTGTACTGAAGCCGCATACCAATCCTGTGGCTGCACGTGGGCAGCCTTCACATGATGCGCCTGACAATCTCCCATATCGCCGCAAACCTCCACCGACTGCTACGGCCTGAAGTCTAAAGACCGTCTTGGTTGGGTGGTGGGTCGGCATCGCAGATCTGGACCTGAGGCTGTACACCACAAACCCTTCCTAGGCGCTTTCTGGCTCCACGCTGAGCCCAAACGTATACACGGCTGCCCTACATTCTCACACCTACTCGGTTTTTGCGCTCAGGATACAGCGATGGTGTGTTGATGCGTGCCTGAGGGGTGGGTCTGGTGTTGTACACGGCTGCCTCATGTGGCCGGAGCGCCACAGCCCGCTGGAGTACTTGGACGGCCAGATGCCGGAGCATGGGCGTACAGCGCCCGGCCGCCGCGGCCGGCGTTATGTGCTACAACGGGTGCTCCGCGCTGAGGCGGGGCAGTGCCGCCGGCCAAGTTTGCTGCAACGGTCAGCAGCATTGATTATCCTTAATGATTATCAATGAATTGGCACCAAAATAGATAAAATAAACACCAAATTAAACGTATAAAAATATAAAAAATTATATAAAATGTATATTTTTAACCATATATGGCAATCAAACCAGACCATGCCATAGCTGTCCATTTATAATGTGCCATACCTCTACCGCCATTATGGCACAAATGCCGGCACTCATACCCAAGGAGGTCGAGATCCAGAGACTCAAGAAGATCTGGCTCA
>JAEFDA010000005.1 GCA_016126025.1 Nitrososphaerota archaeon | reverse complement strand
CGGGGGTTGCCAAGCCCGGTCAAAGGCGCAGGGCTTAGGACCCTGTCTCTGAGGAGTTCGCGGGTTCGAATCCCGCCTCCCGCACATGGTTAATAATGGCGGCCGCCCCGGCGCCGCGCCGTATGGACAGGAAGCGCGTTGGGATAACCGTGGTGGGCGATGACCGGGAGGGCATAGTAGCCGCGTTCACCGGGTTCGTGTTCGCCCGGGGGGGCAACATAGAGGCCGTGAGCCAGAACGTCATACGGGGGCTCTTCGGCATGTATCTGGAGGCGTCCTTCCGGGATCTGGACGCAGAGTCCTTCGACTCGGAGCTGTCGGGGCTGGCCGCAAAGGAGGGGATGGACGTCAACGTGTACCATGCCTCAAGCGGGCTCCAGAACATCGCCGTGTTCGTGACCAAGGAGGGGCACTGCCTGGAGGACCTGCTGAAGGCGGCCTCCGACGGCCGGCTGCGGGGACGCATATCCGTCGTGGTGGGCACCGAGGACACCCTGAAGGAGAGGGCCGAAGGGGCGGGCATACCCTTCGTGTCGGTGCGGGAGCGGGACCAGGAGAAGGCCGAGGCTCACCTGATCGAGGTATGCCGGCGGTACAGCATAGATCTGATAGTGCTGGCCAGGTACATGCGCATACTCACGCCCAACTTTGTCTGGAGGTATCCGCGGCGCATAGTCAACATACACCCCTCCCTGCTGCCCGCCTTTCCGGGAGCGTACGCATACATGCAGGCGTACGAGAGGGGCACCAAGATAATAGGGGTCACATCCCACTATGTCACCGAGAACCTGGATCAGGGGCCCATCATACTGCAAAAGTCGTTCCCGGTGGATGCCGAAGATACGCTGGACTCTATCAAGTCCGCCGGCCAGAGGCTGGAGGCCGAGACGCTGACCGAGGCGGTGCGTATGCATCTGGAGGGGCGCCTCCAGGTGCACTGGCGGAAGGTCCACATCCGGCAGGAGTGACATGGACCTCCACTCCCGGACGGACCCGGCCCTGAGAGGGCGCATATCGGCGGGCGCCGCGGCCATCATACCGGTGGGATCCACCGAGCAGCACGGGCCACACCTGCCGGTCTCCACCGACTCTGACATAGCGTCGGCCGTCGCCGCGTCGGTGGGCCGGGGGCCCCGCTTTTTGGTGGCCCCGGCCGTATCCACGGGTGTCTCCTTTGAGCATGCCCCATTCTTCCAGATCAGCATCCGGGAGTCCACACTGGGGACTCTTCTGGGGGACATCTGCGACTCGCTGCATGCCAACGGCATACGCGACATATTCCTGATAAACGGCCACTACGGCAACCGCGGGGCTCTCTCCGGGTTCGTCTCCGGGCGCGGGGAGGAGGGGCCGAGGGTGCACGCCCTCTCGTACTGGCGCTTCACAAGATCGCGGTTCGATCACGGTGGGTTTGTCGAGACATCCCTTATGCTGGCCGTCTCCGATTTGGTGCGGATGAGCCGGGCCCGCAAGGGGCTGGTGACCGACGGGATGGAGCAGGCCAGCGTGGAGCGCCTCAAGAGGGCCGCCGCCGAGTCCTTCCCGGCGGCCACCGGAAACGGCGTGTGGGGGGATCCCCGGAGCGCCACAGCCGAGGCGGGCCGCCGCATACTGGCCGAGATCGTCAGGAACCTACGCCGGGAGTGCCTGGGGAGGCTGGACGGCACCCGCCCAAATGAAATTTTAATATAGTGCCGTCCCGAGTCGCCCCATGATGTCCATAGATATGGCGGTAAAGGTGCTGGACGAGAGCATCGACAAGGTCGTACTGATAAAACTCAAGGGCAACAAGACCATCCGGGGGAGCCTGCTGGGATTCGACCAGCACATGAACCTGATGCTGGACAGCTCCGAGGAGATTACCAGCGATGGCGAGTCCAACGACCTGGGGACCATCGTGGTCAGGGGCGACAACGTGGTAATGATATCACCCCCTCCATCCGGCTAGGTGAGAGGCCGTGGTGAAGGGAACCACATCCATGGGAAAGCTGACCAGGAAGAAGACCCACATACGGTGCAGGAGGTGCGGCAAGAATTCGCTCCACAAGAGGCACTACCGCTGCGCCAGCTGCGGCTTCCCTGATTCCAAGATCAGAAAGTACTCGTGGATCAAGTGGTACACCTAGATGCAGGAAATCCTGATCGTTCTCTGCGGCGTGGCCGGCGTGGCCGCCGCCGCCCTGATCCGGCGCGGCCGGAGGGCCGCAGGGTCGGCCCTGCGCTCTGAGCGGAACGTGCTGAAGAGGACCGTGTCCCTTCTGGAGCGGGATCCCGCCTATGCGTCCGAGCGCCAGGAGCTGCTGCCCGGATACCAGGCCCGGCTGAAAGAAGTGGAGCAGGCCATCGCCGGAGGGGACCGTACGCCGGACCCTGACACCGCCACTCCAAGGGAGGAGCAGGATACAATGGTGGACGCGCCCGGGCATGCAGTGCCGGACGGAGATGCGGGGGGCGCCGGCGAACCCGGCGCCGAGAGCGTGGCTCCAGACTCGGTTACCCAGAGCGGAGTAGCCACGGTCCCCGACATCCCCGAACCTTCAGGGGCGAGGGGAGAATCCGGCGCCGATGAGGTTCGGGCCGCCGCCCCCGATACCCAGATCGAAGATACCGCAGTGCCGGACGTTCCAGAACCGCCCGGAGGCGAACCCGACACCAAGGCACCTCCAAGCGCTTACAGCACGCCCGATACTCCTGAGACGGAGCCCGAAGCCGGGGATACCAAGGTGCCGCAGGCAGCTGCGCCCGCCGGACCGCATGCCGACACCATACCGCAACCCGGTGACGCAAGTGCTGCCGGAGGCGTGGAGAATGAAGCTGGACACAATGCCCCCGGGAAGGGGCCGGACAGTACGGCAGATGTAGAACACCCACCGGACACGCCCGCCGCCGCACCGCCCAAGACATCCGGCGGGGAGACTCCCATACAGGTCGGGGCGGGGACCGGGACATCCGGCGATGCGCCCCCGGCCATGGAACCCAAGGACATACACGGGGACGCGCCCGGCCGCCCCGGAGCGGGGCGGGCCGAAGGGGGCGGACCCGCACCCCCGGATCCCGACGGGGACGACTCGGAGGATCTGGAAAAGATCAAGGCTGACATAATAAAGACATTAAACCGGCTGCAGCGCGCCGAGGACGACTGATGTCGTACGACGACACTATCGTATATGTGGCCCAGGATGCCCTGCGGTATGTGCGGAAGGGCGACGTCATCGGGCTGGGCAGCGGCAGGGCGGCGGCAGCCCTGGTGGAGGAGCTGGGCCGGGTCGCCGGGGAGCTGCGCATACGCGGAGTTCCCACCTCGCTACAGATAAGGCTGGCCGCCGAGAAGGCCGGTATACCCATGCTGGAGCCCGGAGAGATGCCCCGCCTGGATTCGATATTCGACGGGGCCGACCAGATAGACTCGGCCGGATACATGGTGAAGGGTGGCGGAGGGGCGCTGCTCCGGGAGCGAGTGTTGGCCGGCATGGCTGGCAGGGTGGTGATAATGGCCGACGAGACAAAGTTCGTCGAGCGGCTGTCCCGCCCTATTCCGGTGGAGGTGCATCCGGCCGCCCGAGGCCTCATACATGAGCGCGTCAGCGGAATGGGAGCTGTCCCTCGACTGCGGACGCTGGAGCGCGGATACCCGGCGTTTACCGAGAACGGCAACATAATACTGGACTGCGACTTTGGGGGTATCGTGGATCCGCCCGGCCTGGCAGCCCGGCTTCGGGGCCTACCCGGGGTACTGGAGGCTGGAATATTTGAGAGGCCGGACATAATATACAAAGCCGCCAAGGACGGCGCCTTTGAGGTGATACACCCCCTAGGATGATCCGGGGCTGCGGTGGACGAACCTGCCGTATCCGGGCTTGGATACCACCTCGAACTCCTCGGCCACCACGCTGCCCCGCACCAGCGTCCTCACCGGCCACCCACGCAGCACCATGCCGTCGTATACGGTATAGTCCGAGTATCCGCCGAAGAGCTCGGGGGTGACCCTCTGCTCCCGCTTCAGGTCCAGCATGGCTATGTCTGCATCGGCCCCCCTCTCCAAGGAGCCCTTGCGGGGATACATGGAGAAGAACCGGGCGGCGTTCAGGCTGGTCAGCCGGACGAACCGCTCCAGCGATATGCGGCCGCGGTTCACGCCCTCGCTCAGCAGTATGGGCACCGCAACTCCTATGCCCGGAAACCCGGCCAACGACTCCCAGACGTCGGCCCCCACCTTGAGGGAGAGCCGGTTGGCCACGTGGTCGGTGCCTATCGTGTCCACCTCGCCGGCGGCGGCCGCCTCCCAGACCGCCTCGTTGTCCGCGGCGGTGCGGATGGGGGGCATCACCTTGGCCAGGTAGCCGGAACGGTCCTCGTGGGAGAGTACCATATAGTGCGGGCAGCTCTCCACCAGGATGCGGCCCCCCTGTCGCCGCTCGGCCCGGATCTGCTCTAGGGCCGCCCGGGAGCCTATGTGCACAAAGTATATGGTGCAGCCGTACCGGCGCCCATATCCGCAGACGGTCCTTATCGCCTTGGCCTCGTACTGCGGGTCCCGGCTGGCCGACCATGCCGACAGCCCGTCACGCTTCTCCCCCTTGGCTGTCTTGATGCCGCAGGCGCACGACTCGGAGTCCTCGGCGTGGACCAGCACCGGACAGTTCAGCTCCGCCGCCCTCCTTACCGTGCCCTCCACTATCTCGTCGGTTACGTCCACCCGGGCGTCTTGGATACGGGCTATATGCGGGGGCATGTCCATGTAGACGTGGCCCACCTCGCCGCCCAGGTTCATGTATATCTTGAAAGAGGAGACGCCCTTGGACACGCAGTGGCCCATCTCCTGTATCTGGCGCTGGGTGAAGACGGAGGCGTGTATCGTGTAGTCTATGTGGTGCGCCCGGGCCGACGCATCCAGCTGGGGCTGCAGTCCCTCGGAGAAAGGCACGCCCAGTCGGAGCATGCGTATCATGGTGGTGATACCTCCGACGGCCGCCGCGTGCGACTCGGTCTTGGCCGCCTCGTCTATGGGCGAGTACACCCCGTAGTGGACATGGGGGTCTATGGGTCCGGGAACGGAGACCAGGCCCGCCCCGTCTATCTTGGTGTCGCAGGCCGGCACGTCGGTCGACAGTCCCGCGATCCTGCCGTCCTCGATTATGATGTTCCTGTCCACCATCCCCTGCGGCAGCATGACGTGGGAGTCGACCACCACCATATCCACGGTCATCGGGGGCCATCCGAGCCAGGGGTATTTGAGTTTAGGAAGTGATAATAGTACGGGGGATCGGGGGGGTGCCGAGGGCCGGTGGTTTAGGGGTATAACGCCACGTTCGCAACGTGGATGTCGGGGGTTCAAATCCCCCCCGGTCCACATGTTCGATAGGGCCCCCCAGCAAGGGGAGTGGTGGCCGGAACTGAAAGGTAGCGATATCTAGAACCTACACCGCCACATGGACGGCGCATCAAGGGAATGGTAAACGCAATATGCCACCAAGTGTCCGCGTTCCGAATGCAATCTGGCCACCGTCCTTGCGAGAGGAACCTCTACACGTAATCGCTATATTGATGATAGCGGTGCAGCTGTCATTGGAACGCAACAGGTCCATCGGAGTGGCAGTGTTTATCGCGTCGGGCGTTATCATGATGGTGCCCGTCGCGTACGCCAGTGACGCAGCCTGCCCGGACGGGGAGAACGCATACACGTTCGTAGGAATGTTTGAAGTATGCCTATCCCAGGATAAGTACGACATCCTGGCCGCAATAGATTGGGATCTGGTACCGGCCGAACCAGCCCAGACGCAGGGCATAGACTGGAGTCCCGAAGAGCTGGCATGGCTTGAGGCCAGTCCGGCGGTACGGGTTGGCTACGACAGGAACTGGCCACCCTACGAGTACGTCTCCGAACAAGGCGTCCCGGTGGGACTCACCTTTACATTCCTAGATGAGTTTACCAACTTGAGCGGGCTCGAGTTCGAGTTGGTGGGATATGATCTGTTCGCTGACCTCCTGGATGACACGCGCGCCGGTAAGGTCAACATGGTGTTTCATCTTGTCCCCACCACCGAGCGTGCCGAGTACATGGGGTTTGTTGAGATGAGCAGGGCCAGCCCGTCCAACCTGATATCAACAATCGATTGCTATACAACCGTGGAAGATCCCAACCTCAAACTGATAACCACTACCGGCTTCTACATAGAAGCGTGGTTGGACGCAAACCACCCGGACATCGATTACATATCGGTACCCACGTTGGACGAGGCGCTAATGCTGCTTGCCGATGGTGGCGGTACAGCCATCGCCCAGCCATGGCAACCATCCAGTGCCCGCGCCAAAGAGTTGGGCATCACCATCCACAATGTTGGCACCATCGGGGAGGGATTCGCGTCGCACGTCGGGTACAGCAAGAACAACACCGTGCTCGGGTCGGTCCTCCAAAAGATGATTGACACCATGCCTGATGACACAATTGATGATTGGTACGTAGATGCCGGTATACGACCAACGCCGCCTGCACCAGTACTACCTCTGACTGGCGAAGAGTGCGCCTGGCTTGATGACAATCGTACCATCTTGGTGGCGTACGACCCGGAATGGTTTCCCATAGAGTATGCTGATGAACAGGGCAACCTAGCGGGCGTGACGGCGCTGTACTTGGAATGGTTTGAATCCTTGACGGAGGTGGACTTCCAACCGGTACACACCCCCGACTGGTCCGAATCATTACAACTACTCCAGAACGGCACGGCCGACGTCTCCTTTATGGTTGGGGTAACCCCGCAGCGCCAGGAGCATCTGGGATTCACCAAGCCACACTTCATGTTGCAGCCCAGCTTGGTGACTGTCACCGACCAACCCATCACGATAGATGATCCAGGTCTGCGCGTGCTGACGCCGACAGACTATTTCATTGAAGACTGGCTGGACGTAAGCAAGCCCGACCTACAGTACATATCGGTGTCCAGCATCCGGGAAGGACTCCTGATGCTGCAGAACGGTACCGGCGATACGCTGGTCGGAAACTGGCTGCCCGTCCTGGCAGAGGCGCAGAACCTCGACATCACCATCTACAACTCCGGTACCGCCGGTGCTGTCTCCAGCCTGCACGTGGCCTATCAACGGGACAACCCGATACTGGGATCCATCCTGCAGAAGACGCTCGACCTCATACCAGAAGGCCAAATATCCGAATGGTGGGCTACCCCGCCACCCTAATTTTCTCCACCCAAGGAAGGGAACCGATACATATGATACATGGCGGACCCCCAATCCTCTGGCATAGTTGAGATCATAAATAACTCTCATGCGCCTCGTGTAGAAAATATTTTGTCTGAATTTCTGAACAGAATGTTGCACGGATTGAACCTTATTTCAAGCGACCCGTACACGAGCACTACCTTTCGCTTGAAGTGTCTCTTGGCCGGCCGCCTAAGTATCCTGCATATCCTTACCTTGCCTTGCGCCACAGCCACTCACCAAGTTCAAGAATAACGAGTGCGGCAGCAGGAGCAACAATTCTACGAGACCGCCGTTTTCTCCAAGATACTGCTACACGAGCCTCGAGTCATGGTACGCTGCGTTGTCAACTATGACGGCCGACTTGCCGAAGCGGCGCCACAGCTTGTCCAGATACCTGATGAACGACCTGCCGTTTGTCTTTTTAGCTATCATAAAACACGTCTGCCCGTTCAGTGTCACGCTGCCGTAGACGGTCTGCCTCTGGCTGCCGGGCGGTGTCGGCACCGGTTGGGCATCGCCGCGCACGTAGACGTCCCGCTGCCGATGGTGTTTGAATTTTGGTGGCTTTCGTTTGGCATCATGAGTATAAATCGCCGTTTTCAAACGCCTCTACCACCTTTTCGATGTCTTTTTGTCAGATCTCGAGATCCCAGGCAGGACACGGTCGGCAATCTCGTAAACCTTCTTGACCGAGCAGCCGAGCAACCCCAGCAGACGGCGCGCGTACGGTCCACTGTATTTTATGCCGGTCCTTTTCTCGATACGTTCGACAAACTCGTAGGCGGTGAACTGTTGGGGTCGCCTACTATTTTTAGTTCGTTGCGCGGCACGAAGGGGGCGGCTCGACCTCGCAGCGTCGGCGTAGCCGTCTAGGCCGTAGCGGTCGTACGCGTCGAGTCAATAACCAACGGTGCCTTGGTCGGCACCTAGCGCGTCTGCCACCACCAGCACTACAAACCCCTTGACACGCACCATATTCACGCTTACGACGCGGGCGTAGTCGTGCGTATCTTTGGTCTACTTTAGGACCGTCCTTATCTTTTGGATTTGGTTTGTATGTTTATGTATTACATTAAAATTTCGATCATATATCTTACACGAGGCCATTTATGACTCCAACTATATCTGTAGGTCTAGCGGATCGCAACAATTTGGCATATGATACGCCACGAGTAGAGGAATGTGCCCAAGAGCAGTCAGGCAACTGACGATGTTTTGTCAGTGCGGTGAGACTTGGCTCTGCGCCGGACCGCGGCCCTGAGCCTCTTTATACGCCCGTGAAGATCAGCTAGCCTCTCTGCCTGTGCCGGAGCAAGTGATGGGCTGCGCTTGTATGAAGTGATCATTTTTTGTAGTACTGTTAACTGGTCTAGAAGACTCTGATCAAAGTTTTCTGCAGGCAGCGATTCCAGCTGGGATATCCTAGACTGGAGGGTGTCTAGCTTGGTCAGCAGATCCGAGTCGGCCCGTAAGGAAGATTGGAGAGATTTTTCATTGGATTCGGCCGGGATATTAGATTCTACATGAGCAATCCTCTCCTCCAATTTTCTGACAAGTAGAAGCAGTTCCGAACTCCTAGCTGAAACAGACTCCATCTGCTCAAGTTGGTCTTGAATTTGTACTATGCGCCTCATTTGAACTGGATCTGGTTCCGTCTCCAACTCTGTCCTTGTGGACTCCAGCTCGCGTATCTTGTTCTGTAGGGCGTCAATCTGGGCGAGCATCTCGGGATCTGGTTCTGCCTTTGCGGACTCCATGTCCTGGATCTTGTTCTGTAGGGCGTCAATCTGGGCGAGCATCTCGGGATCTGGATCTGGTTCTGGAGCAGACTCTAACTGCCTTATCTTTTCCTCAAGCTTTGCTACATATTCTACTTGGCTTGATTCAGTCTCGGATGGAAGATTTGACTCTATTTGTCCTATCCTTTTTTCTAGTTTTTCAACAAGTGATAAAAGTTCCGCATTTCTAACTAAAGTTGATTCAGATAGATCAAGCTGATTTTGGAGATCATTTATGCGCTTTAGCTGAACTGGATCCGGCTTCGTCTTTGCTAACTCCAGCTCGCGTATCTTGGTCTGGAGCGCCTCAATCTGCGCGAGCATCTCGGGATCTGGCTCCGGTT
>JAEFDA010000030.1 GCA_016126025.1 Nitrososphaerota archaeon | reverse complement strand
CGCCGGACGCGGCCATCGCCATCCGCAAGATAACCCGCCGGGGGTCCAGGAGGCTTCTGGACGCCGCCGTCCTGTGGGCGCAAAAACACGACATGAAGAAGATGTTCTGTATAACCAAGAGAAACATACTCAAGCGGACCGACGGCATATTCTGGGAGGAGGCGCAGGCCGCCACAAAGGGCACCGGCATGGAGCTCTCAGAGATATACATAGACAACATGGCGCAGCAGCTGATCATCGACACTGGCAGGTTCGACGGGTCGGTGCTGGTCAGCACCAACCTCTTCATGGACATAATATCGGAGCTGGCATCGGCCCTGGTGGGCTCCATCGGCCTCATATACTCGGCCAACATGGGAGACAGATATGCCATGTTCGAGGCGGCCCATGGCAGCGCCCCCCAGTTTGCCGGGCAGGACAAGGTCAACCCCACCGCCACCATACTCTCGGGAGCGTGGATGGCCGAATACCTAGGCGAGCGCCACATACGGGACGCCGTATTCGAGGCCACGACCCAGACCATAAACGACGGTGGCAACATCACCTGGGATATAGGCGGCACGGCCGGCACCGCCGCCATGACAGACGAGATCATACGGCGGGCAGCCAGCATCCTTCACCGGTGAGTCAGGCGCAGCACGTACAGTTCCTCATAAAAGAGGCGGCGGCGCATTGCGATATCTGCCTTCAGCCCCAGGGAGGCGGCCAGCCGCGCCAGCTCGGTGTGGCGGGACAGCGACGACACCACCATGCCCATCGCCCCGCCGGGGGCCAGCAGCGGCGCGGCCGAACGCAGGAACCGGCCCGGCACGGCAACTCCCCCGGGCCCCCCGTCCGTATCCGGGAATGATATGTCCTCGGTGTCCAGGTACGGCGGGTTGCTCACTATGACGTCGAATTCTCCGCGCAGGGCGTCGGCGGCGTTGCAGCAGACGCGGTTTCGGGCCGGATAGGTCTGGTTTTTGAGTATGCAGTGGTCTATGTCGGTGCCCACCACGACCTCGAAGCTCCGCTCCAGCAGGCGCGTCACGTACCCCGAGCCGCTGCCTATGTCCAGCGCTGCCCTCCCCGACAGCCCCTCCACATAGTCGCACAGCAGGAACGTGTCCTCGGCCGGCTCGTACTCCCTACATGGACTCGGCAACTGCCATCAGCTCCCCGTTATCCATATCATCCAGGCGCCGGGCGCCCCGTGGCGTGTGCAGCAGCTTGCGGCGCCTCGAAAAAATCAGGTGCAGATTGCGTATAGTATCCGACGGCACGGTGCTCCGCTTCCGGAACCGCAGCACCCTCGAGTCCACCATGGGAGGGGGATCAAAGTTGCGCGGGCCCACCCGGAACGAACCGTCCACCTCGAAGGCCTCCTGCCACACCACCGAGACGGCCCGGCGGGCAGGCCCGGTTCCGGCCACCTTCCGGGCGAACTCCTCCTGCACCATCATCACGCCGGACCGGAAGGGGGTGGCCGCCAACCACTCCACCGCCCGCCGGCTCTCCGAGTAGGGCAGGTTGGACACGAACACGTCAAACCTCTCGGCCGTGCCAAAGCCGTCCCCGTGCAGCAGCGTCAGGTTGTCTTGGCGGAGTGCGTCGGCGGCCTCCTCATACAGCCGCGCGTCCGACTCCACCGATATGACCCGGGCCGCCCTCCTGCAGAGCATCGGCGTCAGTATTCCTCTTCCGGTGCCCACCTCCAGCACCGTATCCTCCCCGCGTATGTCCGCCGCCTCGACTATGCGGGAGGCTACAGCCTCGGACACCAGAAAGTGCTGCCCATACCGGCGCCGTCTCCTCATCCCCGGACGAACAGCCGGGTTCCGGTCCGCCCCTCCATCTCGTCGCGTATCCTCTGGACCAGGTTCTCTGCGGGATCCCGCCAGCCGGTCCGCTCCTCCACGTCCGTATAGCTCGTGAAGGGGCGCGCCTCGCGCTCTTTCAGGATCACCTTCAGCAGCGCCCTCCCCACACCGGGCAGCATGCCGATGGAGTGCGCCTGAGTGTTCACAAGGCCGGCCGTATTCAGGTACCCCACGAACCGGGACTCGCAGGAAGCCACTATTCCCTGTATGGCCCGGGGCACCTCCTGGGTGGCCGCCGTCGATATCCTGAAGTAGTCCAGCCGGCCCAGCACCGCCTGTATACGCCCGTCCACGTCAACGCGCTCGCCGACCTCAAAGTGGCCCCCCGCCCGAGCCAGCATCTCCAGCAGGACGAACCTCCTCTCGCCCAAGGCGGTGATTATGGTCCCCTCCCGGGAGCGGAAGAGGACGGAGCGCGCCCGGGTCTTGACGTCCAGTATGCGGGCATGCGTCTCACGGATGTCACGGTTCCCGCGCAATCGGACACCTAGGAGTTTTCCCGTATTATGCGGAGTATCTTGGAGAGCGTCTCGGCCAGTATGAGCTTCTTCCAGCCGAACGTAAAGGAGCGGATCTCGGCTATGCTCCCGGGCATTATGTTGACTATCTCCACGGCCTCCTCGTCGGTCAGGTTGCACTCCTCCACCAGTGCCTTCTTCATCTTGCGGGCCCGCTTGGGCTCGATGCTGGAGAACTTTGAGGTGTAGTCGAACGTCCACCTCTGTATCTGGTCCAGCTGCTCGGGGTCCATGCGGGAGAGTATCTCCCTGACCTCGGCTATGGTGATTGGCTCTTTGTTCTTTATGTCCTTCATGCCTGCACTCCGAACGGCTTTATGTGATCCAGCCTGGTGATGAGGGTCTTGGTCTTCTTGCCCAGCTTTACGTGCAGCGTGACCATCCGCCTTCCGGTCTCTGTCACTATGCCCACCTTGCCGTGGTAGCGCCGGTGGGGCAGGCCCTTGTGCTGGCGCGGGTCTATTATCACCAGCGCCCTATCCCCCACCGAATACTCCCTCAGCAGGAACGAGACGCCCCGGGGGTTCTTCTTGGTCATCACCGAGCGCGACTTGTGCCTGAACCCGTGGGAACGGCCGGATGTCTTCTTGGTGGCCACGCCGTGGCGGGTGGACCAGTCGCTATTTGAACCTATGCCACGCGCATGCCTGCCGGTGGGTGTGCCACACCCCCATTCAGAAGAAACGCCGCCGGGCCGTGCGGGGCCTGAATGTGGCGCCGTGGACGGCGTCAGCCGTGGTGCCCGGTACGTTGGTGCGCGGCCCGCGACTGCCTCCGCAACTCTGCCGGTAGCGCGCTCCAGAGACTACGCCGCATGTTACGCTGCGGGATACGGCAATGCCGGACACTCCCCGGACCGCGGCGGTATCCAAGATCAGGACCAAATCGGGAAGCCGCCGTCCGGTGCACAGTAGACTATAGATGGCGAGCATATGCCAATATTGCATGGCCGTGCGCCCGTTCCCTACCTCCAGGGAAGTAACGTGTGCGCCGCATAGTATGAGATTGCGGTCGTCACCACCATGGCAACCCACCACCATCGCATGGCCGGCTCCCCGGTGGCGTGGATAATAAACCTACGGTCGCAGATCCGAAACTTCTCCGAATAAATGAAACGGCCGGAATCGTCCTGCCCGGCTGAACAGCTTTGGCCGGAACCTGGTCGCGTGGCGGCCTCCGTGCCAGTGCAATGGTCGGATATGGCCGCAGAGCCGAGCTGTCACACAGCTGGATAAGTCCCATGACGGAACAGATGCATAATCCGTCCCATCCGAGCATGGCGGGTTAAATACGGCCCGCCCGCACCTCATGCATGGCAGGGTGGACAAAGGTGTTGATTGGGTTCTCCGTGTTGATGGCACCCGGTGTCCAGACCCGTACCAGCCTGTGCCACATCCCCAAGCCAGTCTTGGAGAGTCTGGACAACCCGCCCGGCCTGACGTTCGTCTTTGCCGGGGACGGCCGCACCATGGTACGTGTCGGACAAGATGGAGAGCTGCTGAGATAATCTAGACCATATTGGCATCAGCCGCGCATGCAACAACACCTACAGCTGAGACGCTAAAAAGGAAAAAGGCGTGGTTATTCAACTAGTAATGTAAAATATTCTATCGACATGTTCACGCTGCCGTCTTTTAGTTCGTAGAGAACCAGCGACAGGGGATACTTGCCGGGCTGCATGCTGGCATCAGTAGTGATGGTCACGGTTGTCGATCCACGTTTGCTTATGCCGGTCTCCCCTGATACGGGAAAGATGAAGGACGACTGATCAGTAATGATATGGATCCCGGCTGGTAGGCCGTCTTCTTGTGCCAGTATCATTGGCGTCTCCCAACCATCCAGTGAAACTCCGAAGCCGACTGTCATTGATTCGTCCAGAGCCGCGTAGATGTCCACGGGCAGCTGCACGCTCCCACCCCGATCCACTATAACCTCCCGGTTTGTGTCCAGCGTTCCGTCGGCAATATATGATGAGTAGGACGTGTCGATGCGTGGCTCGGTTGTGTGTACTTCGCCGGCCTTGGCCACTTCAAGCCCGTATATTCCGGCGCCTATCACCGCGACCAATGCAGCGGAACCGACTACCATGATTTTATGGCGTGTCTTGTTCATACCCATCTCCTCAGCAGTTGGTGCACATCTCCAGCTTTTGGGTGGTCGTGTGGTTGCTGCCGGAACCGGGTTGTGTGGCGGTCCCTTCCGGCCGCAGTACCACCCGTGGCGGGTATGTTTCGCATTCTTGCAGTCGGGCGTCCCAGATCCTGCCTCCCAAGCGCGATCCCCTTGCCGTGGGAGGGCCGGGACCGGATGGGCAGTATGTGTTCGACCGCCGCTATATGCTTGCACATGCATTCCTTTCCCATGGCGTGGTACGCGCACTCGCACGTGGGGCTCTCGCCCGCAAACGAGACCCGGCACCACACGCCCTCAGTGTCCCGGAATGCCACATCCCAGCGGTTCCAAGTTAGTGTCTTGATCTGGTCTCTCTTCTGGTGGATGGGGAGCCCACGGCGCGTTATACACTGCTCCGACGCCCTGTCTTTCCGGGACTTGCGGAGCTTCTTGCGCCTCATATCTGCCCTGCTCCGACAGATTGTTTAAAATCGCAGAGGTATATCTGGCTCATCACCTGCCTCTGCGGGAGGAACCGGCAAACGGGATTGTTTTATATCATGAAATCACATGTGTGGCAATGAAAAACACAAGCCCCGGGAACCGCGAGCGTCAGGTGTACGGGGACACACCCGAGTCGGCGATACGCCACATGGCAGATATAATCGTGGAGCGGTTCTCCCCGGTGTCGGTCACGCTGTTCGGTTCCCGCGCCCGCGGCGACGCGGACGGACACAGCGACGTAGACCTGTTTATCATAATGCCCGAGGGGACGGACGTGAAGAAGGCCGGTCTGGACATACGCAACGCACTGAGCCATTCCCCCATCGGCAAGGACGTGCTGGTGAACACGCCCGACACGTTTGCCAGGTATGCCATGCTGCCGGGAACGGTGCAGCGCAAGGTTGTTAGAGAGGGTGTGCTGCTCCACGGCGACTTGGATTCGTACGCCGATGCATTCATGCGCAACGCTGGGGACGATCTGCGCCTGTGCGAGGAAGCGTCGTCTGGTGAGCGACACCATGTGCTGGCTCGAGCCTACCATTCCCAGCAGGCCGCCGAGAAGGCCCTGAAATGCGCCTTGGTTCTTTCCGGCGTGGACTTTGAGAGGACACACGACCTGAAGACCCTCGCCGCTGACCTGTCGGCAGACTGGGGCATCCCATGTTCTGATTCTGACCTTGACAGACTGTCCGAGATGGTGGTAACCGCTAGGTACGGCAACGGCGGCACGGCACTGTCCAAGTCCGATGCGGACTGGGCGTTCGGGACCGCATCCGATATAGTGCGGGCCGTGCGCGGTGGCGCGGCCATCCACGGCGCCTCATGAGCGCCGCCGCGTCATTCGACAGCGGCCGCCGTGGGCAGTACACGCCGCCCTGCCGCCACACCACTCAGAAAAGCGGCGAGGGTGGCTTTCCGCCATTGGCCCCGCCGGAGCGTCCGCGGCGTGTTTCCGGCCTCCGTTTCAGCCATATCATTTGTGCCTGCATTTCCACACCGGATGTCATTCAGTCACAGGCGCCGTCGGAGAGCCCCCCATACCCCAGTCGGTGCGCCAGTTGTCCATACACACACCGCCGCAGCCTGGCCACAGTCTCCATTATTATAACGCCCGGGCGGCCATACGCGATGTGGCCCTCGTCGTATAGTGGCTAGTATAGGGGACTGTGGATCCCCGGACAGGGGTTCGATTCCCCTCGAGGGCCCTTTATTTCAGCTTGGCCACGTCCGGGCACAGTCTGGTGTAGCACCGGCCGCGCATCTCCCGCACCTCCAAGATCATGTTCACCGCATGGAGTCGGCCGCGCGGCAGGTCATGCAGACCCACACATGCCACACACGGAGGCGGCGCGTACTGCAACGAGTGCGGGCCGCCTGGGTGGACGTCAGAAGAGACCGTACTTTGAGGACTCCATCTCCTCCTTGATGGCCAGCTTGAACCGCGGCGCCTGCCCCTCCATGCGGGACTCCAGCCAGGCGAGAAACTTTTTGTCATCACCCTTTCCCCTGAGAGCCTCAAAGGCCGACCCCAGCTGCTCCTTCAGCCGGGCCACCAGGGTGCGGTCCACGCTGGCCACGAAAAAGTGCCAGCCCAAGGCAAACTCCGAGTCGGTCACCACAAAGTCGTCCTCGCCGTGAACCATCTCCTCCAGCAGCGTAAGCTGGTGTATGAGGGCGGCGCTGGTCTTTTCGTAGTCGACCGTCGAGACGTTGATGTTCAGGCGCCCCTCCATGGACCCCGTACGTGCCACCGAAACATAAACGTGCCGCCGGGGTTTTGGTTGCTCGTCCAGATCAGCTGATGTAATCGCCAAAGTCTATCCTGAAGAAGCTGCGCATTATGTGGACGTAGTTGCGCACCGGATCCGGTATCTCCTCCTCGCAGGTCACGCCCAGCGCGCGGGCCTCAAACCAGATGGTGAGCGCCTGGAGTATCGTCAGGAACCGGTCGTTCTGCGAATTGTCCGGCTGGAGGGCCCGCGTGTACCGCTCGGCGAACTCCCAGGCGGTGGCGTAGCTGACGCACCGTACCCCGAAGACCGCCCGGAGCTGCGACTGCAGGTCGGGCGCCGGGGACAGCGGTACCCTGTTCAGCACGAACGGAAAACGGACCTTTTCGGGAAGGCAGCCGGGGAGCGGGCCCCATATGGTTACGATACGCGTGCCGGCCGGCATTGCAGAGAACCTCTCCGGCATGGCATGGGTCACGGACGGATCGGCGAACCAGAACAGTATGAGATCGGCGACGGGCAGCTCGCACTCGGTGACGTCGCCCAAGCGCACGTCGGCCCCGGTACCCAGCATGCTCCGCGCCTCGTCGACGCGGCGGGGATCCGAGTCCACTCCGCTGACCGTAGCCCCGTACTCGGCGGCGATCTGGAGGGCCCGGCCCGAGCCGCACCCCAGATGGCAGAACCGCTCCCCCCGCCCCAGTCCGGCAAAGTCCAGTATGCTGCGCACCGTCGCGTCCGGAAGGGTCACGTCATCTCCACTCATTATGTGCGGGGGTAGTGACCTGACGTACTCGTCTACCTTCACTCTCGGATGGCCTCCAGCTTGGAGACCGCCTGCCAGAGCTGCGTGCGGACGTAGGACGGAACGTTGGGGTCCTGTGTGATGTCGTCCAGTTGGCTGATGGCATTGGCGGCGCGCACTGACAGAGAGTACTCGGATGTGTTTATGTCATCCAGCAGGTCGGTGAGCGACTTTTTGACCGTTTTTGGGGTGGATGTGTTTTTGGCTATTTGGTCCATGGTCTCCACCGCCTCAGACATTGACTTTTTGTTTCTGTCGGACATGTCAGGACACCTCCACGTAGAGGCTGCCGTCCTCTATCGAGACAGGGTACGAGGCCAAGTCACGAATGGTTGCCGGAAACTTTGCCAGCCGGCCGGTAGCGCAGTCGAACTGGGCGCCGTGCCAGCCGCACACCACGTTGCAGCCGGATACGGTACCTTCCGAGAGGCTGGCGCCCGCATGCGTGCAGGTGTCGTCTATGGCGTAGCAGGTGCCGTCTACATTGACCACCGCTATGTCGCGGCCGTCCACCACCACCTTGGTGACAGATCCTGGAGCAAAGTCCGAGAGCGGCCCGGCTATCACCCTTCCCATATACGAGTGAAAATCAATATTACTAATAATCATTTAGGTTTCCCCGTGGAGATACGGCGGGCCCGGATGGAGGACTGGAGCGGCGCCAAGGATTTTTGCATGCATACGTTCAGCTGGGGCGACTACATAGAGCAGGTGTGGGAGTCGTGGGTCAGAGAGGGCAACCTCATGGTGTGCGAGAACGACGGTTCCGTGCTTGGCATAGGACACGTGGCCGTAGCGGGGCAAGATGCCTGGGTAGAGGGAGTGAGGGTCCGCCCGTCGGCCCGTCGCCGTGGCATCGGCTCGGCGCTGCTGGTCCGGGCCGAGGAGGCGGCAGCCGCGTCAGGAGCCGCATACGCCCGCGCCGCCATAGAGAGCGACAACGCCGAGTCCCTGGCCCTGTTCGGTGCGGCGGGGTACCGGGCCGGCGGCGACTGGCATATGTACTCGTGCAAAGCCGGCCCCGGCGGGTGTGATATGGTGAAAGCGGCCCCGGCCAGCGCGTGGCCGGAGAGGTACGTAAAGTCATGGGTGTGGACGCCGCTTGACTCGGACGTGCCCCCTGAGAGGGTGGTGTGGGTGGGGGAGGGCCCCGTCGCCGTGCTGGCCGACTCGGAGAGATTTCCGGGGGTGTTAATGGTCACCGTATCGCACCACGCCGGCTGGAATGCGAAGGGCGGCGGGTGCATAATAGACTACGTGGCCGGCTTTGCCCACCGCGCCGGCCAGTCCATACAGGTCTTCTCCACCGTTCCACTGGACCACCACTATCTTGACAAAAAGGCGTACAACGTCAGAATAGTGGAAAAGCGCATAGGATAGCGCCCATTCCGATGCAATGGCGCGTCCGGTGGTGCGGGCAGAAGGCCGGCGGCATTCCCATTAGGCGACACCCAAACGCAGGCGCACTCCAGCAAACCCCAGACAGCATCTGATTCGCAAAACAGTCAAATTTTGTAACATTGTGTTTTTGGCCAAAAAACCGGGCGGGGCCGACATTGCGCGCATAGCATATTGTCGATCATTCAGCCCGCTGTCTCCGCGCATCAATATTTGTTTGATTAAATTACTTTCCAAGCGTATTTACAAATTTTAAAAATAATGGCGCATATTCTGTAATTTGCGCCGATAAAAAAACAAATAAGATGCGCTATGCGGCAGTCGGCCGTGTCTTGTGCCCATCCGGCCAGAGTGCACTATATGACCGGGATGCGCGCACCGCCAAAGCTCCGCGTAGTTTCGCGCTCCCCGGCGGAGGGGCGGCACACATCCCTACTTGTGGGCGAATAT
>JAEFDA010000121.1 GCA_016126025.1 Nitrososphaerota archaeon | reverse complement strand
GATATGTTCTATGGAGCTTCCTCCTTCAACGGCGACATCTCCTCCTGGGATGTCTCCTCGGTGACCGACATGAGCCGAATGTTCCGGGGTGCTACCTCCTTCAACCAGCCCCTCGACTCCTGGGACGTCTCATCGGTGACCTACATGTCCGAGATGTTCTATGGAACTTCCTCCTTCAACCAGCCCCTCGACTCCTGGGACGTCTCATCGGTGACCTACATGTCCGAGATGTTCCGGGGTGCTACCTCCTTCAACCAGCCCCTCGACTCCTGGGACGTCTCATCGGTGACCTACATGATCTGGATGTTCGCTGGAGCCACCCCCTTCAACCAGCCCCTCGACTCCTGGGACGTCTCATCGGTGACCCACATGACCTACATGTTCAAGGACGCCACCTCCTTCAACGGCAACATCTCCTCTTGGGACGTCTCCTCGGTGACTCGCATGGTCGATATGTTCGCCGGCGCCACCTCCTTCAACCAAGACATCTCCTCCTGGGACGTCTCCTCGGTGACCGACATGTCCGGTATGTTCGACGGCGCCACCTCCTTCAACCAGAACCTGAGTGCCTGGACCACGTTGAGTCTGGAGGCTTCCGGCCGGGAGCCGGACCGGGTTGCAAACGCGACCGCGTCCACCCCTGTGGCCGTCCAGGAGGGCCGCTCTGGCCCCGTAACGCTCCTCTCGTGGGCCAGCTGGGACGACGGGGCCCGGGTGCTGTCGCTCTACTTCGACGAGCCGGTCGAGCCGTCCTCGGTAGACCTGGGCAAGATCAGGCTGGTCAAACCCCGGCCCCCCATCATCGATGTCACGCTGGAGGAGGCCGGGTTCGAGAGGATTGAGAGCGGCCCGTTCCAGATGGCGGCCGTCCTCAAACCTGGCCGGGCCGCCCCGCCGGGCGCCGGCTATGACTTGAGTGTGCAGTTGGAGCCGGGCGCGTACCGCGGGATGGTCGGCGGGGCGGCAAACGCCGCCGAGGAGGAGCGCGTGACGGCGAATCGTGTGTATGTCACCACACTGGAGAGTGCCCAGTATGATATCAGCACGGGCGAACTTACCCTGCGCTTCATCGGGGAGATAGACCCCGCAGGCGAGTATTTTTTCCAGAACAACGGCGTTACGCCCAGCGGGATCATCAACACTATTCATATGGGGGCAAAGCCCGGCGCCGGCCCCGGATCCATCACCCTCCAAGGCGGCTTTCTGGAGCGCGACCCGCGGACTGTCCCCGAACTGGAGGTGTTGTTCGTCAGTACATTCCATACAAGCGGCTACGGCAGCCTGCCTAGCGGGGTATCGGAAGTCCCGTTGGAGGTGGTACGCGGGGACAAGGTGGTGGTGCCCGTCCGACTGGATAAAATCATGGAGCGTGTCTGGTACGAGGCAGACACAAACCATCTGGTCGTCAAGTTTGCCGAGGACATCTCGCTGTGGTCGGCGTACACGTCGCGCGTGTCGGTGCATGACAATTCTGGGCATTTCACGCTGTCCGCATCCGAGCTTGTCTCTGTGAGCCCGGACCTGAGGTCTGTCACCTTTGAGCTGTCCGAGGGCAATCGATACGCGCTCTCGTTGATGTCCGATCCACTCGTCTGGCTGGATACGGGCGCCTTCAGCAGATACATCGGGCAGGCAGAGGCGGGAGCCGACCGGATGCGCTTGGAGGTAGTCGGCAAACACCCTCTTCTTCTGAACCCCGACCTGCCGGCCGACCTCTTGTTGGGACACGCCCGATACAATGAGCGGACCGGCGGGATCATTCTGCACTTTCGAGAGCCGATAGAGCCGTCGCTGATAGACGCCGGCCGCATAACCTTGGTGATAACCAACCCCTGTGTCGGAGTCGCCCTGTCCGGTGATGACATAGCCGGGATTGGCGCGGACCGAAAGTCGGCTACCATCATAATTGACGGCCACAGGAAAGACATCATCCAGAACGCAAAAAAAGTTACAATACGCCTGGATCGCGGAGCGTTCGTGACCGAGGCCGGTGGTATAGAGAATGTTGCCGGCGATGTGGCGTTGTTTGCCCGCGCGGAGTGGCCATCGGATGTTCGAAACGAACCGACCTTTATCGTGGACAGATCCCTGCCGGGAGTGGTGCACGTGCCCTGCCGCCTCACGTAGCATGTGCAGTCGCCCTCTGCCGTTCTTGAGGCGCACTGCTACGGACCTTCCGCCATCACCCAGCACACAAAGACCATAATGACGGCCGTCCACCGCGGCCTCAACGACTGGTCGACGCAGAACCCGCACATAACCTTCGTGAGGGCGGCCGGCGGGGATCCGGACATCGTAATCAGATGGAGTGGGAACCTGTATTACGGTCACCGCCTAGGTGTCGCTGCATGTACCAGCTGCCTAGGCGGTAATGCCTGGATGGGGATTGTTCCGGTCGCATCCATATGCGGAGACCGGCCTGCGTTTGTAAGTGGTGATTGGATAAGAGATGTCGCAGCGCACGAGTTCGGCCACTTCCTAGGGCTGGGGCACCACAGAAGTCACTCCACCTCATGTGGGGAGATCCGCTCGCGCCGTTGCCGTTCGACGACCTGGCTATCAGATACCTAGCACGCAATTTAGCTGTTGGCGTGTCGCTGGGGATCGTGGACGACCCATTCCGCCCATACTCTCAGGATAACGAGCGCTGACCGCCACCGCCGGCCCGCCGCGATGCATCCACCGCTGGCCGGACCCTCACGGGCGCCCCATAGAGAGGCAAGGCCGCGCTGCAACCGGACCGGCACCCCTCCTGCACGGACCCGGTCTCCCCAGAAGGGCGGACCCGCGCCTCCGCGGGTGCCGTTCCAAGGATACCCGGTACCCAGTAGTGGTCGGGTCCGCCATCGGAGCATCAGCGACTAGGCCTGCGCGCCGGCCCCCGCTACATCTTGCCCATCTGGAAGACGAAGGTGTCGCACTTCGCAGAACCTAGTCATTAGGCGTAGTCGCCACGCCCCGGAGCATGCCACCGTGGCCGTTGGGGAGTATGCCGGGCTGTCCAGCCGCAAGGCGACCAAGGCTCTTCGCGGGGCTGGATATAGTACCGGCCACACGACCGCGCAAAGGCTGGCGGCGCAGTACGGCGGCATGATGGAGCGGTTCTTGGTATGGTCGTCCCGCTGGTTGGGGAGGATCGGCGCACCGACGGGGTGTATTCCAGAGTGCTGGACAGGCGCAAGTACCTCTTTGCCATGCTGGACAGCAAGGCAATACGCCGTACCTAAGATGGTCGCCGCGCACAAGGGAACCGGCGACGTGGGGCCGATGTTCCGGCAGGCCAAACAGGTGATCGGCAGGGTCCGGTCCATGATCATATCGGACGGCGCGGCCAACTTTGCCGAGGCCCACAGGGACAAGTATGCTCCGCGCAACTTCCTCTTGAAGGACTCGGTTCACGAGTCCCATGTCTGGATGGACGGCTACACCGACAACAGCCAGATGGAGTCGCTCAACAGTGATACGGTACGCCTCCGGAAGAAGGTGGTCTGCTGGTTCAAAAGGAAGGACCCTGCCGCTCCGGCGGGACTGCATGTCTGCCACAGCCGTGTCCGTCCACACTCGGGCGGCCGGACGGCCGTACTCCGGGCGAGACGGCAGGCACGCATGTCTAGGGCGCCGGCAAGCCGACGCTGATCCTGGTGGTCGCCAGGGCGCATACCAAAGCGGACACCGAGTGCGGGGCATAGCCGGCCCACATCCTGTCGTCTTTCACCACGCCGGGCCGGTGAGGCCATATGTTCCCAACGCGGGTGTTAGGCGCATGCCCGGTGGGGCGAGAACAGGGGTAAAAATTGGAGCGGAAACGTGGGTCGGAATAGAAACGGGGGTCGGTGCGGCGCTCAGGCGTCATTTGGTCTAGGCGCCGTTAATGCACCAGACCATTGGGCAAAGTATTCTTATTTGTTCCAGATCCATCCCATGTATGCTGCTGATTGTTCTGGCGACGGCAGCGGCGCTGCTGGTCGCACAGGCCGCCCACCAGCCCGCGGCTGCCGAGCCGGTCCTGTACGACGAGGAGCTGGCGCTGGAGGTGTACGCCGCCGGGTTCTGCTGCCGCCTCACCGGCATGGAGTTTGTGGGGGACGGCGACCTGCTGGTGCTGCAGAAGAACGGCCACGTCAGGCTGGTCAGGGACGGCCAGCTCTTGGCAGATCCGGTCCTGGTTGTGGAGACCACGCCGGTCAGGGAGATGGGACTCTTGGGTATAGCCAAGTCCGGAGGGGCCGTATACATCTACTATACGGTCCCCGATGCCGACGGCAACCCCCTGTCCAACAGGATAGAGCGGTACTCGTGGAACGGGCAGTCCCTGGTCGACCCGACCATACTGATGGAGCTTCCGGCCAACACGTACCACAACGGCGGCGCGATGGCCACGGGCCCCGACGGTCAGGTGTATGCCGTAATAGGCGACACGGGCAAGTACGGGCCGCTGCAGAACAAGGGCCCCGAAAGCATCCATCCCCCCGGCACGACGGACTATCTGGACACCAGCGTCATACTCCGGGTGGATCCGCCCGGGCCGTACTACGCGGTAGGAGTCAGGAACAGCTTCGGCCTTGCCTTCGACCCGGTAACCGGCACCATGTGGGACACCGAGAACGGCGACGACGACTCCGACGAGATCAACATGGTACCGGACGGCTTCAACAGCGGGTGGGAGGCCGTCATGGGCCCGGCGACGGAGGAGGGGCTGGCGCGCATGGCCGGCTACGAGGGCTACGAGTACCGGGATCCCGAATTCACGTGGCATCGTCCGGTGGCGCCGACCGGAATAGGGTTTGCGGACTTTGGAGCCGGCGAGTACGACGGCTCCGTCTTCGTGGGCGACTGCAACCACGGGCGACTCTACATGTTCAAGATGAACCAGGAGCGGGACGGGTTCGTCTTTGCGTCCCCGGGCCTCCAGGACGGGGTGGCCGACGAGGGCGACTCCTTGGAGGAGATCGTTGTGGCCGAGGGGCTGGGGTGCGTAACCAACATCCGGACGGGGCCCGACGGCTACCTGTACATCACCAGCTACTCCCATGACACGGTATACAGGATACTGCCCGCGTCCGCCGAGCAGGCCCAACAGCCCGCCGAGCACACCCCGGGGGATCCGGGCGTGCAGCCCGAGGAGGGCGGCGGATGCCTCATAGCCACCGCGGCGTACGGCACCGAGCTTGCCCCGCAGGTGCAGATGCTGCGCGAGATCAGGGACGGCAAGCTGCTCCCAACCGAGTCGGGGTCGGCCTTCATGTCGGCCTTCAACGAGATCTACTACTCCTTCTCCCCGGCGGTGGCCGACCTGGAGAGGGAGAGCCCCGCCCTGCGCGCCGCGGTGAGGGGCATCATAGCGCCGATGCTCTACTCCCTCTCCCTGATGGATTTGGCCGACGGCAGCGAACTGCAGACTATACTCCTGGGGACCGCCACAATCATGCTCAATGTAGCGATGTATGCGGGGGCGCCCGCTGCGGCCGTTCTAGGAGTGCGTGGGATGGTGCGGGGGCGCCCGGCCAAGAGGGTGGCTGTCGCCGCGGAGCGGGGCCCGGCCTGAGAGGGGGCGGCCGGCCCGGGCGCGTCGGTGTGTCGTATCACAACCGCACGGGTATGCCCCGGCCGTCCAGAAACTCCTTGACTCCCCAGATGGCCCGCTCGTCATAGTGGAATATGGAGGCGGCCAGCGCCGCGCTCGCCACCGTCTCCTCGAAGACGCGCGCCATGTGCAGGGGCTCCCCGCACCCCCCCGAGGCTATGACCGGTACGGACACGGCGTCGGCGACGGCCCCCGTCAATATGGTGTCATATCCCCGTTTGGTGCCGTCGCTGTCTATGCTGGTGAGGAGGATCTCGCCGGCGCCCCGCCGGACGGCCTCCCGTGCCCACTGTACGGCGTCCAGGCCGGCCGCCCTCTTGCCACCATACGTGTGCACCTCGTACCAGAAGGGCCCACGCCCGTCGGAGAACACGGTCCTGTCCGGCAGCATGGTGCGGTTCTTCTTGGCGTCGATGGCCACCACCACGCACTGCCTACCGAAAGTCTCCATCAGGGACGTTATGAGGGAGGGGTTCTCCACCGCCCCGGTGTTGGTCCCGGCCTTGTCGGCGCCGTTCAGCAGTATGTTGCGCGCGTCGGCCACCGAGGCCACGCCGCCGCCCACCGTAAAGGGTATGTCCAGCACCGAGGCCACGCTGCGGACCAGCCGGGAGATGGTCCGCCGCCGCTCCTCCGAGGCGGTAATATCCAGGAATACCAGCTCGTCGGCGCCCCCCTCGCCGTACCGGGCCGCCAGCTCCACCGGATCCCCCGCGTCCCGGATGGACTTGAACCGCAAACCCTTCACCACCCGGCCCGCCCGCACGTCCAGGCATGGGATTATGCGCCTGGTCAGCATTGCAGCGCCTCGGGTATGGTGATCATGTTCTCGTATAGCGCCTTTCCCAGTATCACGCCGTACGGGTCCAGGGACGATATGGCCCTGACGTCGGACACCCCCGAGACTCCCCCGCTGGCTATGGTGTCGGCGCCCCGGATGCGGCATACCGTGCCCAGCCCCTCCATGTCCGGGCCCTCCAGCGTGCCGTCCCGGGAGACGTCGGTCACCAAGAACTGCGTCGCCCCCGACTCCATGAACGACAGCACGGCCCGCTCCAGTCCCAGCCGCGACTCCCTCTGCCAGCCGTGGGTCACCACGCGGCCGTTGCGGTGGTCGACGGCGACGACCAGCCGGCGGCCGAACTCGCCGGCCAGACGCTCCAGGGAGTCTGCGTCCAGCGCCAGCGTCCCTATCACCGCACGATCCACCACATCCAGGATGTCGCGGGCCGCCTGCACGCTGCGGAAGCCGCCGGCCGCCTGCACGGGTATGGAGACGGCCCCGGCGATCTCCCGTATAGTGCGGCGGTTCTCTCCCCGGGAGAGCGTCGCGTCCAAGTCCACTACGTGCAGCATGTGGGCGCCCTGCTCCTCCCACCTCCGGGCCACGCCCGCCGGATCATTCCCGTATACGGTCTTTTTGGACGGGTCCCCCCGATACAGGCGCACCACCTGCCCCTCCATTATGTCTATGGCCGGGATGATCTTCATCTCTTGCACTCGCGCACAAAGTTGTCCAGTATGCGCCCCCCAATCTCCCCGGACTTTTCTGGATGGAACTGCGTCCCCATGTAGTTGCCCCTCTCCAGCACGGCGGGCAGCTCTATGCCATAGTCGGAGACCGCCGTCACGGCCGAGTCGTTCCGGGGCCGCGCCATGTACGAGTGCACAAAGTACACCCAGGCGCCGTCCTCCAGGCCGTCCAGCAGGGTCCCGGGCCGGCGCATCCGCAGCGTGTTCCAGCCCATGTGGGGCACCTTCATGGTGTCGGGGAGCCGGACGGCCCGGCCGGGCACCACTCCCAGGCCGGCCTCCGTACCCTCGTCGCTGCCGTCCAGGAACACCTCCATCCCCAGGCATATGCCCAGCACCGGCATGGCATCCCCCGCAAAGCCGGAGACCGCCCCGGCGGAGAGCCGGCCCATGGCCGTGTCGAAGCTGCCCACCCCCGGCAGGAGCAGTCCGGAGTACTCCCCCTCCAGGCGGGTCACCACGTCCACCTCGGCCCCCCTCCTCTCGAGGGAGTTCCTCAGGCTGAAGATGTTGCCCGCCCCATAGTCGAAGAGAGCCAGGCGGACCATCACATCGTACCCTTGGTACTGGGAACGCCGGCCCGTCGGGGATCCGGGGACAGGGCGGCCCGGAGGGCCACGGCCAGTGCCTTGATCGCCGCCTCGGTCCTGTGGTGGTCGTTGCTCCCGTAGGCGACCCGCACGTGCACGCACGCCTCCATGGTGGACAGCAGCGAGCCGAAGAAGTGCTCAATGTCCTCCCGGGGGACGCCCTCCACGGCGGACCTCTCCAGCGAGAGGCACACCACCCGGTAGGGGCGCCGCACCAGGTCCACCGAGCACTCGGCCAGCGAGTCGTCCATCGGAACGGTGGCGTGGCCGAACCGGACTATCCCGGTCCTCTCCCCCAGCGCGTCGCGCAGCGCCATCCCCAGGGTGATGGCCGTATCCTCGACCAGGTGGTGGAGTATGCCGTCCAGCGACTCGGCCCGCAGGGTGACATCTATGAGCGAGTGGCGGGCCAGCGAGATCAGCATGTGGTCGACGAACCGGTTCCCGGTGGAGACGTCGGCCCTTCCGGTCCCGTCCAGGTTCACCGACGCGGTGATCTCGGTCTCGCCGGTGGTCCTTCCCGCCTCGCTGGTCCTCTTCATGTCAATGGTACGACGGGAGCCGGAATTTAACAGCTGTGCGCACCCGCCCCCGGACTCAGCTCCGGAGCGTCTGCTGGTACCTCTTGTGGGACTCCACCACTATCTCCTTGGCGTCCCGGGCCGGCTTCCAGCCTATTATCTCCACCTTCTTGCCCTCCAGGTCCTTGTACACCTGGAAGAAGTGGGCGATCTCGGAGCGGTAGTGGTCCTCTATGGCCGTTATGTCGGTGGTGTGCAGGTAGCGGGGGTCGTTCATGGAGACGCAGACCACCTTGTCGTCCAGGGCGCCGTCGTCCTTCATCTGGAGCAGCCCTATGGGGCGCGCCTCTATGAGTATGCCCGGGAATGTGGGGTTGGTCACCAGCACCAGCGCGTCCAGCGGGTCGCCGTCCTCGGAGAGTGTCTGGGGCACGATACCATAGTCCCCGGGGTAGTGGAACGGCGAGAAGAGCACCCTGTCCAGCTTGATCATGTTGTGCTGCTTGTCGTACTCGTACTTGTTCATGGATCCCTTGGGTATCTCCACTACCACGTTTATGATCTCCGGCATGTCGGTCCCCGTCTCTATGTCGTGCCAGTAGTTCTTGCTCATGTGCGGCCCCGGCCGGCCTGGCCGTATATGTCTTGGCGGGAGCCATCCGGCGCGCTGGCAGCGGCCCGGAAAGGGGCGGTGGCCGGGCTCCGTTTGGCGCGCCCGATGGCACCTGCGTCTCGGCGCCGGGCGTAGTCAGCCCGGGCGCCATGCCCGCCTTTTATAGGAGTGTACCGCACCGCCACACCATGGCAGCCCACCCCCGGGACGTCCCCGTCTCCAAGGTCTTCGAGCTCAAGGACGTGGCCGGCGCCGACGAGGCCGTCGACGAGATGGTGCGCACAGGCTTTGCCGGCCGGGATACCGGCTTCCGCGTGCTCATGCCGAAGGACCGGAAGACGGCCAAGCGGATAGGGTACCGGGTCACGACCGGCGTCTCGTACGGCCTGCGCAAGAAGGGCGACTCCCGCGACGTCAGATACTGGACGTACCACCACGACGCCGAGCGCTACGCCATAGTGCTGGTGGACCGTACCGTTGCCGAAAGCCTAGGCCTTTAGAGGCTATGCGTAATCACCCACACACAGCTTGGCAGCATTGGGAGGCCCCGGCCCGTTCCGGCCGAAACCGCCCACCCCGGGTCCGCCCACC
>JAEFDA010000074.1 GCA_016126025.1 Nitrososphaerota archaeon | reverse complement strand
ACTAAGTCCCAAATCATGTATAAGATCGTATCTGCATCGGTTAGATGACTGTCACTTTTTCATTAACTGTGATACGACATCCTACACGTGACTTTAAGTAATAATTTGGCTAAATGGACCGAACACTCTAGAAACTTTTACTCGGAGCTATAGGTGTGGAATCAGGAATATTTTTTATTACACTCTTATCATTTTTTTATATCGCTCATACGGCCATACATTTGTCTGATGCCTACTCGTGCAGCATTACTTGAATCTGCATACTTCTTCCGGCTTGACATCCAGCACATCGGCAACTTTAGAACAAATTTTATCTAGGCCAACCTCGGGGGGCCCAAATACGTAGAACATCACGACGGTGTCCTTTGCAGTGATTGGTGAAATCTGCTTAAGATCTTGGACTCTCTTGCCAGTGATCAGCGGTATGTCGCCCTCGTCGTAGAGTTTTATGGTTATTCTTGACTCGTGGAAGATAATCTCATGGGGTTGGACTTTCAGTTCTTCCGCCACTTGTTCTGCAATAGAATTCAACTCGCTTTGCTCCGCCACTAGGAGGCGTTTTTTAGTCTCCGGCTTTATGTCTATGCTGGAGAATTGACATGCGCGCTTGGGTAGCTTTCGCTGCCTGATGCGCTCAAGGATGTTCTTGGATTTTTTGGCTCGTGGATCCCTCATAATCAGTTCACAGATGGAATTATCATCCAATTTTGTGTAGTGATCTAGGAACTCACTGCAGTTTAAGTTCAACATGTCTGGCGCAATAACACCTTCCTCGTATATTGCGCTGTCTAGTGCTTGCAAGAACATTCGGTCTGCCGCCAGACGCGTGTGGTGTTCGTAGACTTGGGTGTGCATGAGGTGCCTGGCCAGCCTGTAACTCTCTACCGCATCCTTTCCTCTAATGTCTATGCCCAGGGAAGGATAGTTGCCGGGGGTGGGCCTCAACGTGTAGATCACCCTCTCCAGATCAAACATGCCGTAGGATACCCCAAGAAAATACGAATCCCGCCGTAGGTAATCCATTTTGTCTGCGTCTAGACTTCCTGATACAACGTCTGCGCACAGAGTTGGACTCTTGAAATCCATCTTGCTTTTTGGGCGTAATATCTCTATGACCTCCTTCTTGCCTGATCCTAGTATGCTGTCTATCTCTCGGTCACCGTCTATTATCATTTTGGTGATCTCTTCATGTATGTTATCTATGCCAGGATTGACCTTCTCCAGGATGCTCTCAAACAGGTGCGAAAACGGTCCGTGTCCAATGTCGTGTAGCAGCGCAGCCTGTCTCACCACCTTTTTCTCAAGGCCAAGCTCGTCACACATTCTGCCTGCTATGTGCATGGCCCCTAGAGAATGTTCGAACCTAGTGTGCAATGCGGATGGATACACCAAATGGGCATGAGATAACTGTTTAATCCTGTGCAGTCTACGGAATACTTTGCTGTCTACCAATTTGACCTCCTTTTCAGACAGCCCTATGAATCCATACAGCGGATCCCTGAATGACTTGTGCCTAAACCCGCTTGTGTTTGTCAAGACCAAGCCTCTTTAGCAACTCTTGCCCGGTGTGTACCTTGCGATCATCCATTTTCCAGCCAAACATGTCTGCAACGTCTTCGGGTCTAAACGTTGGATCGACGCTTAGAATATAGTGCACCTTTGCAGCATAGGACATCGGACCGGGCATTAGGCAGTTTCTGCACTTGGAAACGATCTCTTCTATTTTTTCAAACTGTTCCTTGTTTTCCTTCTCCGCGTCGTCTGCAATGCCCTCTCCGTCATGTGTTAACGTGTAGGCGTATCCGAGGGCTTCTCTGGATCGCTTCTCGTCAACATAGTCAAATGCCACAAGATCTGCTAATGCGATTGCTACATCCTTGCTATATGGGCCATAGTAGTGTGGAATGTATGTAGCTTCGATCTTTATTCCGAGACTGCTCTGCAGATATATGAGTTTTTGCAGGACGGTTCTTCCCACGGCGGACTCGCCGCTTGCCCGTATGTTGAGTAGTATAGCATCGTAGGGCCTCATGCAGTTCTACTCCGTGCACTGAACTTTGGCTGTACGCGTGGACGAATGTAGCGGTCCGTCATCGGCATGATGTAATACAAAGTCAGGTGGTCGCCCAAGCTGTAGGTTTGGTCCACTGTGTTATAGTAGCTACCCGCCTCCCCGCGTGATGTTACGCGCTGTAGCCGCATCAGGGCAGCGATTTTACTCGAAGCCGCCGAGGCAAGGTAAATTCCGTACAGTACCGTCTTGCGTTCCATGTTTCCATCAGAATGGATGTTCATTTATACTTATTGCCCAACGCAGAACATATACTTAACTCTTTTATACATTCTTTTATATACTATCCTGCCTCGACACGCTGCATGTCTCCTGTCGTCGCTTATAGCGTGCTGGGAGCCTTGGCCGCTCTTACTGTAACCGGCGTAGGCCAAGAGGCCGATGCCGCAACTACCACCATTGAGGGGACGGACGTGAATTGGAAGTTTTCCGACTCCAAAGGTAATTCCTATTCGTGGAGTATGCCTGTAGTCACATACGAGAACACAGTAGTCAAGAGTCGAGATCTTGTACGTGACAAGATCAACCTGCAACTGGACGATTCAACCATCCGCACGATAAATTTTGATGGATTCGTACGTATGGACTTTACCAAAGTAATAGGCGGCGTGTACGATAACTCTTACGATAACTCTGATTTTATTTGGGAGGTGTGGCATATAGTGTCACAACTGACGGTGTATGACGAGGACCTGCACGAATACAGCGAGGGAAGGTACGCTCTAGAGACACTTACTAGGGGCGGGGGTGACTGCGAAGACTTGGTAATATTGGTGGCTGATATGTTGATGTCCTCGCCGCATACAAGAGGCTGGACATTTGAGTACGTGTACATGGATGCTGACAACCCCACAGATCCCCAGACCATGAACCACGTAATACTGGCCGTCAACGACGGCGAATACATACATTACATCGAGGCCACCGGTTCCCCTAGCTGGAACTATTTTCCTGACGGGGTGACTGGTTGGTGGTTTGAGGTGGTGCCGCACACGGACATACTGAACTTCACAGGAGCAGATCTCGCAGGGATGGATCTCTCCCGCAAGGATCTTGCTGGCGCTATCTTGGTTGGAGCAGACCTCAAAGATGCCGACCTGACCGGGGCCAACCTCGGAGGGGCGGACCTAACTGGCGCTGATTTGACCGGGGCTAGTTTGGGGGAGGCGTACATGCGTGGGGCTGACCTCAGCTGGGCCAGTTTAGCCGGGGCATATGTGCGCGAGACAGACTTGGGTGATTCCATTATGTTCGGGGCAGATCTTAGCTATGCCGACCTGACTAGATCTTATTTGCGCGGAGCTGATCTAGGCGGTTCTATCTTGGTTGGTGCTTATTTAAACGGGGCTGACTTGGGTGATTCCATTATGTTCGGGGCAGACCTCAGCAGCGCCGATCTGGCTAGGACTTACCTGCGCGGCGCAGACCTCAGCCATGCCGACCTGACCGGGGCTTACCTGCGCGGCGCAGACCTCAGTGAATCTTTTTTGACTGGCGCAGACCTGCGCGAGGCCATCTTAGTCGGGACCCGCCTGTCTGATGCCATATTGCTAGAAGCCGACCTGCGCGGAGCCCGCATGTATGGAGCCGACTTGGACGGGGCGCTTTTAGCCTATGCCGACCTGCGCGGCGCAGACCTGCGCGGCGCCTTCTTAGTCAGGGCAGATCTCAGCGGCGCCAACCTCAGCGGCGCCGATCTCCACAAAGCCATAACCGACCATACCACCATCATGCCCTGAGTCAGGTAGATCGCCGACCTGCCAGAATCAGAATTGGCCGCCAGTTCTGCCTCTTGGATACCATATGGATGAAACAGCTAGATATGGCTCCTAATGATACCCAAGGCGCTACAGATACGCCACCACAGACTTCACTCTATGTAGATGGCCGGGTGGTACGCCCGGGCAAGGCGCGCCTTTCCTTTGGGGTCTTCGGACTCGGGCACCCCTTCGCTCCCATATACCGTAACGGTACAGTCGTACTCGGTCCTCACCACGTCAGGCAGGTGCACCTCCAGCAGTTTTCTCTCGTCGAACGTGACATGGCGCAGGCGCGCCTCGCGGGTCGTAACGCTCTCAGACAGTATGTCCTTCAGGCAGGCGGCTATCTCCTTGGGGTATACGCGCAGGTGCCTCTTGGAGTCGTCGCCGGATATTATGCCCATTATGCTGCGCATGTCCGCGGCGCCCCCCGCCACGCACTCCAATACCGTGTCGTATATCTTGCGGGACTCGGCCGCGTATACCCGTATGTGTTTGGGTATGATGCCCGACACCCTCACTATATGGGATATGTCGCGCAGCACCGAGGCCAGATAGTCCTCGTCGTGTATAATGGAGTGGTCAACGTCTCCTGCCTCGGGCCACTCCGAGGATGCCACCAAACCATCATTCCCCAAGGCGTGCCACATCTCCTCGGCGGCGTGGGGGGCGAAGGGGGACAGGAGCCGAGCCCTCGTATCGCATATCAGGCGCCTCATCCCGGGGGGCATGGCGCGTCCCCGGGCCACCAGCCGGCGGGCATACCACTGGATGTCCCGCTCCATGCCATGCATTATATCGTGTAGCGCTTCCCGCATACGCATCCTCTCCATGTTCGCGGTCACCGTTCGTATGGTGCCGTGCATTCTGGAGCGCATCCACATATCCTCCCATTCCCCACCGGCCTCGCCGGGTTCGGCCTCCCCGCACTCCCGGATCATCCGCTCCAGCCGGGCCCCCATCCCCGAGACTGACTCCAAGTTGACGTCGGCGTCTTGGAGCAGCTCGGCGGATATGGTGATGCCCAGCCGGATGGGGTCGGCGCCGTACCTCAGTATGGCGCCCCGCAGGGGTATGATGTTCCCCATGCTCTTGGACATCTTCTTTCCATCCATCAGAACGGAGCCGTTCACCACTATCTGGCGGGGCCAGTGCCTCTCCGGGAAGAGGGCCGTGTGGTTCATCACAAAGAAGGTCAAATGGTTGGGCACCAAGTCCCGGCCGGAGTGGCGCGTGTCCACCGGATAATAGTACAGGAACTCCTGGCGCATCTTCTGGGCCGCCGGGTGCGGCGGCTCCCCCCGCCCCAGAAACACATACTCGAAGAGGTCCCAGTCCATCGCATCGGGCCGGATGGCCTCCGCGTTCACGTACTTCATTATGATATAGAACGCGGTGTATATGGTCGAGTCGGTCAGGCTCTCGACGATCCAGTCCGGGTCCCAGGGGAGCCGGGTGCCAAGCCCCCGCTGCCGGGCGCAGGCCCGTTCCCGCAGCCACCCTATGATATTGTGAAACTCGCCGCGTATCTCGGGGGGCAGCACCTCCATGCCATCCAAGCAGCGGCGGGCAGACGCCTTCCAGGACTCGTCGCCATAATCCAAGAACCACTGCTTCTCCAGCATCTTCACTATGCATTTGGCGCCACACCTGCACCGCACCTCGCCGGCCATCTCCATTATGGTCTTGGACCCGAACCTGTGCGCCAGCCATGCCCTTATGTCGTCCTTGCACTCGGAGACCTTCCTACCCGAGTACGGGCCGCACCCCTCCCGCATCACCCCGGTGTGAAACTCCTTGCTGTACAGCGTCTCGGTGGCCCTCTCCAGCGCCGCCTCGTCGGAGGGGTCCAGCCCCTCGCATATCTGGGCGGCGGGGTCGTCCCCGTACCCCGATACCGTGATTATGGGCCGGGAGGGTATGGCACCGTCCGGGTCGATGGCGCGGAGGGCGGCATGGTCGAATGGGGCGTGGGCGGGCACCGACATCACTATGCCGGTGCCGGTGTCCGGGCGCACGAACCCGGCCGGCAGCACGGGGATATGGCCGCCGACCGGCGACTGGATCGCGGCGCCCAGAATCTCGGATGCGGGTATGGCGCCTATATGGACGGGCCGCCAGCCCTGGTGGGCGAGCTTCTGGGCGCACTCCTCTGTCATGATCCACCTCTCGCGGCCCACCCGCCATATCCCGTACCGTATGTCGGGGTTCACCCACAGGTTGGTCACGCCGAATATGGTCTCCGGGCGCAGGGTCGCGGCGGGCAGTATGTGGCGGCCCCACCCGAACTTGACTATGGTGTACTCGGCGAACTCCGGCTCCACGTCGCCCAGGGTGTCGTGCTGCGAGACGGGGTTGCCGTCCTGGGGGCACCACCCCACCGGGTGGGAGCCCCGGCGTATGAGGCGCCGCCGCCGCAGCGACTCTATCTGCCACTCCACGAACCTCTGGTATGCGGGGTGGATGGTGGTGAAGCGCCGCCGCCAGTCTATCGAGTAGCCCATCTCCTTCATGCCCATCTCTATCTCGGCGCTGAAGTAGTCGGCTATCTTGAGCGGCTCGACAAACTCCCGCACCGCATCCGGGGGGACCCCGTATATGTTCAGCAGGCCGTCCATTATGTCCGGGTCGCCGCCGGCCACCCGCCGGGCCATCCCCAGTATGGGCGTGCCGGTGTAGTGGAACCCCATGGGGAACAGCACGTTGTACCCGCGCATCCGCCAGAACCGGGCGTTGATGTCGGCCAAGGTGTAGGTGCGGCCGTGGCCCAGGTGCTGCGGCGAGTTGGGGTAGGGGTATGCCACCGTGATGGTCTTCTTGGGGCGGGAGTCGGGGTCCGACTCGAAGAGGCGCGCCTCGTTCCACGCCCTCTGCCACCTCTCCTCCATACCGCGCCATTCGGTCATAGTATGGCCTCCCTGGCCCAGGCGGCGGCCTCCTGCATCATACCGGTATGTCTCCCGCCGCCCTGCGCGAACGTATGGTTGCCGGCGGCGCGGCCCCCCAGCATCTCGGATATGGTTTCGGCTATCTCCATGGCATTGTGGGGCGAGTCCTCCGTACAATATACCATGACGCGGACCGCCGGGCCGCTCCGGAACATGCCGCAGTATGTTATGGTGTGGCCGGATTTTACCAGCCTCTTGGCCAGGGTGGTGTGGAACTTTTGGTCGTACGCATCGTCGTGTATGACGCAGGCTCCCATGTTGTATGATATTGTGGGGCTCTGGTGCGAGCCGGCGGGTATCTCGCCGCACAGTTGGGATATCGTACCGGAGTGGTCGGGCCGCCCCTCCCGGTGCGCGCCCTCCATGTGCGGAGCCTCCCGTTCCATGACGGTGAACTCCAGGCGCACCACACCGTCCTGTATGCGCTTGGCGCGGGTTATCGTGATATGTTCCACCATTCCGGTCCGGGGGACGTGCGTCCCGCCGCAGGCCTCCACGTCCACATCACCTATGGATACTATACGGACCGAGTCCACCGGGACCACACCCCCCTGGTATATGCTGAAGCCGTACTCTGACTCGGCGCTCCCCCGGTCCATATACTGTATGGAAACGGGCAGGTCCTGCCGCACCATATCATTGGCCATATCCTGTATGGCGCGTATCTGTCCGGGGGTCAGCGCCGAGTGGTGAGTGATGTCCAGCCGGGCATGGTCGGCATCCTTGCGGGCCGAGTGCTGCCAGACCCAGGAGCCCAGGGTGCGGCGGGAGGAGGCGTTGAGTATGTGGGTGGCGGTGTGGTGCCGGGTGATGTTACGGCGCCGTTCCGTATCTATGGCGCATTGCACGGTCCGGCCCACCTCCGGCGGCGTGTCTGCGGTGTGGTGGAGTATGGCCTCGCCGGCCTTCTCGACGTCGTGTATGTGGCAGCCGGCTATTGTACCACGGTCCGGCTCCTGGCCTCCGCCCCGGGGATAAAACGAGGTCTTATCCAGTATTATGGCATCACCGTGTATGGCCAGCACACGGGCCTCGAAGGTGTGCGGGTCCTCCATATAGTAGAGCGGTGTGGTGGCCGGGAGGGGACTCTCCGGCGGCTCGGGGGGAGCCCTGCGCCGGCTCTGGTGGAGCGAGGCCAAGGCCGCCCGGAACCCGTCGGGCACCGACGGTATGGCCCCGCACTCCACCAGGTACTCGGGGGTTATCCCGTCGGACTCGTACAGCGTTATGAGCTCGCCCACCGTTATGCTGTCGCTCTTCTGCTTGATGCGCGAGGCGACCTTGGCCATGCGGCCCCGGGTGGAACGGTACCGCTCCGTCTCTATGTCCAGTATGGTATGTATGTCGTCCCGCCGCCGGTCCAGCTCCGGGTAGGTGGCCGAGAGGTAGTTCACCTGCCTCTCTATGATGTCGTGTATGTCGGGTATGCCCGAGTCGGCTATGCGCCGCACCATCATGCGGAGGTTGTACCCCCCGCCCACGTTGCTGGGCAGCGAGCCGTCGGCTATTGCAAATATCAGGGTCCGGAGGTGGTCGGCGACCATGTACGATTTTTCCAGGGGGAGTATCATCCTGCCGAATGCATCCGGGCTGATGCCGGCCCCCTCCCGGGCCCTCTCCCGCAGCGCGGATATGGGCATGGAGTCCAGCCCCCGGGCCACCCCGATATAGTATGGCTTGAGGGCGGGGTGGTCGGGGTCGGCCCCGAATATGTCTAGTATGGTGTCCAGAGCGGGCCCAAAGCAGCAGTCGTACGCGGTGGGGGTGCCCATGGTAATCCAGGCGAACCTCTCCAGGCCGGCGCCCATGTCTATGATGCGGTGTTTCAGGGTGGTGTGGTTCTCTATGGTGCCCTGGAACTCGGTGAAGACGGCGTTGCCCAGCTCCAGACCCCGCACAAAGTACTCCAGGGAGGGTCCAAACGAGCCCCCGCCCGCCCAGACGTCCTCCACGAAGGTTATCTCCTCGGAGGGTATGCCGAAGGGGCCGGTGAGCAGGTCGTGGTCCAGCTCCATGCAGGTGTCCTTCCAGTAGCCGCCCGTATCCGGCACGGAGTGCTGGCCCACCATGCAGAAGCTGCTAAAGTGCCGTCCGGTCACCCCCACGTTCTCGATGTCCTTGAAGCGGAGGCAGGTCTGCGGCACTACGAGGGGGTTTGCCGGGAACTGGAAGGTGACCTGGGAGCCGGCGACCCGCTGGAAGTCCACTATGGATGCAATCGTATAGTACAGGTCGTCGCGCCACCGGCAGACCACCGGGTACCTTGGTATGGAGGTGTGGTTCTGTGATACGAAGAACTCCTCGATGCGTTTCCACGCTTCTGTGTAGTCCAGCCGCATACCGGTGGGGGGCTGGCCTATGAACGAGTAGGTGTTCGGGTCGTGGTCGGGGCACTCCAGCATCCCGGGGTCGGCGCTCCAGTAGTAGCGGCCGCATATGCGGCACGCCCGCCTCTCGAACCCCTCGTTCTGGAATAGCTCCACCGTATAGTATCGGTCCGGGTCGGCGGAGAATTTGGCCAATATCTGGGACTTGTCCACGGGGGCGGGGGAGGGGAGGTTGCGTTATGAATATTTGGTTTTTTCTGAACTGCCAAGTTATCGCGCCCACCTGTTCACGAGCCCCCCGCAGCCGACCGCATCTCATCCGGGAACCGTATGGCGGGGCGCTTGCGGCCAGATATGATGGAGATAATGCACACAACTACTCCTCTGATCTAGGGTGGTCGTACCGGAACAAGATATCCGCCGCCCGCAGGCTGGAGCCCGAGTACCATTCCACGCGGAGGG
>JAEFDA010000072.1 GCA_016126025.1 Nitrososphaerota archaeon | reverse complement strand
GCCGCCCTCGCCGTCCCGAAGGCTGGCAACAGGTACCGGGGCGGTCGGGTCGGTCACGTCTATCACCTGCACAGCGTTATCCAGATAGCTTGCCACCAAGGCATAGGTGCTGCCAGACTCGGTGGTGAGTATCGATATCCACCTTGGTTCGTCAAGCGCGTCAAAGGCACCCTGCGCCTCCATCATGCTCTCCGACTGGGCCAACGCTCCCATGGGGATCATTGCCGCAAGCAAGGCAGGCACAACGGCTGCAATGAGCATGGTGTGTAGCTGTAACATCGGCGTGCCGTTCGTTGCTATAGCATACTTATAATCTTATTGGTAAAAATAAGGTTGTGATGTAGTTGGATCAATAAGTGTTAATAATTTTTATACGGTATAATACATATACATTTAGAAATTATGCGGCCCATTACACAATAATGCATGGTAGCATTGCAGTGCGCTCAATATGCGGCCCGGATACCACGATACCGCGCATGAGCGTGCGAACTTGGCACTACTGGCATCGTCGTCGACGCTGCGGGGTGGCTTCATGCGGCATTATCGCACTGGCGATAGGCGGCATCCGGGTCTGCGTCAACCAATTCGGACCCTTGGTTCTGGACTCATCCCAGATCCCATGTGATCCACGCTTTAGTCCTATCCCCGGCGCCCTAAGGCCGCCTGCCAAACAAGACTGGTTGGGTTATACCAAATAATAATGTTTAATACTATAATTTTTATAAATATTATAAACATGTCTTGCAATTGTAGGTTGCGGCGGGATTGCGCACTGGCGCGGAAAATTCTCCGCCGCTCCCCCAACAAGGCTTAATAACGTGAACCTACTACCCGAATTTAACCAATGGCGGTTATCTGTAATATGTGTGGCCTACCCGAGGACCTATGCGCCTGCGGTGAGCTAGCCCGGGACGGGGTCAAGATAATCATACGGTTGGAGACACGCCGGTTCAAGAAGAAGGGAACCATGATAGAGGGAATAGACCCCAAGACCAACGATGTCGAAAACGTTGCCAAGGGACTGAAGAGCAAGTACGCCTGCGGCGGCACCGCAAAAGACGGCTACATATTCTTGCAGGGAGACCACCGGGAGACCATAAAGGAGACACTGGTGGATCTGGGCTTCCCGGAGGGAAGCATAGAGCTGCACTAGAATTGGTCGCATACCACCCTACGCTGGGCATACCCCTCTCGGCGCTCGTCTCCATAATATTCGGCATGATGCTAGTCTCCTTTCCGCTGGGAGCGTACGTGGTCTTCGAGACCGACATCGGGGATCAGATAACGCACCAGATTCCCGCCTCGGAGATGTCGATCTTCGGCGTGGGCCACTACGAGTCATTCCCGCCTTATATCGAGATGGGGGACGTATTCATGGCCGCGTGGACGGTATATCTGGTGGTATTCGCGGTGGCGGTCATGGGCCCGGACAAGGACGTTACCGTCTCCATGAAAGACATGGTGTGGGGGAGGGGAGGCGGCTCCAACTACATGGTGCACAGCATAGTGTGGTTCTCCGTTTTGGTACTCGTGTCTGGCATCATAGAGGCGATTCAGGGTCGTGTCGGGCTGGCCATGACCCCTCCCGACGTCGGCAATGATCTGGTGCAGTTCCACCTCATTACGCTGGCCCCCATCACAGAGGAGATGCTCTTTAGGGTGGCGCTGGTGGGCCTGCCGGTCTTTGCTTTGTATACCCACAGGACATCGCCGACGTTCCTGGCCAAGTGCCTATGGCACCCCTCCCGACACCTGCACATACACGATACCAAAAAGATGTTCGCCGTGATACTGGCCACAGGCATAGTGTTCGGGGCTGCCCACGTACTCTCGGACGAGGCGTGGGGGGCGGGTAAGGCAGCCCAAGCCACCGCAGCCGGCATAATACTTGGATACGCATACTGCAGGTACGGCCTAGCCTGCGCCATGCTCGTACACTGGGCGTCCAACTATTTCTTGTACTCGTACGGCAGCTTCGTAGCGCATCTGGGGGATTGGGATATCACTGAGGCCTTTGCGCAGCCATTCTTTGACACGGTCCAGTTGATACTGCTGGCGGCCGGCGCCATAGGCGTGTCGGCCATGATCATGGGGCGCCTGATACCCCGCCAGAGCTCAGCAGCCGACTGATGCGGAGTCCCAGTTCCGGTTTTGCGCCGTCCCGCAGTACGTGGTCCAGATCTTCGACGGTGTCCACGTCCCTCATCATTCTGGGTACATGCACCAATCCCGGGTTAGGCGTGGCCTGGCGGGCCATCCGCATGTGGCTGCGATAGCTGTCGTCATCGTAGTGCGTCCCCATGACATCAGGGGGGCACCGCAGAAGGGCGTTGGTGCCGTCCAGACGCTGGGAGGGCACCACCAGAACACATGTGGGCGGCGTAAAAAACTTGAGCAGAAACCCAATATCCCTATCCCGCATAAGCGGAATGTCTTGTGGTATTACGAGGGACATGGCTGCCCCCTTGCCGGCCAGGTACGCGTCGGCCAGCGCCACTGCCTCGTTCACTCCCACCTCGACATCGCGCAGTACGGTGGCCCCCACCTCCTCGCCCAACGACCGTGCCCGGCCCTCCCGCGTCACCACAACTGTCTCATGTACCAGTGGCGACTCGGCCAGGGTACGCAGCACTTCCCGCAGCATGATATGGCATATCTCCTCCCGGACACGGGGCGGGACGTCTAGGCGCGTCTTTGCCCTAGAATAGGTCTTTACCGGCACTATAACGGAGATCCTCAAATCGTCTTGGCGTTCTTTATGATGAACGCGGCAAGCGTCTCTTCTGCCTGCTTGTTGGGCATGGTTATCTTTGTCTCCAGCACTCGGTATTCGAGTATTCGCATCTTTTTTGCCAAGGCCCTGTCCTTGTTGTCCAGTACCATGGTGGAGCATACGTCCGAGTACATCTTCGCCAAACCGTACGCATTGGACTCTATTCCGGCCGCCTGCATGTACTTGGCGGCGGGACCTGTGACCGCCTCGTTCCCTATGAACGGACTCACGGCCACCACGTCCTTCTTCCTGCGCGACAGTTCCTTTTTGATCCCCTTTATCTGAAGCATGGGACCGATGGATGTGAGCGGGTTTCCCGGCGCTATTATCACGGTGTCGGCATCCTGTATGGCGTTGATGGCCTCGGGATTGGGCCTGGCCTTTTCTGCGCCGATATACTGTATGCCTTCCACCGGGTCCCGTCCCCGGTGCTTGACCCAGTACTCCTGCAGGTGCAGCTCGCCCTCCTTGGTGATTATTCGAGTCTCGACGCTGTTGTCGGTGACCGGGATCACGCTGGCGCCGACGGCGAACTTTTCGCACATCCATTTTGTGATGTTGCTCAGGTTCTCACCGTTCTTGAGCATGTTAGTGCGCATAAGATGGGTGGCCACGTCGCGGTCACCTATGCGAAACCACGTCTCCTCCCTGAACACCTCCATCTGCCGCAGAAAGTTGAAGGTGTCCTTCTTGACGCCCCACCCGCGGTCCGGATCCAGCAGGTCGGCTAGGCCGTATACGATGGTGTCTATATCCGGGCAGATGTACAGCCCGTACAACCAGTAGTTGTCGCCCACATTGGATATGACACGAACATCAGACTCACGGGCTGCCAATCCCCTCACAAGCTTGACCGAACCGGTACCGCCGGCCAGAACTGTAATCACAACGTAGAACCGCGTGCTCGTACAATATTACCCTTACCGCCTCTGCCATTATGTCCCCGATGCGTGCGCTGCCGGAGAGGCGCGATGCCACGGTTTCCGCAAGAGTCTAGCGCAATCCTGCTGGCCTCCTCACCCCGAGGGCACCCCCCATGCCGTCTGCCACCATCAACAGCAAGAACCGCCCGCGCCTGAAACCGGCGGCTTCTGATACGTCCGCCGCCATGATCGAGGCCTGTTGTTGGGCCACACACGGCCCACATCGGTACACAGTCCAACCGCCCGACCCCCTGCATGAGCCTCACTCCCCCGGGGATGTCTACGCCTCTGTGCTACGCCTGATCCGTATAAAAGATATGCCGGGCCGCGGCGCGTGTGTCCGCCGTCGCGCCGGGGGCCGGCGCGGTTCGCAATTTATAACCCGACCCGCCTGCCCACCCCACCATGAGGATGCCCCCCCGCTTTGACGCCGCCGAGGTGGAGAGGCACGCCAGAAAGTGCGTCGACTCGGACCGCATACGGGATATGATACGAGGGTCCGGGCGCCCGGCGGTCTCCTTCGTGGAGGGCCCCCCCACGCTGAACGGCAGCCCCCACGCCGGCCACCTGCGGGGGAGGGTCATCAAGGACCTGTGGTACAGGTACACCACGCTCACCGGCAAGGAGGTTCGGTTCTACGGCGGGTGGGACACACAGGGGCTGCCGGTGGAGCTGCAGGCCGAGAAGGAGCTGGGCATCACCGGCGGAAAGGAGCAGATCTCCGGGAGCGTCGGGGTCGAGAAGCTCGTGGCCGCGTGCAAGGGGGTGGTCCGGCGGTTCAACCTAGAGTGGGAGGAGGCCGACCGTCTGATGGGCATGTCCATGGATCACTCCAAGTCCTACTGGACCTACAAGGACCAGTACATTGAGCGGGAGTGGCAGGTGCTCAAGAGGGCCCGGGAGGAGGGCATACTGCGGGACGACTATACCGTAATAGGGTACTGCCCCGGCTGCCAAACCTCCCTGAGCCACGCGGAGGTCAACCAGGGGTACGAGATGGTGCGGGATCCCTCCCTGTACTATAAGGTGAGGCTGCAGGATGAGGACGCGTATCTGGTGGTATGGACCACCATGCCGTTCACCCTGGTGACCGATGCCATGGTGGGGCTACATCCGGACGAGGAGTATGCATACGTCCGGGTGGGGGGCGAGACTTGGGTCTTGGGCACAACCAGGCTGGAGGAGTTTATGAAGGAGGCAGACATATCCGAATATTGCACGCTCCGCACCGCCAAGGGCTCCGAGTTTGAGGGCCGGAGGTATTTGCACCCGCTGGCCGAGCACATACCGGGGCTGGAGGAGCTTGCCGACACATACCACACCGCCGTCGCCGAGCGCTTTGTGGACGTGTCGGCCGGCAGCGGCCTGGTGCACTTGGCCCCGGCCAACGGCGAGGAGGACATAGCCATAGCCAAGCGCCGAGGCATACGGGTCTTCTGCCCTATAGACGAGCAGGTCCGCTTCACTGGGCCGGCCGGCAAGTACGCGGGCATGTTCGTCAGGGACGCGGATCCTGTCATAGTGGATGATCTGCGGGCTGCCGGGTCCCTGGTGAAGATAGGCCGCATCAGGCACAAGTACCCACTCTGCTGGAGATCCAAACACCCCATAGTGTGGTTGGCCCGCAGGGGCTGGTTCTATATGCTGGACGGGCTGGGATCCCGGGCGGTGCGGGCCGCCGAGAGCGTCGAGTACTTCTTTGACGCCCCCAAGAACAGGTTCTTGGGAATAGTTGGCGAGAGGCATCCATGGTGCATATCCAGGGAGAGGTACTGGGGGTGCCCGCTGCCGGTGTGGGAGTGCGCCGACTGCCACGCCAGGACATGGTGCTACTCCAGAGAGGAGATAGTGCGCTCCGCCCTAACCCTTCCCGACGGGCCGCAGTTCGAACTACACAGGCCGTGGATAGACCGCATCAGTGTAAGGTGCGGGGAGTGCGGCGGCCACAACACACGCCGGGAGCAGTACGTGCTGGACACCTGGCACAACAGCGGCGCCGCCCCATTTGCGTCCCAGACAGACGAGGCGTACCGCTCCACCATACCCGCCCCCTTCTTCACGGAAGGGATAGACCAGACGCGCGGATGGGCATACACGCTGCTGGTGGAGAACGTCATACTGAGCGGAGATGCCGTCCCGCCCTACAGGGCGTTCCTCTTCCAGGGGCACGTACTGGACGAGAAGGGCGGCAAGATGAGCAAGAGCCTGGGCAACGTCATAGACGCCAAGGAGCTGCTGGAGAGGCACCCCGCGGATCTGGTGCGGCTCTACTTCATGTGGAAGGCCAGCCCCGTCGAGCCGCTCAGCTTTGACGTCCGGGAGATGACCTCACGGCCCTACCAGATACTCAACACGCTGTACAACCTGCACCTGTACCACCTACAGAACAGCAAATACGACGGGTATGACCGGACCCGCGACGTGGGATGGGCCGCCGGGTCGTCGCTTCTGGAGCTGCCCGACGTCTGGCTGCTCTCCAAGCTGCAGGGGGTTGTGCGCACCGTAACAGAGAAGATAGAGGACTGCCGATTCCACGAGGCGGCCAGGGCCATCGACGACTTTCTGATAAACTCCCTGAGTCAGTCGTACGTACAGAGCGTCCGCGGCGAGCTCTGGGAGGACGACCAATCAAAAAGGGATCGGCGGCACGCCATATACGCAGTCCTCTCCGAAGCTCTCAGGACGCTGGACATAATGATACACCCGTTCTGCCCGTTCACCAGTGAGTACCTGTACGGCGCCGCGTTCGGCGACAGGGAGTCGGTGCTCCTGGAGGAGTGGCCGCGCCCCGATGAGGCCCTAGTGCGCCCCGACATCGAGGATGCCTTCGACTCTACCCGCATACTGCTCTCGGTGGCCGCCGCTGCTAGGGCCAAGGCCAAGCTGAAGCGTAGGTGGCCCCTCAGGGAGGCCTACGTGGCAGTACCGCCGGGAAAGGAGGGCGTCGACAAGTTCTGGGAGACCCTCCGGCTACAGATGAATGTGGAGACGCTGCACCCGGCGGTGACCGCCACCCAGGCTTCGGGGCTGGAGCAGTACATCGAGCTGCGCGGCTTGGGCATGCCCGTCGTCCCGTCCATAAGTCCGGACAGGGGGCGGCTGGGCCCACGCGTGAAGGGGATGATGAGCGCCCTGCTGAAGGTATTGAACGATTCAGACCCCCATTACATCATAGAGTCGCTGAGGAGTGGCTCCTGCACCATCGAGGTGGACGGCACAAAGATCACCCTGCAGAGGGACGACTTTACGATAGGGTACGAGCCCGCCGACGGGTACCAGGCAGCATCCCGGGATGGGCATACCGTCTTCGTCTCCACCTCCAGCGACGAGCGCACCAAGGCAGTGTGGTTCCTCCGGGATGTGGCGCGGCGCCTGCAGAACCTGCGCCGCGAGAGGGGGTACAACCCCACCGACATTCTGGACACGGCCACCATACTCGGTATGGACGACAAGGCCCAAAAGATGGTGGAGTCCGGCAGGTTTGATTTGGCGGGCCTGGTGAGGGTCCGGCGCGTGTCGTTTACCGAGTCCGGCGACCCGGGCGAGTCCTTTACGGAAGAGGACATTGACGGGCAAAAGATCCGCATCTCCATACGGTAAAAGTGCCAAGTCCACGTACATGCCGGCTGTCTGCGGCAGGCCGGGCAGCCAATCTACCAGTCGTTTATAACCGACTGGGTAATTGGTCCATCAGTCCTTTATAAATAACTGGGCAGTTAATCTCTCAGTCATTTATAAATAACTGGGCAGCCAAACTCACATACCTTTATAGGTGAAGACTACATTCAATAAACATGTACAGTTCCAAAATATTTGACCAAAATCCATGGTGGGAAGACATCCGGAGCATAGAGCGCGACCCGCACATCCGCGCCTGGACAGAGTCCGGGTTGGGATGGAGCCCCAAAACGCAGTTTGAGGACAGAGACTACGTCTATTCGCTGCGCGGAACGCGGCAGGTAGGCAAGACCACCACCATAAAGTTGGACATACAACAGAGGCTGAAGGCCCGCCCGGGAAACGCCATCTTGTATTACGCGTTTGATCTTGAGAACAGTCCAAGGGAAATTGTAGATATCATAGAACAATATCTCAACTGGAGCCAGCGACTCGGGGAGCGAAGATACCTGTACTTGGACGAGGTCACTAACGTGCGAAGCTGGCAAAAGGCCATCAAATACCTGAGGGACCGCGGCAGGCTGGTGAACTGCACCGTCGTAGTCGTGGGATCAAATTCGGTCGACCTGCGCAAGGGAACCGAGTTGCTGCCGGGCCGGCGCGGCATATCAAGCGAGCCGTTAGACCGCATCCAAGAACCTCTGAAATTCGGTGACTATGTCACGGCAATGAACCGGGATCTGGGCAGTAGCATAAAAAAATACAGGGATCATGGAATTTCGGCCATACTGCAGATGGCCGAGGGCGACATACCGGATGACGTATATGCTCTGACGGCGCTCCTCTCCAAGCTGAACTTCTACTTGGACGAGTATTTTGTTGTAGGCGGAATGCCAATAGCCGTTACTGCGTTCAAAAGGCTCGGCGTAATTCCAGACAGCGTATACAAAACGTATCTAGATGCAGTAACCAACGATCTAAAATCTGTCGGCAGTAACATGGCGTATGTTGAGCAGATAATGCCCAACATAATAAAATCCGTTTGTTCGCCGGTCTCATGGAGATCCCTGTTCCGGGACACCGACATAGGCAGCCACCATACCGTCCTGGAATATGTAATGACACTGGCAGACGCATTCGTCTTAAATATCGTATACAGGTACAATATGTCAAGCGATGGACCGAAATACAACGGCATGAAAAAAATATATTTCCGTGATCCACTGTTTCTGCATGCCTGGAATACCGCCCGCCGCCAAGAGTCCATATTTAGAGCCAGCCTGGCATACGCCGAGGAGACCAATATAAAACCCAGAATAGCCGAGCAGACGGCCGCAGGCCACATAACACGCCTTGCGTTCAACATATCAAGAAACAAAATAATGCACAACGACCAGCTGTCTGTTTTTTACTGGAGCAGCAAAAACAACAACGAGGTTGACTTTGCCGTCCGAAACGGTAGCGACATCATTCCCATAGAAGTAAAGTACAAAAACCGTATACGCACCGAGGACGTGTATGGAATGATTGACATGCGAAAGGCAGGGGGCACCTCGGGCGGATTGGTTCTGACCTGCGACGAGATTGGATGCAAGGGCGGGAACGTGTTGGTCCCGCTGGCGGTCTTTCTGGCCCTCATATGACTGGCGATTAGCCGCCAATCCGTTCTGTCCCCAATCCAACAGTTTAATACGGCACCGCCCGGCAGTCATGCGTTGACGTGGCGGAAAGTAACCGAGAGGGGGTCCATAGCACCGGGTAAGGGCAGGGCTTTTGAGGTGGACGGCAAAAAGATAGCCGTCTTCAACCAGAACGGATACCACGCCATGGACGACGTTTGCGTTCACCAGGACGGCTCGCTGGCCCCCGGCAAGCTGGACGGCGACATAGTAGAGTGTCCCCTGCACTTCTGGCACTACAACATCAGGACCGGCGAGCTGACAGACTACCTCAAGGACGTCAAGCTCGACACATACTCGGTAGAGGCCCGCGACGACGGCGTCTACGTCGACGTATAGATTATTCCAGCGCCGTGTCGGCACCATCGTCGAGGCATCTACCGCTTTCGGGTACGACAGGCAGCGGCTCTTGGTTGCGCTTAGACACTAGATTGTTATCTGGTTGGCACTAGGCAGATATCCCCACACCAAATTATATACCGAAACGCCGTCCATACACCATGAAATATGCAACAACACTGTGTGCGCTGGCAATAGTGGCGGCAGCCTCCCCGGCCTGGGCCGAGACAGAACAGCCCGACTCAATACCCGAATGGGTCAAGAGCGCGGCAGGTTGGTGGGCCGAAGGC
>JAEFDA010000011.1 GCA_016126025.1 Nitrososphaerota archaeon | reverse complement strand
ACTGGTATGGTATGTCCAGGATAAGGCACGTACTCCTGTGGGCCGTCGCGGCGTTTGCCCTGTTGTTCCCTTGGTTTGGTTGGGGCGGTGGGGTAGCGGCCGGGGGAGTGGCGGTTAGCGCCGCGGTTGTCACGGTGCTGGCCGTCTCCCTCTCCTTGATGTCGTGGCTGATCCTCTCGCTGGTGTCGCGCATGCTCGGTCCGGCGGGCGCGGCTCTGGCTATAATCCCGGCGCGTCCCTGACATCTCCGTTCCTGTATGTCTTGGGGCCGGCGGGAGGGGCTGCGGTCGGGGTGGCCGCCGGGTTTGCGGCGTTCCAGCTTCACAGGACGGCGCTGGATCCCGGCCGCCGCCGGTCTCTGGCCGCCGCGGCGGCCGCCGTCGTATCTGCCTATGTGGTGCTGGCGGTAGCGGCCTTGGTGCTGACACCGACGCCTCACATATGGGACGTCGGCACAGGCATCGGCGCATGGACCGGCACTGCCGAGGGCGTGGAGCCGCCGACGGTTGCCGTGTGGGAGAGCGCCTCGGCACGCGCGCCCCTCTTGGCCGCCGCCGTCTCGTCCTTGGCCGCCGCCTTCTTGGTGGTGCGAAGGTGAGGGCCGCTGCCCGCCGTGGCTGGGACGCCGCCATACTCCCGCTCCGAAACCGGCACGTACCGAGCGCCGCCGGGGAAGGACCGGACACACCCAAGGGTCCGGCCCGCCATCTATGACGTGCGTATGGGCGGCAAGCCCGGGATATGGGCTCCGTATCCTGGGGTGGCGTGCACGCGGCTGTCGGGAGGGCGGGGGGATGTGGATCCGGGTTTGGACTCAGCGTGACACCAGAAGACGCTCAGGCGTTCCTGTGGTGCGATTTTAGCAGCTTTTGTAGGTATGTCGGACGTGATCCGGTCATATGGCGTTCAAACCATGCAAATCATACCAGACATACCAATGAAATCCATCAGATACTCGCGCCGGCTGGGGGTGTGCGGATCTGCCGCCGATAACAACATATAGGGCTGCCGGGTTCGGACAACCATGATAAATCAGGAGATGATTAATTCATGCCCCATGCGGCGGCTGCAAAGTATAATGTTCGGCTTTCCTTCAGAGTTGATGGAATAGTTGAGCGGGCGGACATAATCGGCGCCATCTTTGGGCAAACCGAGGGCCTCCTCGGGACCGAGATGAACCTGAACGACCTGCAGAGACAGTCCAAGGTGGGAAGGATAGAGGTGAACGCCCGTACGTCGGGCAACTCGACGTCCGGCGAGGTCATCCTCCCCATGAGCACCGACATCGACACCTGCGCCCTCATAGCCGCGGCCATAGAGAGCATAGACAAGGTGGGACCGTTCGACTGCAGCTACCACCTGGAGTCGATAGACGATGTCCGCGCCGCCAAGAAGGACAACATCGTGAAGCGGGCCAAGGAGATCAAAAAGCGCTGGAACACCAAGAGCATCAGCGAGGGTGAGTCCATGCTGAAGGACGTCCACCTGGGCTCCACCGGCAAGCTTGCGGCGTACGGCCCCTCCAAACTTACCTGCGGATCCGGAGTGTACGAGAGCCCGTGGATAATACTGGTGGAGGGACGCGCCGACGTCATAAACCTGCTGAGGGCCGGCTACGACAACGCCATAGCCATCGAGGGGGCCAAGATAGACGACTCCATCAAGGACCTGTGCTCCGCCAAGGAGAAGATAGTGGCATTCACCGACGGGGACCGGGCCGGCGGCTTTATCCTCAAGGGGCTAAAGTCGGTGGTCTCGGTGGACCACGAGGTGCGCGCCGACCCGGACATAGAGGTGGAGGAGCTCTCCCCGCAGCGGATAGACGAGATCCTCAGCCCGGTGGTGAAGCAGATCGAGTCGGGTACCGCTCCCGTCCGGGAGCTGAGCGGGGCCGAGAAGGCGGTGCAGAACCTGGCCGCGTCCGTATACCCCACGATCAACGGGACGCTGGAGGCCGTCGCCCTCAACGAGAGCGAGAAGGAGATCTTCCGCGTGCCCATAAGCGAGCTGGTGGGCAAGATGTCCGGCCAGTCGGGCGTGCGGTTCCTGTTCCTGGATGGGATAGTGACGCAGCGCCTCCTCAACGGGGCCCGGACGGCCGGCGTGAAGTGCCTGGTGGGCCACCGCGTGGCCAAGATCGCCGAAGCCGATGGTGTACTGCTGGCGTCGTTCTCGGACCTGGGCGTCCCCTAGTTGGCGCCCCTCAAGACCCACCATTTGTTGACTCTTGCCTACCTGCTCTCCGCCGGATGCGGATCCGCGCACGTCGCGGTGACCACCTCGGCGCTGGGCAAGGCGGTGGGGCTCTCCCAGCAGGCCGCCTCCGCCCACCTGGCCGAGCTGGAGCGGGACGGCATGATCCGCCGGACGGCCAGCGGCCGGGGCCGCCGCATCCGTGTCACCGACCGGGGGTATGCCGAGATGGCCCGCATGTCGTCCCTGCTGCGGGCCGCCGTGGAGGGGGAGTCCCGCCGGGTGCTGCGGGGGACTGTGGTCTCCGGCGTGGGGGAGGGCGCCTACTACATGTCGCTGCCCGGGTACGTGGAGCAGTTCCGGGCCCTGCTGGGGATGGTTCCCTACCCGGGCACGCTGAACGTGCGGCTGGACCCGGACTCGACGGGAATGGTGCTGGCCCTGGGGGCATCGGAGGGCACGCTGGTAAGGGGGTTTGCCGACGGCCGCAGAACCTATGGCTGGGTCCGGTGCTATGGCGCACTGCTGCAGGCGGCTCCCGGCGGGAAAACGCCCGGCGACCATGCTGCGGTGCGGTGCCATCTGATACGGCTGGAGCGCACCCACCACGACACGTCCATAGCCGAGCTGGTCGCCCCCCAGAACCTGCGGGAGTCGGCCTCGGTGGCCGACGGCTCCAAGGTGGCCATAACGCTGGATTAAGATGCGCCTAAATTATGAGCTTGTAGACGTGTATTTTCAAATTCGTGGCCGGCACACCGTCTGCCTTGGAGTCTGCCTTGTCTGCCTCCCCTGCCGGAACTCCACCGGGCGGCCAGCCCGTCCGCTATTTCTCAGCGATGTGCTGCGCCGGTTCCTGCAGGTCACCGTCTAGAAACGCACCATAATCGTGGCACTTCATAACGAAGCATCTGCTGGCCCGGACTTTGGATTCATATCCACGGCACTTATGTACTATAGTTACGATCATTGTTTCATGATTTAAGTCTGTGAGGCCGGGTGGCGTGGAATCTGAAAAGTTGTTCGCCTCAAGCGCCATAGGCCGCCTCTGTTAGCGATACAATACGATGCTACTGGAAGGTCGTAGTGGAGAGGCAGGAGAGGTGTGGATTTATGCCGTATGGGTCCAATCTGGGCAACTAGCGGCGTCCAAGACTGGGATCGTCCCCTGACTTGGCGGACTGCGTGGACTGTGGTGCGTAAGATCCATCTGCTGGCAGATTTTTCGTCGGTTCGAACACCTATTCGTCGGTTAAGTCCGATCCTAGAGGAGGCGCTTGTGCTCAAACGCCATTGCGGATATTTCCTCGCTATCCATGTCCAGTGACATGTGTGGCCGGTCATAGTGGTATACCATGCGATTTTATGAACTACACCAAGAGATCAGGCTCAATCACGGGCTGGCATGTCAATCATCACCTCCTTCTACTTCTCTCCGTGTATTCAGGGGTGGACTACTTACCGGGCTAGAGACCTTCGCATTTCACACAATCGATAAAAAGCCCGTGACCACAAGATTACACTGATGGCAAAAGAACGCCGCGCCGGCGATCCATGGAAAAGCCGGCTGTTCAAGATGTCTACCCAATCCGACCTCACCGAGTTACGCGACCGCGGATTCGACAACGAGCGCCAAGTGCACGGACTGATAGAGCGCAACATTGGGACGATGTTTCCCGGCTTGGAGCTGCTGGAGACGGAATTCCGCGGAATGGCTAGAGGCGCGCTCAGGCCGGACACCATTGCGTTCGACACGACCCGAAACACGTTCGTCGCCCTCGAATACAAGAACAGGTTAAACAAAGAGGTAGTGGATCAGGCTAGGACGTATCTGAACTTAATGAGACAGCACCAAGCGGAGCTCATACTGTCGCACAGTAAGAATATGGGATGCAGCCCACGCGACGAAAAGTCGTTCAACTGGAAGAAGATGTACGCGATCATAATGGCGCCAGAGTTCGGCGACTACCAGATCATCGGGGCGGACGAGGATCCCACTATGGAAATGTACGAAATCGGCATGTACGACGACAGCATAATGTTAGTGGAGCGCGTTGGGGGTGACCACGAAGGAACTTCGGCCAAGGCTGCGCGAACTCCGGCCAAGGCAAGAGCGCAACGGTCTCCGGCCGACCAGATCAAAAGCGCCCCTGCCATCAAGCTGGCGCGCGTAACCATCTCCAAAGGATCTTCGGTGCCTGGTTGCGAGAAGACAAACGGGTGCTACGTCCCCCACACGGTCACCATAGATGTCGGCGGTGAGGTTGTTTGGACGAATGATGACCCGAATACGCATACAGTTACTAGTGGAGTGATGGCAGAAGGCGGGCCGGACGGCGTATTCGACAGCGGCCCGTTCGTGTTTGGAGCCGAGTTCTCACATACATTCGAGACGGCCGGCGAATATCCCTACTTTGACTTGACTCATCCGTGGATGCGAGGCGTGGTAATCGTCAAGGAATAGACGTGCGGAGGCAGCGGCCCGCTCAATCGTTACACCTTTACAACCAAATACCAAGGCTGATTCCAAGTACATGGAAGCGAGTCACGCCATATCTAGATCCAAGAACGGTCTGACGACGACTCCAACCGACAGTTGTTGTGTGGCCAATGCAACCGCGTGAAGGCGGCCGGCCTGAATTGCCGTTCTATCTCGATCCGACTTGGCTGCTGACTGTCATAGCGGCTTGGCGCTCGTGAACGGGCTGACGTTTTACCTATCTAACTGGCGTGCGCGCGACCGGCTGCGGGAGGTGTGCTACGCCAACATGCTCTTGGCCGAACTCACAACACTACATCAGATGATGAAGCTGTATGATGACGAAGGTAGTGCCGACATTATCGAGAATTCGACTGAGATCTAGGTGATCTGACAACAAGCACGCCACAAACAGGCGCCGGCAGGCGCAGCCGTCCGACTATTGTTGGCTGCGGGGCATGGGCGACTGCCAACACCGGCAGACCAGCGGGTCACGGGAATGTTACAGTCAAAGTGCAGTTCGTTCTATATCCGGTACAGGTCGTCGCCGTACACGGCCTCTATGTTGGAGCTGGATATGTCCGGCACGGGGGACTGGAGCCGCGCCACCTGGATGCGGGGGCTGACGGCCCTGCACCCGTCTGATATGAACTTCTCCTGGTGCGCCTGGTCATATCCCAGGGCTACGACGTCGGGCATCACCGCCCTCACGGTCTGGAACATGTCGCCCTGGTGCCCGACCACACAGAGGTCCACCACCCCCACCGCGTCCACCAGCGCCCGGCGCTGCTCCTGGTTGTGGAGGGGACGGCGCCGCTTCATCCTGGCCGCGGTCTCGTCGGTGGCCACCACCACCACCAGCACGTCGCCCAGCTTCTTGGCGGCGTTGAAGGTGTGTATGTGGCCGGGGTGTATGATGTCAAAGACCCCGCCGGTCAGCACCACCTGCAGCGACTCCCTGCCCAGGCGGGTGAGGGTGTAGTCGGGCTTCATGAGCCCGTTGGATACCAGCGTCCGCCGGGCCTCGGCGGCGCGGCGCGGGTCCAAGCCGCGGCGGGCGCACTCCGCATCCAGGGCATCCCCGGAGACGGACGACGCGTACGCGGCCACAAGCAGGGCTCCCTCGACGGCATCCATTGCTCGTAGCTCCCACTCTTGGAAATATTACATTTTGGTATCCGGGGACCACTCCCCCAGATTCAGCTGCATGCGGAGGGCGTCCACCAGCCCGTCGGCATACCCGATGGACAGCACAGCCACCTCGTCGTGGCCCTCCTCCAGGGCCCTCTCGGCGTCCCGCACGTACAGCAGCGCGTTCTCCAGTATGGTGCGGTACCTGTCCGGGTCGGGTATGCTGTCGGCGGCCCGGCGCACGGCGGGGGCATACCTCTGCATCATCTGGTGCGGTATGCTCTGTATGGCGTGGCCCTCGGGCGGGGGCTCATCACTACACTCGGCCAGAGCCAGAAGTGCGTCGCGCTCCGTAAAGTGGAGGGGTCCGGGCACCACTATGGAGTGGGGCGGCCCGCCGTAGTCGCGCCCCTCCATGGTGTCCAGCCGGCCCGCCCGTATGGCCTGGTCCGGCATGCCCACGCGGGACGCCACCACCACATATGTGTCCCCGGCGAAGACGCCCCGCTTCTGCCCCGCCTCCGCACCCCTCATCATCCGCAGGGCGGCGCCGGGGTCCAGGAAGAACCCGCGCCCGACATCGTACTCCAGGAGCAGCAGGGTGTGGTTCCCGGAGACGGCGTTCCTGTATGTGGTCTGGTAGGGGGTCAGGGTGGCCTTGGCATCGTCCATTATGGTGGCCGTGCGCCCGGCCTTGTAGTGGTGCAGCCCGCACTCGCCGAATACAGCGGATGCGACCGATGCGGCGTGCACCACGCCGGTGCGTATGCCCCGGGATACGGCGCGCGCCCGCAGCTCGGCGTGGGTGGTGGCCACCATGGGGTCGCCATACGATGCCAGCGCCACCGTTGAGCGTTCCGCGTTGTCCAGGATCTCCCGGCCGTCCTCGACCATCCACCGGGGGGCGGGGCGCGCGCCGGCCACGCATGCGGACGGCTCCACCGGGCTGGTGAACGTCTCCAGGTATATGATATCGGCCGACTCCAGTATGCGGGCCGCATCAGCCGGTATGGATCCGGGGGGGCACACCCCCAGCCCCACGAACCACAGCATTATGCCTTGGTCCTCTTGTCGTGGAGGCGCTTTAGGTGGCCCAGGGTCCTCTTGAGCACCTCTATCCCCCTGAGGTACTCTGACACGGAGACGCACTCGTTTACGGTGTGGGAGGCGTGCGGGTCGCCGGGCCCATACGTCACCACCGGTATGTTCCACCGGGATCCCATGACGTTCATGTCGCCGGTCCCCGTCTTCCGTATGGGGATGGCGTGCGTCTTCTCCACCTCCAGTATTCCCAGGTTGAATGCCCGGACCAGGGCGGAGCGGGCCGACGCCTCGAACGGCTCGGTCTCGTCCAGTATAGAATAGAACGCCTCCACGTCCCGCTCCTCGCTGATCTCCCGCACCAAATCTGATATCTTCTCCTCTATCATCTTGCAGCTGGTGGTGGTGGGTATGCGGATGTCCATGGTGGCGGTGCACTCCTGGGGGGTCACGTTGTGGCTGGAGCCGCCCCGGATCTCGGTGAGGGCGGCCGTTATCTGCCTGGTGCGGTTGTCGCCGCCGCGTGCCTCCAGGGACTCCTTGAGGCGCCCCGTAAAGAGGGCCGTCTCCTCTATGGCGTTCTTGGCCAGCCAGGGGGCGCTGGCGTGGGCGCTGCTCTTCACGTCTATGCGCAGGCTGATGGCCAGCCTGCCCTTGTACCCTATGGTTATGTGGTCCAGCTTGCTGGGCTCGCCAAATACGGCATAGTCCACGTCCATCCTCTTCTTGACCAGATTCTTGATGCCGGTGGCGTTGCCCTCCTCGTCCACCACCCCCACGAATATTATGGTGCCGTTGCCGTCCCGGACGGAGGCGGACGCAAAGAGCATCGCCATGAGGGGGGCCTTGGCGTCGGACGCCCCCCGGCCGTACAGCAGGTCGCCGTCGCGCCGGACTCGTATTTTGCCGGGGACCGTGTCCATGTGGCCGCACAGCATCACGATGGGGGTTCCGGAGCCCTTCTTGGCTATCACGTTGCCGACCCCGTCTATGCGGATGTCGTGGAATCCCAAATCATCGCACTTCTCGGCCAGAAACTCGGTCATGGAGCGCTCCTCCAGGGACGGCGTGTACAGGCGGAGCGCCTTCTCCAGCATCTTGACGGCGTACTTTGGAGTGACGCTGAACCCCTCCCTCATCGCCGGCCCACCTGCTTGGCATATTCCACCATGGCGCCGGGTATGTCCACGCCGGTCACCCGCACCGTATTCTTGAACTCGGTGGTGTTGTTGACCTCGTGGACCACCAGGCCGTCCTCACCCTCCATTAGATCGACCCCGACTATCTGGCCGCCCACCGCCTCGGAGGCGCGGGCGCACATGTCCTCCATCTCCGGGGATACGGGACAGGGCTCGGCGGTTCCGCCCAGGGCCGTGTTGGTCTTCCACATGTTGTCGCCGGAGGTGCGGTATATGGCCGCCACCACGCTCCCGCCCACCATGATGGCCCGGATGTCGCGGGGTGGCCTCCTCACGAACTCCTCGGTGTAGTGGATGTGGTATATGGGGTACATCCGCTCGCGGCTCTCCAGGATGGCGCCGGCCGTCTCGGAGTCGTTCAGCCGGGATATCATCCGGCCCCAGCTGCCCACAGTCGGCTTGATGACGGCGGGGTACCCCAGATTATCCAGGGCCCGCAGGGCCGCCTCCTGGGAGAAGGAGACGGCGGCCCGGGGCACGGGCACGCCGGCCTTTTTGAGCAGCATGTGGGAGTACAGCTTGTTGCCGGCCAGCACGCCGGTTAGGTGGGGGTTTATGACCCGCGCGCCGGCCCCCTCCAGGGCCGCCGTGGAGTGGACGTTCCTGTAGTAGCTGACGCACCGCTGCAGGATGGTACCGAAGCCGTCTGCGGGGGACTCCAGGTCCAGCGCCAGCTTCTTGCAGTCGGTCATGGCCACGTTTATGGACAGCTTTTGGGCGGCCGCCCGCAGGGACTTTTCCTCCCAGCGGATGGTGTCATAAAGTATGGTTATATCAGGGATCACTGCCCCCAATCCTCGCCAACCGTCTGGGCGGGTTTGAGGTCGAACGAGCCCGAACCGCCGTCCAGCTCAAAACTCGCCCCGCAATCGGCACACGTGACAATCTCCCCGGCCAGGGCATCGGCGGGTATGGAGATGTCGGCGTCACACTCGTTGCATTCTGCCATGTTGTGGCATGTGCGGGGGCTCTTAATTACCTTGTCTTGGGACGTCGGTGTTACCTGCCGCGGCACTCCGGGTATGCGGGGATCACTCCATCAAGGTCACCTGGATGGTCCGCCGGTTGTTGCCGTCCTCGAAGACCACGTCGCCGGCAGCTGTGATGGTGACCGTATAGGTCGTCCGGTCGGCGGCCGTCGAGACCATTCTGAGGATGTTGCCGTCGGCTATCTCAAACCGGTCCGAGTCGCCGCCGTGCTCTATACGGTATGTGGGGTTCTGTCCGTCTAGGAAGTGGTTCTGGGCCGATATGGTCCCGACCGCGCCGGGGACGTCTGCCCTGTCGATGGAGGCGCTGTCGATAGTGACGTACCACCCGCCAAGGTTCTGGTCGAAGGAGGCGGCAAAGTCGAGCATCCTGGTCATGTTGGTCACCGAGGAGACGTCCCAGGCGGAGATGTCTTGGTTGAAGGCGGTGGCGTTCCAGAACATGTGGCTCATGCTGGTCGCCGAGGAGGTGTCCCAGGAGTTAAGGGGTTGGTTGAAGGAGGTGGCGTTATAGAACATGCTGTTTGCGCTGGTCACCGAGGAGACGTCCCACCTGTCGAGGGGCTGGTTGAAGGAGGCGGCTCTTTCAAACATCAAGTCCATGTCGGT
>JAEFDA010000015.1 GCA_016126025.1 Nitrososphaerota archaeon | reverse complement strand
CCAGGCCAGGCTGGAGAAGGGCCAGGCCCAGACCAACGAGACCCTGGCCAGGATGGAACAGGGCCAGGAAGATCTGAGGCGGGGCCAGGCCGAGACGAAGGATGTGATAAAATCCATGGACGGCAAGCTGGACGCGTCACTGGAGAACGATGCCCAAAGCCTTGAGATTCTGAGGGACCTGCGCGACGGCGGGCTGCTGCGCGTCCCCTAGTATCGGGCGTTGTGGCATCTCCCCACCCGAATGGATGTCCCCGGGTCCTTGCGGCACACGGGGGCGGGCGGCTGCGGCCTGCCCGGCTCCTTGGGACCGGGCCTTGCTCCTCACAGCCGTGTCGGCAGCCCATGACGCGCCGGCCGCATCCTCCGCTTACTCTAAATAATTGGGCGACGGGGGGCGGGGCATGAACGTGGACGCGTCGTCGGCGGATCCGCTGGCCGTGGAGACCGACCTGCTGTGCTGGATGGTGACCGAGGAGTCGGCGGGGGTGCCCGGGCTCGGGGCCGACCACGCCCTGGCCCCGGCGGTGCGCCAGTCCATGGGGGACCTGAGGGGCAGGTTCGCCAAGACCGTTGTGGTGACCAACCCGGGCGGGAGCCCCCCGCGCATACTGATCGCCGGGCTGGGGCCGGGCTCCAAGATCACGGCCGACACCATACGACATGTGGCCGGCGCCATATCCAAGAGGGCCCAGGAGCTGGGGGTGGCCAGGTTCGCCGTCGTATGCCCCGATGTGGGCGGGGCAGACCCCGGGGACGCGGCGGGCCAGATAACGGAGGGGTGCTCGCTGGCCCTGTACGACTTTGACATGTACCGCTCCAAGAAGGCCGAGGCAGAGCCGGACCTGACGGTGGTGTGCGGGGCCGACGTGACCGGGGCCGTGTCCGAGGCCAGGGCCGTGTCCGAGGGGGTGCGGTTTGCCCGGAACGTGGCCAACATGCCGCCCAACGAGTGCCCGCCGGCGGGGCTTGCGGGCATGGCAGAGGAGATGGCAGGTGAGAGACGCATCAGATGTACTGTACTCTCGGCGGCCCAGCTGGCCGAGGGGGGGTTCGGTGGTATAATGGCGGTGGGCAAGGGCAGCGCCAACCCGCCGCGCCTCATACTATTGGAGTACGGCGGGGGGGAAGGTCCGCCGGTGGCGCTGGTGGGCAAGGCGGTGACCTTTGACACGGGCGGCATATCCCTCAAGCCCGGCGAGAAGATGGACGAGATGAAGTTCGACAAGTGCGGGGGGTGCACAGTTCTGGGCATAATGCGGGCGGCGGCCGATATGGGCCTGCCGCTGAATATAGTGGGGGTCATACCCTCTGTGGAGAACATGCCCGGAGGGGACTCGTACCGGCCCGGCGACATAGTGAGGCTGTACGGCGGAAAGACCGCCGAGATACTCAACACCGATGCCGAGGGGAGGCTTATACTGGCCGACGCCCTGTCATACGTGGAGGAGCGGTTCTCGCCCCGGTGCATAATCGACTTTGCCACGCTGACCGGCGCCTGCATAGTGGCGCTGGGGTGCAACGTGGCCGGAATGGTATCTGACAGCGACGAGATGGCCGCGTCGGTCCTGCTGTCGGCAGACCGGACGGCCGAGCGGGTGTGGCGCCTGCCCCTGGACGAGGACTACATGGACATGATAAAGTCCAAGGTGGCCGACATCAAGAACCTGGGGACCGGGCGGGCGGCCGGGACCATAGCCGCCGCCGCGTTCCTGAAGAGCGCCATAAAGGAGACCCCGTGGCTCCACCTGGATATAGCCGGCACGGCCTGGATGCAGCCGGCCTCAAAGAAGAGGCCGTACAACCCGCCGGGCGCCACCGGCTTTGGGGTCCGGCTGATACTGGACTATCTGGGCCGCATCGCGCCAAAAAGATAGCCGGACCGCGCATACAGTCGGGGGCACAGGTCCGGCTCCGCACCCGAAGGGCCGTGCCGTCTGTGGAGCCATGCCGTCAACGCATTGCCACTTTCTGGATTAATAATAAATATGGGAATATTATTAATATCTCCAATGAAGCCTGAAGCGGTCCTCCTCTCTACGGTGGCTGCACTGATCCTGCTGAGTGCAGTGGCACAGGATGTAGCCGCTGGAATGGACACATGATACTGTTGGCTCATCTGGATACGATCCGGCGGATCGTAGAACGTATGTGATGAAACCGGGACGCTCCATGCTTGTGCTGGCCGTGGCCGCACTGGTGGTGGGCGCTGCCAGCCTGTACTGGTCCGCCGATCCCTGGGGTATGGGCGTGGCCGCCGCCGCATCCCCGCCTATACCGGAGATCATCTCCAACGTTACCGCCGGGGACGGCAGCCTGTCCGGCGTGCGGGACCTGGAATCCTTTGCGGCGGGTGCCGGCCTGTATATGGTGGCCGCCGCATCATATGGCGATGGCATCTTGGTGATCAACGTCACGGATCCCTACAGTCCCAGGGTCATATCGTATGTCGCCGACGATGGCGCCACAGCCCTGGGCGGGGCCTCGGCGGTGGATGTCGTCAGGATAGGATCCGGCACATATGGAGTGGTCGCCTCGGCTTCTGAGGATGGCCTGCAGGTACTCAACCTGACCGACCCGGCCGACCCCGTGCCGGTGGCCCATATCACCGACGATAGTATGGTGGCGCTGGCAGGCGCATACGATGTGGGTATCTTTGCGGCGGGATCCGGCATATATGGAGTGGTCGCCTCGGCCTCCGACGACGGCCTGCAGGTACTCAACCTGACCGATCCGGCCGACCCCGTGCCGGTGGCCCATATCACCGACGATAATACGGTGGCGCTGGACGGGGTGGTGGCCGTTGACACCATCCGGATAGGATCCGGCATCTATGCGGTGTCCGCCTCGCCCAATGACGGCCTGCAGGTACTCAACCTGACTGATCCGGCCGACCCCGTGCCGGTGGCCCATATCACCGACGATACGTCGGTGCACCTCCGCGGGGTCCGGGGCGTGGATACACTGGCCCTGGGATCCGGCACATATGCGGTGGCGACATCCGATGACGGCCTCCAGATAGTGGAGATGACCGACCCCTCCGACCCCGTCCCGCTGGCCCGGGTCCCCGATGGTATGCATGCCGCCCTCAGGGGCGCCTCGGCGGTGGACACCTTCATGATGAACGGCGGCACCTACGCGGTGGTCGCCGCAGCCGACGGTATAGTGGTGGTCGACCTGGCCGACCCCGCCGGGCCCATGCCGGTCGAGACCGCACAGGACAATGCGCTGCATGGCGCCTCGGCGGTCAAGGCGTTCTATGTGGCCGGGCACGTATATGCGGCGGTGGCCGTCCCGGACGGGGGCGGCGCCATCCGGATAGTGTCCCTGGGGGAGATGGACTCGGTCCCGCCGACCGCCTCCTCGGCCGTATGGGCGCCGGCCGACCGCACCCTCACCCTGGTATTCAGCGAGCCGCTCGACCACGCCGCCACCGACTACCCCGGCATAATTCTCCTGGGGGAGTCTGCCAACCTGACCCTTGCGGATGCCATATCTAGGACGGCCGCCGGCCGCACCATATCCGCCGCCCTCGGCCCCGAGCAGGAGGAGGCCCTGGGCATGCCGGGGGCAGTCCATCTATATGAGGGCGCCGTTGTGGACACGTCGGCCAACCCAATCTCCCATACCCATCTGGAGGTGACCCTGCCCGACTCGGTCCCGCCGACCGTCTCCTCGGCCACCTTCGAGCCCGGGTCCGGCCTGCTGACCATTACATTCAGCGAGCCTCTCAACCACACCGCCACCATCTACCCGGATATCGCCGTCGCCGGCCCAATCCACGAGGATGCCTTGCGGATATCCGTACTCATTGCCTTCCTCTACCCGGATATTACAGTCGCCGACCCCGTCCACCTGTACACCCTGGACGAGGTATATATCGGGACCACCTCCGACATGACCATACAGGCCACCCTGGATATGGAGCAGACAGAGGCGGTGGGGTCCGCCCCGATGCTGTACATGATGGAGGGCGCCGTCGTGGATATGTGGGGCAACCCCGTCGGGGCGGTCCGCGGCCTGGACGTGACCGTCCTGGACGCCGATGCACTCGACACCACCCCGCCCGCCCTGGCATCATCATCCTACAACACCGGCATCGGCATCCTGAACATCACCTTCAGCGAGCCGCTCAACGGGACCGCCATCCACTACGACCGCATGCATATCCGGGATACGGGCCGGTCCACCGGCGGCCTGACCCTGGATGATATAGCCTCCAGGACCTTGGACGCCAACTCCACCACGATAACCCTGGCGCTCTCGAGTATCCAGCGCCAGACCGTCAACGCGCTGGCCTCACCACAACTGGACATCGAGGAGGGCGCCGTCTCCGACATGTCCGGCAACGGCATATCTGCCGCCTCCGCCCGCCCTGTCACCGTGATAGACGGGATCTCGCCCACCGTCGTCTCGGCCGCATACGAACCCGGCACCGGCATTCTGGTAATCACCTTCAGCGAGCCGCTGGGCCCGGCCATCGACTACTCGGGGATAAATCTGGCCGGCGAGAACGGCAACGTCACGCTGGATGACGTCTCCACCAAGAACCACTTGGACGAGACCATCACCGTCACGCTCAATGCTGCCCAGAGGATCACCGTCGGCGATACCATGACCCTGTCGGTGTCCGAGGGCGCCGTCGCCGACCCATCCAACAACGGGATAGCCCAGACCACCACCTCCGTAGACGTGGCCGACGGCATCCCGCCCACTCTGGTATCATCCTCCTACAATACGGGCACCGGCATCCTCAGCATGACCTTCAGCGAGCCGCTGGGCCCGACCATCCACTACGACCGTATCGCCGTCCGGGACGCCGGCCGGTCCACCGGCGGCCTGACTCTGGATGATATAACCTCCAGGACCTTGGATGCCAACTCCACCACGATAACCCTGACGCTCTCGAGTATCCAGCGCCAGATGATCAACGCGATGAACCAGCCGCAGCTGGACATCGGGATGGGCGCCGTCACCAATATCGCCGGCAATATGATATCGGCGGCCCCCGACCAGCACATCACCGTGACAGACGGGATCCCGCCGACCGTCGTCTCGGTCGACTACACCACCGGCACGGGCATACTGGTCATCACCTTCAGCGAGCCTCTGGGAAACGTCGACTATTCCGGGATGAGCGTCACCGGCACCGGCGGCAGCGTGGCCCTGGATGATGCCGCCTCGAGCCACTCCGGTGATACCATCACCGCCGTGCTCGACGCCGCCCAGAGGATCACCGCCGGCGACTCGCCCACATTGTCCGTCTCGGGGGGCGCCGTCTCGGATATCTCCGGCAACCCGATCTCGCCGGCGTCAAACATCCAGATCACCGTCGAGGTCACGCCGGTCCTGATCATCCCGGACGACCCTCCCCGGGATACCGCCCCGCCCCGCCTGCTCTCCTCATACTACACCACCGGGACGGGAGACCTGAACATGACCTTCAGCGAGCCGCTGCTCTCCCAGATCAACTATACGGGTATAATCTTGGTGGGCCCCTCCCAGAACCTGACGCTGGATACGGTAACCGCCAAGAACCACACCATACAAGTCATAAACGCCACCCTGGACGGCCCCCAGCGGGCCATCGTGGGGGAGCGGCCCGGCCTGCTTATTGAGGCGGGCGCCGTCTCCGACCGGTCAGGCAACCGCATACCGCATACCGACGGCACCCTCCTGGTCATCGACGGGATGCCGCCGGAGTTCGTCTCGTCATACTACAATACGGGAACGGGCGTTCTCAATGTGACCTTCAACGAGCCGCTGGTCCCGACCATCCACTACGACCGCATGCATGTACGCGATGTTGGCCAGGCAGTCGTGGGCCTCTCACTGGATGATGTCGGCACCAAGGTGGCCGACCCCTTATCTTCCACGATGACCCTGACGCTCTCGGATACGCAGCGGCGGACGGTCAACGATATGGCCACCCCGCAGCTGGACATCGACGCGGGCGCCGTCTCCGACATAGGACGGAACGATATAGTGGCCACCCCCAACCAGCCCATTACCGTGATAGACGGTATACCGCCCACCGTCACCTCTGTCGCCTACACCACCGGGTCGGGCATCCTGGTGGTGGTCTTCAGCGAGCCCCTCGACCACGGCGCCACCGACTACTCGGGAGTGAGCGTCACCGGCCCGACCAACAGCGTGGCCCTGAGTACGGTATCTGACAAGAGCGCCGCCGGAGATAGGATCACCGCCACGCTCGACGCCGCCCAGAGGTCGACCGCCGGCGACTCTCCCGGACTGTCAGTCTCGGCGGGCGCCGTATCTGATATCGCCGGCAACCCCATATCCTCGACCAACCCGACGGTAACCACCATCGACGGCATCCCACCCACCATCTCCTCGGCCTCATATAATACCGGCACCGGCATCCTCAACATAAGGTTCAGCGAGACGCTGGGCTCGACCATCAACTATGCGGGTTTCATCCTGACGGGCCCCTCCGACAGCGTGGCCCTGGATGACGTCTCCACCAAGAGCCACTCGGATGATACCATCACCGCCACCCTCAACGCCACCCAGAAGTCGACCGCCGGCGACTCCCCCACATTGTCCGTCTCGGGGGGCGCCGTCGCCGACCTGCACGGCAATCTGGTGATAGCGGCCACCCCGGACCTCAACGTGATAGACGGGATACCGCCCACCTTGGCATCATCCTACTACAATACGGGAACGGGCATCCTGAACATGACCTTCAGCGAGCCGCTCAACGGGGACGCCATCCAATATGGCAGCATCGCCGTCCGGGAGACCGGCGACTCCTCCGGCGGCCTCTCCCTGGGTGATGTGACCGCCAGGGCCGTCGACCCCTCCAACAAGACCCTGACCCTGACGCTCTCGAACGCCCAGCGCCAGACGGTCAACGATATGGCCACCCCGCAGCTGGACATCACCGCCGATGCGGTCGCCGACCCGTCCGGCAACGGCATATCGGCCGCCCCAGACCAGCGCATCAATGTCATAGACGGCATCCCGCCCACCCTGGCATCATCCTACTACAATACGGGAACGGGCATCCTGAACATGACCTTCAGCGAGCCGCTGGGTGTCAGCATCGACTACTCGGGGATCGAGCTGGCCGGCGAGAACGGCAACGTCGCGCTGGATGACGTCTCCACCAAGAGCCACTCCGGTGAGACCATCAGCGCTACCCTCAATGCCGCTCAGAGATCGACCGTCGGCGATACCATGACCCTGTCGGTGTCCGAGGGCGCCGTCGCCGACCCATCCGACAACGACATCGCCCAGACCACCATCTCCGTAAAAGTAACCGACGGCATCCCGCCCACTCTGGCGTCATCATCCTACAATGTCGATACCGGCATCCTGAACATCACCTTCAGCGAACCCCTCAACCACACCGCCACCGATTACACCAAGCTGACCGTCGTCGGGCAGCCGGGTAACGTGACCTTGGACCAGGTAGCCACCAAGACGCCCGCCACCCGCACCATCTGGGCCACCCTCAACGCCGCCCAGATGGCGACGGTCGGCGCCGCCCCGACCCTGGCCATCGGCGAGGGGGCCGTCAGCGACCCGGCCGGCAACGGGATTCTCCAAGCCACCGGGACCATCCATATCACCATGCTGGGATCTCCGATAGTCAAGATCAGGCCGGTAGCCAGCCTGACAGATAACGGTACCAATACCGCATTGGATGGCTCATATTACATGGACGGGTTTGAGACAGATGGCCGCACTTATGCGGTAGTTGCAGGTTTTAACGATAACGGCATCCAGATAGTTAACATTACGGACCCTACCACCCCTGCCCCGCTGGGTAGTCTGGTGGATGACTCCACTACCAGACTTGCCGACCCACAACAACTAGACATATTTGAGATAGATGGCCGTTTCTACGCCCATGTGGTATCACGGGCGGCCGACAACGTCTACACCAATGATGGAGTTCAGATCATAAATATTACGGATCCTAACAACCCCGCCCCGCTGGGCAGCGTGGCAGAGGATTCCACTACGCTGCTGCGTGATCCGAAGAAGGCAGATGTATTTGCCATAGGAAACGGTATCTACTCGATAGTTACAAGCGTCCATGACAGATCCATCCAGATAATCAACATTACGAGCCCCGCTAGCCCCGCACCGTTGGGCAGCCTAGCCAGCTACCTGCTTAACCAGATATATGGCGTGAAAGCCTTCAGTATAGGTGATTTACACTATGCTGTGACCATTACAGCGACCAAGGACGGCATTCAAATAATCAACATCACAGACCCCACCGACCCGGTCCGCGGAAGCAGGTATATGCCCACCACCGTTTCTTGGGGAGAAAACGAAGTGGACGTGTTCGAGAAGGCAGGCAGAACCTATGCGATATTCAACATCAGGTCTAATGATAAAATACAGATAGTCGACATAACCGACCCCACCACACCGGTGCCGAGGGGCAATATTATCGACGACACGCTTGACAATTTAGGTTCGTTGAAAGTCTTTACGCACAATGAACGCACCTATGTCTTGGCCACTGCCATAGACTGGGGTGTGCCATGGTCGCGCGTGTCCCTGTTAGACATCACCGATACAGCCAACCCAGTCCTAGTCACCAGCATTCTGGATGATAGTACCACTGCACTCTCCGGTTCGTACCAGATGTACATACACAGAGCAGGCGGCTCCACCTACGCCACAATCGCGGCATACTACGACGGCATACAGATTCTCCAGCTCGTCGGCAAGGACGAGATACCTCTGGAGTTTGTCTCGGCCGCATACCTCCACCCGGACGGGATAATCCAAGCGACCTTCGACAAGGACCTGAATCCGTCCTTGGTCAATACCACCATGCTATGGGTGTCTGACGCGGGACCGGGCGGCACCACTCTGCAACTGAATGGTACTGGAACGGTGGTGGCCGCGGCCAACGACACTCTGACCATCACGCTGGACGGTGCCGCGCTCAACACCCTCATTAACATGACCCAGCCGGAGCTGGTCATCGGAGCGGGAGCCGTCTCTGACACCGACGGCTTCCCGGTGGCCGCCGGAGCCCACCGCTTTACCATTCCGGACCTACTGCCGCCGGCCCTGACATCCATCTACTACAACACCGACGGTCTCTTGGTCCTGAGGTTCAGCGAGCTGCTTAACCGCACCGCCACCGACTACTCCGGGCTGACCGTCGTCGGGCAGCCGGGCAACGTGACACTGGATCAGGTCGCCACTAGGACATACGCCCCCAACACCATCTGGGCCACACTCAACGCCACCCAGATGGAGACGATCGGCGACGCCCCGTCCCTGGCCATCGGCGAGGGGGCTGTCCGCGACCCGGCCGGCAACAGGATAGACGGAGCCACCAAGACCATCGAGGTCACCATGCTGGGACTTCCGATAACTACGATAAAACCGGTGGCCACCATTACTGATGGCGAGGACGCTGAGCTGGTTGGTCCTAATAATTTGGATCTGTTTGAGATAGGCAGTAGCACTTACGCCATCGTTAACTCCTACCTAGGTGACAGCATCCAGATAATTAACCTCACCGACCCGGCCAGCCCCTCTCCCACCGCCAGCCTTACCGACACCATCCATACCAATCTTGACTACCCAATAGGCGTGGACACCTTCACCACCGGAGGCCACACCTACGCGGTGGTAGCCGCCAATAGGGATGACGGCGTCCAGATAATCAATATCACCGACCCGGCCAGCCCCTCTCCCACCGCCAGCATCACCGAC
>JAEFDA010000098.1 GCA_016126025.1 Nitrososphaerota archaeon | reverse complement strand
GTATATCCTCGGCGGCCGCGTCCTGGATTGTGGCGCCCAGCGGGATCAGGGCCGCCACCATCGAGAGTGCGACTAGGCCGGTTTTCATGGGGTTGTTAATAATATCCCCTTATTTATTATTAACTGAGTCGACATGGCTCAGATGCCGCAATCGCCCGGCCCCGCAATGCCTGCCGCAGCAACCGCTCGTTCCGGAGAGAACCCCGGCGGATATAGGCCACAGTATGGCATAGTAGCGGCCGTTGGACTGCGCTACTTTTTCGTCTGGCATCTCTGCACATACGATAAATTGGATCGCGCATCCTACTGGCCTCGGCTGCCCGTTGGCCGCGCCCACCAAGGCCTGAGCCTGCCTGTGCTCGATCCTGCGGGCCGCCCTCAGGATCCGGCCAATCGCAAAACAAATTCCGTGACACGGCCCGCTGTGTGGAGTCCGCTCATCCAGATGCTAGGCGCACTATGGCGGTGGCCACCTCGCCCTCGCACTCGGTCAGAGCCGCCACTGCCCTGTCTCTGTCCACCCCAGTCTTGAGACATACTATATCCACGTCGTCCTCGGAGAACTGGGGCTTCTCCACCTCCCTCTCCTCGTAGCCATCGGCGACCACCACAAAGGTGGTGTTCTCCTTGCTCTCCACCTCGTTCACGACGGGCTTGGTTATGACCAGCTCCCGGTCAGCAGTCCGGATCACGACCTCGGTGACTTCGGGGATCTCCTTCATGTCCATTCCCATGCGTCCGGCCATGCGGCGGTAGTTGCGGTTTCCCGGGTACATTATGCCTAGGTGTGGGATGGCGAGTTTTTTAAACCATTCCGGATCCGAACGGCCACCCCTCGGTCGCACCCGGCCATCATCCCCGCGGAGAGGACCGCCCGGCCTACGGCTATGACCGTCCCCTTGTGTGTGACGGGGGTATCGGCAGACACCCCGACACGCTCGCCACACCGGACCACGTGCCGGGCGAAGACGGATCTGCCCTCCCGGACGAATGGGGCAGCCTCCCCGCTCACCTCCACGCACGATTCTTGGAACGCGGGGTGCGCCAGCAGCATCTGGGCAAAGTGGGGCGTGAGGGCCAACCCGCCGTCTATCCTCAGCGTGCAGAGAAGATCATCCCCGTGGAATGCACCCCGTATGCGGCCCCTCCGCGAGTGCGTAAAGCGGACGTCCGGCGGTATGCATGATGAGACGCCCTCGCCGAAGAGGGCGTCCACCGTACAGGCCAGCTTGGTCGCATCGTTCACGGGTGCGGGCTGACGTGGCAAGCATATTAGTGGAGCTGGATGGGCGGTTTGTGCAAACTCAGGGGCAGTTTTGAGTCCCCAAGAACCAACCTGACAGATAGGGAAGACCACCAGTCAATCCTGGCAGCGGCCGCGTTGGCAGGAAGGCATCTGGCAAGAGCCAAGTAACCCGCCAGTCGTTGTGCAGACCGGCTCCGGTACGACACCGTCCCTGTAGGGCCACCAAGTCCCGTGGCTTGGTGTCACGTGTCGTCTGTGCATAGGATGCGGTCCCGTGTATGCGGCAGGGCACTGGCCAGCCGGACGTACCCGCGAACCTCGCATATAGTGTATATTGATGTGGATTGGTCAATATAGTATGGACGAGAAGTACGAGACCAGGAAGATCCAGTTTACCGGCAAGTCATCATACATCATATCACTGCCGAAGAAGTGGATAGACGAGTTGGGCCTGACCCGGGGCGACCAGCTCCGCATATCGAAGAAGGGATCCACCAACTTGATGCTCACCCCGCCCGACGTCCAGCCCAAGACGGCGCAGTTCGATACGGCCACCATCGAGATTGGCGCCAACGAAAGCCCCGACACCGTTGCCCGCCGGCTCATATCGCTGTACTTTCTGGGATTCAAGACAATAAACGTCCGGCCAAAGTCCGGCCGGCTGAAGCCCAGCCAGCGGCTCCACATCAAGGAGACGGTCAGGAGGATGCTGATGGGCTCCGAGATAATATCAGACTCCTCGGAGATGATAACCGTCCAGGTGCTCATCAACCTGCTGGAGCTCACCGTGGAGGGCGCGTTCAAGAGGATGGTCCACCTGGCAAAGTCCGTCTCCCGGGATGCCCTGCTGGCCGTGCAGGAGAACAACAGGGAGCTGGCCGCCGAGGTGGCCAACATGGACGACGAGATAGACAGGTTCGGGTTCTACATAATACGCCAGCTGAAGCTGGCCATCCAGAACGATCACGTCCTCCGGGAGATAGGATTCCGGAGCGCCCGCAGCTGCCTGGGGTACAGGGTCCTAGTCAAGAACATAGAGAGGGCCGGCGACCATGCGGTCCTCATAGCCAAGGATGTACTGGAGTTCGACAAGAGGATAGACGAGGACGCCATAGTGACGCTGCAGGACATGAACGCCTTTGCCCTGTCGGTGCTGGATGACGCCTGCCTGGCGCTCTTCAAGGACGACTACGCCCAAGCGGAGGCCACCATAGCCAAGGCGTCGCGGATGTCCGAGTACGACGCCCGGCTCCAGGGCATAACGGGAAACATCTGGGACAACGAGATCGTCTTCAGGATACGGCGTATGGCAGACAACATCCGGCGCATATCCGAGTATTCGGTGGATATAGCGGAGATCGTCCTGAACCTGAACATCGAGAAGACCCTGAAGGAGAGGTCGTAGGGGCCGGACGCCGCGTGGTGCAGCCGCTCCTGCCAGCGCAAGACGGCGCAACACGGCAATTCTGACCGGCTCGCACCATGATTTAATTAGCGGGCCGGGGAGCCGCCCTCGAGTTGGCGGTAGCAGAATCCAAGGTGGCCGATATAATAAAGGCTCTCGGCGGCCTTGAGGACGATCTGGACTCGCTGGACTCCAAGGTGGCCGACATGAAGCACCAGCTGGCCGTGAGGGCCCAGAAGGAGGCCGATGCACTGTACGAGAACGTCCGGGAGAAGGCGAGCGCCGAGGCAGAGGGTATCATAGGCGAGGCCCGGGAGAAAGCGAGCGCCGAGGCCGCCAAGATATCCGAGGAGGCCGACTCGCGGCTGGAGGAGATCCGGGCTGGCATCGACGCCGGCTTTGAGGATGCCGTCGGTGTGGTCGTCTCCACCGTCATGAAGCCATAGGACTCTTGACGCCGCATGCGCGCCGCCCAGTTTGCGCGTCCAACGCATATCGTCCGGGGCTGTAACATTAGAGGTGATCCGCAATTCGGATGGTGGGAAAGTGACTCTCCACTCGCGGTGTCCACACTGGACAGATGCGCTCAGGTCCGACCTAGATTATTAATGATCAGTTATTGCGCGAGGCCCCGGTGCGTGCAGTGCAGGCAGGGCGGCGCGGGCTGGCGCACTGCACGGATGCCATATGGGGCCACACGGGAGGCAACTGCGGGACGTGCCGTCCAACGCGACGGGGTGCGTCACCGGCCTTGTTCCTGCCTTTGGCCCTGCCACCGGTCCTGCCTTGGCAGTCGTTGCGTTGAGGCGTTGTGCCAGCATGGGGATGCGGGGATGGATCTAAACGTATTGGTAAATAGTTGCATGGGCTGGACCGGCGGGAGCGGACCGTCCAAGATGTCGATCTTAACGTACGAGTCGCACCTAGGGCGAATTTAGGCCCCTAATTTCCCACGCCAAAATCCACTTTCTCACTTTCTGTGTTATCCGGTTTGGGCTCCAATTCTCCGCGCAGTATTCGCAGTATGAAGTCGTTCATTCTCTTCTCCACATCCGGTGGTATGCTCTTTCCCAGATACTCCTCGTACTGCCGCTGGGCCGTTCCCTTTGAGTCGTAGTATAGGTAGTAGGAGTCGCTGTTTGCATTTTTCTTCCTTATGATGCTTACCATGTGCGGTTTTAGACAGGATAATATTTAAAAATTTATATAAATCCAGTAGTTCTATTGTACGACAATTAGGTCCCGCCAACATCAAGCGAACCATAAAGGAGTATTATGCGCCGTATCGATCAAGAAAGAAGATGGCAAAGCGTCTGACGGCAAAGGCCATCTTTGTGCGCCATAAACCAACTCGAGACGGGCAGGAGCACGTCGGAGGCGGCCGGAGCCTGAAGTGACGCCAATGCAAATCCGGAGGATGCGGGCCGAGTTCAGGGAGACTGGATCCTCCCACGTTCCGCTCCCTCTGGGCAGGCCCGCCCTGCCGCCGTCGTCCCAAGAGGGGGTGCAGCTGGTGCTGGACACCTGTAAACTGGAAAAGGTCGGCGTGCTCCGCACGGCGATCAGCCTGCGCAGGGCTGGTCATGATATAAGATACCAGCGCTCAAGGCGTTCTCGGCCAAGGAGGCGACAAAGTCAGGACCAAGGACCCCGACTGGATGGGGGCGGAGCCAAATGACTAGCGGACATAATTTTCGTATACTACACCCACGCATATCATCCACAAAAAATATTAACGCGCCCCATGATACGGCACCCATCACACCCATAGACCCTTACCGAGTGGGAATAGCGACGGCTCAGGCCCGTCCCTACTACACCTTTACGGGCTGGCTGCGTAGGACGGGCGTGGATTTTGACGTTCTAGAGCCCCGGGAGATGCCCGGGTACGGCGGCCACATCATACTCACCACACGCGCCGAGGCGCGCGCCTGGCCTCCCAGCTGCGCCCTGCTCTTCCCCGACGAGCTGGAGCGGGGATCCGCCGTGGCCCTGAGCCTGCTGCTCCGGCGGTGCAAAACCTTCGGCGACGATCTGTTGGTGGGCATAGATCCTGGCAAGCGCCTGGGTCTGGCAGTCTCGTACGCGGGCCGGGAGGTGGAGGCGTCGCTGTTCACCTCCGCGCATGCCCTGGTCTCGCATGTGGCGGCCTTGGTGCGGGGGATAGGCCCGTCCTCCTGCACCATAAGAATAGGGAACGGCGAGATGGCGTCGGCGGCGCGTATACGGAGGGCCTTGGCGTCGGTGGACCTGCAGCCCCTCCGAATCGAGATGGTGGACGAGATGGGCACCAGCCCCCGGAGCCGAAACTGCAACAGGCGGGGAAAAAGGGATATGCTGGCGGCCAGGGCTATAGCGAAGATTGGGTATGGTCAGGGCCTGCCGGTGGCCGCCGCCGGTTGACATGTCCGCTGCCCCGGGGTCAGCCATACTGATCACCTACGACAGGGACGACGCCGTGGACGAGGCCGTCGCCCTGTGCGATGCGGCCGGCTACCGGGTGGCCTACACCCTACGGCAGCGGTTCCTCAACCGCCCCAAGTACGGGATAAGCGAGGAGACCATGCGCCGGCTGGGGGAGCAGGCCGACCGGCTGGGCCCCGACGTTATAGTGTACGACGAGGTGCTCCGGCCCAGCCAGAACTACAACCTGGCCTCCCGACTGCACCGCAACGTCCTGGATCGGGAAGCCCTCATCTTGGAGATATTTGAGAGGAGGGCCTCCAGCGCCGAATCGCGCCTACAGGTGAAGCTGGCCCAGATGCGCTACGAGTCCGGCAGGGCCAGGGAGAAGGTGCGCCTAGCCAAGATGGGCGAGCAGCCCGGCTTCATGGGCATAGGCAAGTTCGAGGTGGACGTGTACTACAACGACATCAGACACCGCATGCACTCGGTCCGGTCCAAGCTGGCCAAGGCGGGGCGGCAGAGGACGCTCCACCGGCAGGGGCGGAAGCGGCTCGGCCTCAAGACCGTCTCGCTGGCTGGGTACACCTCGGCGGGCAAGACCACGCTCTTCAACGCCCTGACCGGCGAGGGGCGCCGGGAGGGCGAGGAGCTCTTCACTACCCTCTCCACCACCACCCGGAGGTTCACCGTGGGTGGGGAGCCCTTCTTGGTGTCGGACACGGTGGGGTTCATCAGCAAGCTTCCCGCGTATATGATAGAGGCGTTCAGGTCCACCCTGGAGGAGATGGTCCACGCCGACGTGGTGCTGGTGGTGCTGGACGGCAGCGACAGGCCCCCCGATCTCAGAAAGAAGTACCGTAGCTGCATGGCAACGCTGGGGCGACTGGGCGTGGAGATGGGGAGGATGATATTCGCCGTGAACAAGTCCGACCGCCTCTCCGCGCCGCAGCTGGCGTCCCGGGCCCGGGCGCTGGAGATGGACGGCAAGAGGTGGGTAGCCGTCTCGGCGGCCACCGGCCACGGACTGGACTCGCTGCGGGAGATGGTGGCGGCCGCCTCGGAGCGGGGGCCATGATCATAGAGGTGGCCAGGCTGGGCCAGCGGCTGGTGAGGGACGACCGCGTCACCACGCACGCCGCCTTGGTGTCCCGGGCGTTCGGGGCCAGGCGCATATACATGAGCGAGGCCAACGCCGACATACGGGACACCCTACGCGGGGTGAACCGCACCTGGGGAGGGGACTTTGAGGTCGTGCTGGAGCAGGACCTCAAGGGAATAATACGCCGCAGGAAGGCCGACTTGTTCGGTGTGGCCCACCTGACCATGTACGGCGAGGCACTGGACGCGGTGCTGCCCCGCATGGCACGCTTGGAAAATATGCTGGTGGTCATAGGCGCCGGCAAGGTACCCCGGGAGATATACGACATGGCCGACTACAACGTGGCAGTGGGCAGCCAGCCCCACTCCGAGATAGCAGCCTTGGCAGTCTTTCTGGACCGAGTGCAGAGGGGACGACAGTTCGGGATAGCGCCGCCGGGCGCCGCCCGGCGCATTATACCCAGCAGGAGGGGCAAGCTCGTCGTGGACGGGGAGCCCTCCGGGAGACCCTGAGCGTTGCCCCTGGGTGCAGGCGGCGCATCCCGCCGGGACGTGCGGTGGTGAGTATCCGGGGCCGGCCACCCACGGTACCGGACATGCGCCAAGACTGGGTGCAGGGTGGTCGGCTCCGCAAATCTCACATCCCGCTGGCGCATGTGGGTAGCTCCTGCCATTCCCAGCCAGATCCGCCCCGGGACTCACGCTTAGCACCGCCTGCCCATACCGTTGGAGCCGCGGTAGTGTCTGAGATCAGCACGCCGCCGGGAGCTGGCCTGGGATGCGCCCAAAAATCAGCCAAGAAAATTTATAGATGGAACGGGGGGATAAACTGCTTGATCAACAAGTACGACGACCCATTCGTCCGGATCGCCGCCATGATCGGCGGCGACGAGTACCTCAAGGTGGCCCGGTCCCTTCTAAAGGCCGAGGATGCCACCGACGAGGAGATCGCCAGCTCCACCGGCCTCCGGATAAACATGGTCCGCAAGGTGCTGTACGGACTGTTCGGCAAGTCCCTCATCACGGGCATACGCGTAAAGGACGAGCGGAAGGGATGGTTCGTGTACAGGTGGAGGACGCGCCGGGGCGAGGTCGAGACGTTCATCGAGACCCAGAAGCGCCAGATAATGGAGCGCCTCCAACAGCGCCTGGACTATGAGAACTCCACCCAGTTCTACCACTGCGGCAACGACGACTGCCCCCGGGTAACGTTCGAGGACACGCTGGACGACATGTTCAAGTGCATGAACTGCGGCGGCGTGATGAACCTAAAGAAGAACGACCGGGCCAAAAAGGCATTCGCCAGCAAGATAGAGGCCATCCGCAACGACATGCAGCAGACGTTCTGAACAGGTGGTGCGCCGATGCACAAAGCGCCGCCTCGGTCCGGACGGCCGCGGAGTCGTTCCCGGCTTGGCGCCACCCAGAACTCTCCGGCGGGCGGCCTCTAGGAAATATATGGGTAGGCACGCTATTGGCACAGGTGGCCGACGACACTCGTTCCATGACGGACGTCCTAAAGGACAGCACTACCAAGGTGATGAAAAAGATTGACGCGCAGGTGCCGCTGTACGTCAGGATGAACTCGTCCATATACCGGGAACACAACCGCTTGGCGGAGAGCCTCCTGGAGGCCGGCTACAGCCTGGAGCGCATGGGGATGGGCTCACCGCTGCGCCAGGATGTCCGCTGGGCCGCGGAGATGGGAATACGGCTGTACGCCAAGACTATGATGGTCCAGGCGGAGATGTGCGGGCAGTTCCTGAGGTGGTACCCGCAGATGTACATCTCCGCCCTGAGGTCCTTTGATCAGGTGGTGAGGAACTGGGTACGCATGGCCTACCCCGAAGCGGGCCAAATCAAGCCCAAGACTGCCGGGTAGGTGCGAAATGAGCCAGATAGTCACCGTAAACCCTGCCACCGGCGAGCCCATAGCCGAGTACGAGCAGATGGGCAAGCGCTCGGTAGACGCGGCGGTGGCCCGGGCGCGGAGGGCCTTTCGGGAGTGGAAGCGCAGCTACGAGACGCGGCGGGGCTACATGTACAACTTGGCCGAGTACCTGACCCGGCACAAGTACGAGCTGGCCGAGGTGGCCACACAGGAGATGGGCAAGGCCATCAAGGAGTCTGTCGGGGAGGTGGAGAAGTGCGCCAAGACCATGGTGTACTATGCCGACCACGGCGACAGCTTCATGGCAGACGAGGTGTTGAACACCGACGCCCGGAAGAGCTTTCTGGCCTTCGAGCCGCTGGGGGTGATAGGCTCCATAATGCCCTGGAACTTTCCGTACTGGCAGGCCCTCCGCTTTGCCGCCCCGTGCCTGATGGCTGGCAACGTGATAGTGATGAAACCCTCCCGGATCACGCAACAGTCGGGCCTGGAGATGACCAGGGCGTTCGCTGAGGCCGGCATTCCCGACGGCGTATTCCAGACCCTCACGGGCAGCGTGGAGACGGCCAACTGCCTGATAGACTCGGGCGTGTCGGCGGTGACCTTCACGGGCAGCACGCAGGCCGGGGCCTTGGTGGGCCAGAGGGCCGCCGGCAGGCTGAAAAAGTGCGTGCTGGAGCTGGGCGGAAGCGACCCGTTCATAGTGCTGGACGATGCCATAATAGAGGACGCTGCCGAGGGGGCGGTCAAGGGCAGGTTCATAAACTGCGGCCAGAGCTGTGTTGCATCCAAGCGGTTCATAGTGGGCAAGAACATCGCCTCCGAGTTCATAGAGCGGTTCGTGAAGAACACCGCCAAGCTGGCCGTGGGGGACCCCACCTCGACGGATACGGACATTGGGCCGCTCTCCACCAAAAGCGGCCTGGAGGCCATATCCGAGATGGTCGAGGATGCCCGGTCCAAGGGCGCCAACGTGCTGGCGGGCGGCAGGCAGATAGGCGACAAGGGATGCTTCTACGAGCCCACCATAGTCACCGACATCAAGCCGGACATGAGGATGGCCACCGAGGAGACGTTCGGCCCGGTGGCGCCCATCACTGTGGTGGACGACGAGCGGGAGGCCGTAAAGATCGCCAACGACACGGAGTTCGGCCTGGGCGCCAGCATATGGACTCGGGACCTGGCAAAGGCCGAGCAGATGTCGCGCCGCATCGAGTCGGGCATCGTGAGCGTGAACAACGTGGTGGTCTCAGACCCCCGCATACCATTCGGCGGGATAAAGAACAGCGGCTTCGGCAGGGAGCTCTCCCGCCACGGCATGATGGAGTTTGTCAACGTAAAATCGGTACGGTTCTACGACAACCTTACACACCACCACTACGTCGAGTGAGGGACGGCCCCGGCCGGTATGGTGCCGCCCATACTCTGCGTAGTGCTCCCGCAAACCCGGCAAAAGTGCTCCCCCCCTGCAGGCCGGCGGACCGCGTCAGGGCTGGGCCGCCACGGACGGATGCCGGCTCGCCAGATCTCTTGGGGAGACTCGGCATACGCTGCATGTCGTCCAAGTACGCGTTCCCGGACGGACGCAGGCCTGCGGCGAGAATCTGCCCCATCCGAAAGCCGGCGAACCTAGAATAGTTTGAGCAGAACCCAACCGGCGGGGTTATATACTACAGAAAAAGCGGTGGTCGCATGATGGCACCACGCGTAGCGCTGGTCATGCTGGGACTGGCCGCCATGGGCATCGCAGCCCCTACCACTGCTATGGCCAGCGATGACGTGTCCGATAATATGCCGCGCCTGGTGATAACCGTCGTCTGCACCATATACTCTGACTATCTGGACGAGACC
>JAEFDA010000047.1 GCA_016126025.1 Nitrososphaerota archaeon | reverse complement strand
ACATATCTGGAGCTGCGGGACGGGCTGGTCTTTGGATCCGGCTATTACCTGCTTGACTCCCAGGTCCAGGCAGCCACATATGGCCAGGTCCTCGAATACAACAACAAGGGCAGGGACGCGGCCTTTGCGGCCCTCAACACCATCTCCGGGGAACCGGTCTCGACCTACGTCTTCGTGGCGGACCCGGTGACCGGAACGGTCCAGGCGCAGAACGTGAACCCGGACCTTATAGGCATGTCAGATTGGGACGTCATCTCCTCGACCTTGCAGGTGGATGACATCCTCAACGAGATAGGTAGGGGGACCGGCATATGGGCCAGCTACACGCATACAAACCCGGTTACCGGCGGGGAGGAGGGCAAGCGCACTTGGCTGATCATGCACGACGGCCTGGTCTTCGGGTCGGGGTACTACTCGTCCGACTAGCATCATTAGCGCGTGATGCACCGTCAGGAATTTTAGCGATTAATACGGATCACACCAAGTCCATATGATATGGCAGGGCAAACAACCTGCAAAGGAAAAGGACGGTCAACATACGGCAGAACACAAGGCCAAATCGACTCTGCATGGAGTCACACCATGCCGAAGGCCAGACCCATATGGCTGGGTTCTGGCGCATTATGGGCTTCGACGGGCTGATCATACATGAACAAGCACCCGAATCGTCGGAACGACCCCATACAGGAAACATCCAGTTTTCCTAGACTTCCATACGAGGCGGCGAGTGCGAGGTCTGTCCGCGGCCACTTGCGCCGCTGCGCGGACACGGCGCATACCGTCATGAGTCGGTGCCCCGGAACTGGACTGCGCCGTCCCGATCAGACTCTAGCCGTGCAGTACCCGGCCCGGTAGCCCACGGCGCGGCCCACTCCAGGGTCCCCCACTCGCAAAATACCGGTACATGCACCGGCTGGAACGGCACGTCCATAGCCGCGGCACCGCCTGCGGGATGGCCGGACAGTTCTGATGAAAGCTCAGATCCGCTGAGACTGCGATGAACCGGCCGGGCAGGGCGCCGCCCGCGTTCCAATTGTGAATCTGGTCTCGGGACTTAATAGGGAAAGTCAGTCTGAAAATGCAATGACAGAAGCGCATGGACGAGCCGGCAGAGCATGACGGGCCGCATCCAGATACTGCTGATAGGTCACAACGACAACGGCTGCTTAGACGCACATCGGAAGGTTGCCTACGAGGTGGGGCGGCTGGTGGCTGTCCGGGGGGCCGTGTTGGTAACTGGGGGCATGGGCGGCGTGATGGAGGCCGCGTCCATGGGAGCTCGGGAGGCCGGTGGCATCTCGGTGGGAATAATACCCCAGAATGACGCGGCGGCGGCCAACCCATACTGCGACATAGTTGTACCAACCGGAATGGGGCTCATGAGGGACTTTGTGAACGTGCATGCGGCGCATGGCATAATCATAGTGGGTGGCGGCGTCGGCACCCTCTCAGAGATGTGCGCCGCCTACATGTACCGCAAGCCCATGGTGGCCATACGGGGGACGGGAGGCATGGCCGACCGGTACGCCGGCACGAGTCTGGACCACCGCCGTAGCATGGTGGTAGAGGCCGCGGGATCGGCGGCAGAGGCCGTCGAACGGATATTCGAGATCATTTAGACATGGTGCGGAGCAGGACGTCCGGCTCGTAGAACTGTCCATGCTGCGAGGCCAGCCTGTCCAGCTCGGCCACTATGCGGCCCACTCCAAACTTGGCGGCCGTCTCGAAGAGTGGTTTTTTGAGCCCCAGGCCCAGCTCTGCGGCCCGCTCTATCTCCTTTTGATCACTGGCTTGGTTGGTTATCAGCCAGGCGGCATTGTTCATCACGTTTGCCAGCACCTGCAGCGGGTCGCACCTGCTGGCCAGCTCCTTGGAGAGTGCCACCCGTTCGTACTTTTCATCCGAGTACCTGTAGAATCCCTCCCCGGACTTTTGTCCCAGACTTCCCGCCCGGTACAGCTGCTCGACGCGGGGGTGCTGCCGTAGCACCTTCTGATCCCGACTGTGCATCTCTTCACTGGCCTTGTGTATTACATCCAATCCGGTAAAGTCGGCCAGCTCGAATATTCCCATCGGAAATCCCAACTCAAACCTCACCGCCGAGTCCATCTCCTCCTGTGTTATGCCCTGCCGCTCCATGGAGTAGAGCGCCTCGTGCACCATGGGGATGAACAGCCGGTTTACTATAAACCCGGGCACGTCCCGACGGCATAGGACCGGTGTCTTGCCTAGGCTCGCCACGAACTCCTGCATAAGCGAGACCACGTCACTGGAGGTCTCGTTGCCGGGTATGACCTCCACCAGCCGCATCAGCTGGGGCGGGTTGAAGAAGTGTACGCCAACCACCATGTCCTTGCGGCCGGTCGCCCCGGCTATCTCGGTGATGGGCAGCGTGCTGGTGTTGGACGCGAATATGGTGCCGGGCGCCGAGACTCTGTCCAGCTCCGCGTATACGGTACGCTTGAGATCCATATTCTCGGGAACAACCTCTATTACCAGATCTGCCCCGGCCAGGGCCTCGCTGATGTCCACCACGGGCCTTATCCTGGACAGGATGTCGGACGCCTCGGCAACAGTGATCTTTTTTTTAGATGCCATCTTGTCCAAACTCCACCTTATTTTGTCCATGGCCCGGTCCAGAAACTCCCGCTTTATGTCGCGGAGGGCCACCTCGTATCCGGACATGGCGGCTATTTGGGCTATGCCGTGCCCCATGACACCCGATCCCAAGACGGTTACGTGCCTTACCCTGTCCACGGCGGAGCGCCGTCGGGTATCCTTTATAATGTATGCCCGGCTCCGAGAATCCATGGGGTTACTGAGCAGGAAGAGAGACGACAATACCAAGTGCAAGGAGTGCGGGCTGGAGCTGCACACGCCCCAGCGGCTGAAGCGGCATTGCGATAAGGCTCACGGAAACGTTCCGGAAAAGAAGCTAAATCCCAACGACGTAGGCGGAGGCACATGGTGAGATGGGAGAGACTACGTTTGGCCGCAAGTATGCCATGATATTCGGTGGCATACTGGTGCTGGCCGGCCTGGTCATAGCCACCGTGGTCTTCCCGTTCTGGAACCTCATACGCGCCGACGTGTACGAGGAGGTGGTCATACTCTCAAACGACAACGGCGTCTGTGCGGCAGACACCTCCGATGAGATACCAAAGCAGATAGAGAACTGCAACGCACAGGCCGGCGAGACGGTGACTATACGATACGGCGAGGGGCTGGCGTGGGCCGAGATAGTGCCATAGGCGCAGACTGCATATTCTGCCGGATCATAGCAGGCGAGATCCCCGCCCGCATGGTATCCGAGTCAGATACTGCCGCCGCGTTTATGGATGCGTTCCCTCTGACCCCCGGCCACACGCTGGTGCTTCCCAAGGCGCACCGCCGGCTGGTCCAGGACATGACTGCCGCCGAGGTCACGGATGTCTTTGGGATGGCCGCCAAACTGATCCGCAAGACAGATGGGCTGGGCGGCGCCACTCTCTTGGCCGTGCACAACGGCCGGGGAGCCGGCCAGGAGGTGCCCCATGTGCACGTACACCTGGTGCCGCGGTATGCCGGCGACTCCGGGGGCGCCATACATTCGATGTTTCCGGAGCCGGCCGCCTGCCCCGGGCCGGAGCTGGATGGAATACTAGCCCGGCTGCGGGGCTAGAATGGATACATCCGCTCGCCGGTCCGCACGTTATCCACCATGATGGCCTTGGTGGGACACGTCTCGGCGGCGTTCATGATGCGGTTGACCCCGGCCCCCCGGGGGTTCTTCACACTGGACTTGGGGTTGGACTTTGCGTTGCGGTTTATCTCAAAGACATCCGGTGCTATGGTCTCACAGCTGCAACACCCTATGCAGAGGCTCTGATCCACGTCTACCCGCAGCTCAGGCTGCACCCGGGGCTCCTGGGCCTTCTCGGACTCGGCGCCGGTGTTCCCGCGCACCCGGCCCTCGTACTCCTGCCAAAACCGGTTCTCGTACGCCTTCCACCATGCCGTGTCCTCCTCGAACTCGGCAGTGTACCTGCTCCAGTCCTCCTCGGGTACCTTGTCGGTGGGCCCCGCCCCCCACTTGGCCCGGTCGGTGGGGCCGGCGCCCCATCTGGACTTCTCGGCGGCGGGTTCTTCGGGCTCTGCGTTCTGGGAATCCCCGTCGGTGAGGGCGTGGTACGCCTCAGTGATCTTTTTGAACTGCACATCGTCTCCGTTTTTGCGGTCCGGGTGGTGCTCCAGCACCAGCTTGCGGTACGCGGCCTTGATCATGTCGGGATCCGCATTCCGGTCCACGTTCAGTATCGACATGGCCTGGGATGCGTTCACGTCCCCTTATTGGCCGGCACTCGGTAAAAACCGTTGTCTATATTTGACAGGTCACCCGGTCCCCGTCCGACTCGTACCACACCGTGACATACTCACCCACCCCGCAGGGCAGGTTGTTCACGGCTATGTGCGAGAACGTCGCGACATTATCGGTGGAGCCGTGGGTGTGCAGGGTGTTCTCGGGTATGTACACCACGTCTCCGGTGGAGAGCGGCACCGTTCCGGTCTCCCGTATGCCGAAGGAGTCTGACTCGGCTCCGTCAGACTCGTATGTGACCAGACTTCCCCGGCCCTCAGTGACTATCAGTACCTGGGAACCGTCGTGGCGGTGCAGCTTGGTCCGGGCGCCCTTCTCAAAGTGTACGTGGTACATGTCCTGCTTTGAGGACCCCAAGCCCTCCGACAGCACCTTCATCCATACCCGGCCTGTGAACCAGTCCGGGTTGACCTCGCGCTGTCCGTCGGAGCCGAAGATGCTTGACTTTTTCATATCTTGTCCAGTATCCTAGTCTTGACAGCCCGGAACTCCTCGTCGGTGAGCATCCCCTCGCGCCACATGTTTCCCAGCCGTTCCAGCATCTCTATCTCTGTTTTGCCGGCTATCATGCGTCGGGTCTGGCCGCTTATGTCCTTGCCTGTCTCGACGGCCTTATTGACAGTGCTGGTGCCGACATCTACGGCCGTGTCTATCACGCCGTCGGCTGTCTCAACACCCGTACGCAATGCTTTGTCGGCACCGCGCAGGGCCTTGCCCAAGTATCCGCCTTCGCTCACAAGTCCGCTCTGCCCGGTGAATAAATAAACATGACGGTATCGGCATTTCGGCAATCTTGGGCAGGGCGCCCACACGCACAGGCACCCCGTGGCGACACGGCGCCTCCCAGCCATACGCATATTGGCATCCCCGGCACTAGGGCAAGATCCCGTGCACACAGCGCGCCTCCGCCCCGCCACCTTTACACTTAAATCGCCATATCCGGGGAGCCACCGAGGGTTCAAAATAGCCGTAAAAAAGTCCGAGCACAGGGGGATGTATGCCACGCTGCTCCTTGACGACGGGACCGTCATGGAGGGCGAGGGGTTCGGCCACCCCGGAATGGTGTTTGGCGAGGCCGTCTTCAATACCGGCATGGTGGGGTACGCCGAGACGCTGACCGACCCCTCGTACGGGGGCCAGATACTGGCCATCACATACCCGCTGGTGGGCAACTACGGCGTGCCCGACCCCGCCGAGACCGACCCCGACGGCATACCCGCCCACTTTGAGTCCGGCCGCATACAGGTACGCGGCCTGGCGGTGCACGATCTCTCACACACGGCCAGCCACTGGAACATGGCCATGACCCTGGACGAGTGGATGTACTCGCAGGGCATACCCGGCATCGCGGGCGTGGACACGCGCTCGCTTACAAAGAGGCTCCGGAGCCGGGGAGTCCAGATGTCCGCCCTAGCCGTCTCCGAGTCCCCCGTGGATGCCGGGGAGCTGGCTGAGAGGCTGTCCTCTGCCCCCCGGTACGGCACAGAGCGGCTGGTGGACGGCGTCTCGGCCACCGACCACTCCGGGTACGGCCAGGGGCGCAACGTAGTTGTGCTGGATGTGGGCGCCAAGAACGCCATACTGCGACACGTGACTCGCATGGGATACCGGGCCGTCAAGGTCCCCCACGACACGGACATATCCGACATCATGGGGTACGAGCCCGCCGGCGTGGTCATAAGCAACGGCCCCGGGGACCCCCAGCACTGCACCAAGACTATCGGCGCGGCCCGCGCCCTCATGGACCGTGGCGTGCCCCTGCTGGGCATATGCCTGGGGGCGCAGATAATCGCCCTGGCTGGCAACGCCCAGACCTACAAGCTCAAGTACGGGCACCGGGGCCAGAACAAGTCCTGCCTGGACGTATCCACCGGGACCGTATACGTGACCAGCCAGAACCACGGCTACGCCATCAGCCCCGACTCGCTGGCCAACTCGGAGTTTGATTTGTGGTTTACCAACACCGACGACGACACCGTCGAAGGAATCCGGCACAGGACGCGCCCCTGCATAGCGGTGCAGTTCCACCCGGAGGCCTCCCCGGGACCCTACGACTGCGGGTTCGTCTTCGAGGAGCTGCACAGGATAATGGAGGACCCCCGGCCTGCCGCGAAGTGAGTCGCTGAAGAACATACTGGTCCTGGGAAGTGGGGCAATAAAGATCGGAGAGGCCGGCGAAAGCCGCCCAAAGCGGCCGCCAGTTCGACTACTCCGGCAGCCAATGCCTCAAGGCCATACGGGAGGACGGCCTGAGAAGCATCCTGATAAACCCCAACGTGGCCACCATACAGACCGACACCAGGTTCGCAGACCGCGTGTATCTGCTGCCGGTGACCCCCCAGTACGTTGAGTCCGTAATAGAGAAGGAACGGCCCGACGCCATAATGCTCTCGTACGGGGGCCAGACGGCCCTCAACTGCGGGGTCGGGCTGGCCGAGGGCGGCGTGCTGGAGAAGTACGGGGTGCAGGTGCTGGGCACCGACGTGGGGGGCATCCGCACGGCCGAGGACCGCCAGCTCTTCAAGGACGCCATGGGAAGGTGCGGGGTGCCCGTCCTCCCCAGCGATACGGTCACCGACTTTGAGTCCGCCAAGCGGACTGCCAGGAGGCTGGGCTATCCGGTGATAGTCCGTGTGGCATACACACTGGGTGGCAAGGGCGGCGGGGTTGCCCACAACGAACTGGAGCTGCACGAGATAGTGGAGCGCGGCATAAAGGCGAGCATGGTGGGCCAGGTGCTCATAGAGGAGTACATCGGCGGGTGGAAGCAGATAGAGTACGAGGTGATGCGGGATACGGCGGGCAACGGCGTCATCGTATGCAACATGGAGAACATCCTCGCCATGAAGGTGCACACCGGCGACAACATAGTGGTGGCGCCCTCCCAGACCATCAACAACCGCGAGTACCACATGCTGCGCTCTGCCAGCCTCCGGGCCGCCTCGCACGTGGGCATAGTGGGAGAGTGCAACGTCCAGTTCGCGCTGGACACCGCATCGGAGAAGTACGTGGCCATCGAGATGAACCCCCGGCTGTCGCGTTCCTCGGCGCTGGCCAGCAAGGCCACCGGATACCCGTTGGCGTACATGTCCGCCAAGATAGGCCTGGGGTACGGTCTGCACGAGCTGACCAACACCATAACCAAGAGCACCACCGCGTGCTTTGAGCCGTCGCTGGACTACGTGGTGTGCAAGCACCCCCGGTGGGACTTTGCCAAGTTTGACCAGGTGAAGAGGAAGCTGGGGCCCACCATGAAGTCGGTCGGGGAGGTGATGGGCGTGGGCCGCACCTTCGAGGAGTCCCTCCAGAAGGCTATCCGCATGCTGGACTCGGGGATGGACGGACTGGTCCTAAACCGGTTCGGCTCAGAGCAGTACACCGAGGAGGAGCTGGAGGAGAGGCTGATACACTTTGACGACATGATACTGTACAACGTCGCCGCAGCCGTCTCACGCGGGTTCGACACGGCCAGGATCAGCCGCCTGTCCTCCATAGACCCCTGGTTCGTGGAGAAGATACGAAACATAGTAGGAATGGCCGGCCGCCTGAAGAGCGAGCCGGACCGCTCCACCATGCGGGACGCCAAGGCCGCCGGCTTCTCGGATGTCCAGATAGGCCGGGCCTGCGGCAGGACCGCCGCCCAGATACGCGCCGTCCGCAAGGGCATGGGCATACTTCCCCAGGTAAAGCAGATAGACTCGCTGGCCGCCGAGTGGCCGGCGGCGACCAACTACCTGTACATGACATACGGGGGTACGGACCACGATGTCACGGTGCCGGCCGGGGAGCGCGCCGCCATGGTGCTGGGCGCCGGACCCTACCGCATAGGAAGCAGTGTGGAGTTCGACTGGGGTACGGTGAATATGGTCTGGGGCATACGGGAGCACAGCCACATACCCGTTGCGGTGGTCAACTGCAATCCGGAGACCGTCTCCACCGACTATGACATATGCAACCGCCTCTACTTTGAGGAACTGACCCACGAGCGCGTCATGGACATAGTGGAGTTCGAGAGTCCGCGCGGGGTGGTGACCGGCGTGGGAGGACAGGCGGCCAACAACCTGACGCCGTCCCTGGCAGCCAGCGGCGTGCCCATACTGGGCACGTCGGCGGTTGACGTGGACCGGGCCGAGGACCGCTCAAAGTTCAGCGCCGAGCTGGACAAGCTGCACATACGGCAGCCGCGCTGGCAGGCGTTCTCCAGTCTTGAGGGGGCGCGCATATTCGCGCACGAGGTAGGGTTTCCGGTCCTGGTGCGCCCCTCCTATGTACTGTCGGGCGCCGCCATGAAGGTGGTCTGGTCCGCCGACGAGTTGAAGACATATACGCAGGAGGCCACCCGGGTCTCGCCGGACCACCCCGTCGTGATATCAAAGTTCATGCTCAACTCGCTGGAGGTGGACGTGGACGGCGTCTCCGACGGCGACAACGTAATCATAGGGGCGGTGGTCGAGCACATAGACAGCGCCGGGGTACACTCCGGCGACGCGATGATGTGCATTCCGCCTTGGAGGCTGGGCAACATGATAGTGCAGACCATCACCGAGTACACCATCAAGATAGCCCGTACCTTTCGCATCCGGGGACCATTCAACCTGCAGTTTTTGGTGCACGACGGCGAGGTGTACGTGATAGAACTGAACATACGCGCCTCCCGCTCCATGCCGTTCGTCTCGAAACTGGTTGGCATGAACCTCATATCACTGGCATCCCGCGCCGTCATGGGTGGCAGGCTGCCCGCCGTCCCCCACGACAGGTGGCGCGACATACGCACTGTGGGGATAAAGGTGCCCCAGTTCTCGTTCATGCAGTTGGAGGGGGCCGACCTGACGCTGGGAGTGGAGATGCGCTCCACCGGCGAGGCGGCCTGCTTCGGGGAGAGCTTCTATGACGCCCTCTCCAAGGCCCTGGGAGCGGTGGGGTACAACCTGCCCTCCGGCGGGTCTGCCCTGATCACCGTGGGCGGCACGCCCAACAAGGAGAAGCTGCTGGCCGCCGTGGCAAAGCTGGGCGGGATGGGCTTTAACATACTGGCCACAGAGCACACCGCCGAGTTTCTGGAGGAGAGGCTGGGCGCCGTCAAGGTCGTCCACAAGATATCCGAGCCCGAACGGCAGCCAAACATAGCGGACCTGCTATACCAGAGAAAGATAGACTTTATCATAAATATTCCCAGCACCGCCACCCTAGAAAAGTACATCGGGATGTTGGAGGACGAGTACCAGATACGCCGCAAGGCGCTGGAGCTGGGCATCCCGGTGCTCACCACCATCGAGCTGGCCGAGGCGTTCGTGAACACCTTGGAGTGGATGAGGTCCCACGAGACCACCAAGCATCCGATAAAGCCCTACCAGATATAGTCCGCGGCGGTACGCGGTACCGTGGTTTTTCTAGTCTTGTGGCGTAGCCGCCCTCCCACACATTCCGCGCAAAGTCCCGGCGCGGGCATGCCAAGTTCGACTGTCCTGAGGAGCGTTCGGCAGTACCAAAAACCGGAGTCGGTGGGGGCGGATCAGCAGCCCAAATCCAGCATGCGATTTTGATTTGCATCCGGCGCCATAGAATATTCATCTTGTTCATACACTGAATGTATTGAGGTAAATTGACGGTATTTTGATTATTTAGATCAATTGTGTATTA
>JAEFDA010000073.1 GCA_016126025.1 Nitrososphaerota archaeon | reverse complement strand
CCCCGTCGGTTATGGCCGCCACCGGTATGGGCGAGGCCGGGACGGTGATGTCTATGATCTGCACGCCGTCGTCGTCCCAGGCGGTGACCACCGCGTACGTCCCGCCGGATATCTCCGCTATGGCTACGCCGCTGGCCCCGTCCAGCGCCGTGAACCCGCCTATCCCGTCGAAGATGGCGGCTGTCGGACGCAATGGGCCGGGATAAGCGTATGGCGAGGACGGCTGGTAGCCTTCTGGATGGGACAGCTCGATTATCTGCACGCCGTCATCATTCCGGGCGGTAATCACCGCGTACGTCCCGCCGGATATCTCCGCTATGGCTATGCCATCGGCCCCGTCCAGCGCCGTGAACCCGTAAACCCCGTCGGGGATGGCGGCTGTCGGACGCAATGGGCCGGGATAGGCATATGGTGAGGACGGCTGGTAGCCTTCTGGATGGGCCAGCTCGATTATCTGCACGCCATCGTCACCACTAGCAGTAACCACCGCGTAAGTCCTGCCGGCTATCTCCGCTATGGCAACGTTCCGGGCTAGGTCCAGCGCCGTGAAACCGTTGACCCCGTCGGTTATGGCCGCCACCGGTACGGGCAAGACCGGTACGGTGATGTCTATGATCTGCACGCCGTCGTCGTGCCCATCGATGACCACCGCGTACGTCCTGCCGGCTATCTCCGCTATGGCGACATCACCGGCCCCGTCCCATCCCTGTGTAGCAAACTCGGCCGCCGGTACAGGCAAGGCCGGTACGGTGATGTCTATAATCTGCACGCCATTGTGATAGTCTCCGGAGGTGACCACCGCGTACGTCCTGCCGGATATTTCAGCTATGGCAACGTTCCGGGCTAGGTTCAGCGCCGTGAAGCCGTTGACCTCGTCGGTTATAGCCGCCACCGGTACGGGCGAGGCTGGGTCGGTGATGTCTATGATCTGCACACCATCGTCGGTTATGGCAGTGACCACCGCGTACGTCCTGCCGGCTATCTCGGCTATGGCGACATCATAGGTCCCGTCCAGCTCGGTAAATCCGTTGACCTCGTCGGTTATAGCCGCCACCGGTACGGGCGAGACCGGTACGGTGATGTCTATGATCCGCACGTCATCATCATCATCGTACCGGTCAGCGATCACCGCGTACGTCCTGCCGGCTATCTCCGCTATCGCGACATTACTGGGCCCGTCCTGCCCCGAGAACAGGCCTATCCTGTCGGGTGCCACCACCTGTACGGGCGAGGCCGGGACGGTGATGTCTATGATCTGCACGGCATCGTCGTCGAATATGACGGTAACCACCGCGTACGTCCTGCCGGCTATCTCGGCTATCGCGACATCATCAGCCCCGTGTGGCATTGTGAACCCGCCCACCCCGTCGAAGATGGCGGCCACCGGTACGGGCGAGGCTGGGTCGGTGATGTCTATGATCTGTACGCCTTCATTGAAGGTGGTGGTAACCACCGCGTACGTCCTGCCGGCTATCTCCGCTATCGTGACATCATCAGCCCCGTCCAGCGCCGTGAACCCGCCCACCCCGTCGAAGATGGCGGCCACCGGGGAAATGGCCAAGCTCGCCTCGGCCCCCTCTATAACAAAGCCCATCGACACCATGGACATCACAACTACCATGGCCATCATCGCCAGTATGCAACCTCCGTGCATGAATGCGGCACTTCACCATAACAGATAACCATTGTCTAACGGGATTCCTGTGTGTGATTGAGCCGGAAGATAGAGAAGTGCAGTTCCTGCCGTCATGCCGCCGCGTCCGCGGCCCGCGGAGCATGTAGGGATTGCCTGAAAAACGAGCATATGCCCCGCTTCGGACTGCAGCGGCAGGCCATCCGCATGCCGCCGGCCGCAGCAACACCCTGCCGGGGAATGGCATATGCTAATCGAAGCGGTCGGGGCGCTTCTCTAAGACTAGTGTGGTCTCCACAATCTCGCCGTCCCGGAGCAGCTGCAGGCGCATCTCGTCCCCCACTGCTTTTGACCTCTGCAGGTGCAGCAGGATGTCCGATATCTCCCGGATCTCTATGTCGTCCACCGCTATTATGATGTCCCCGCCCACGGTGTAGTCTTGGCCGTCGTGCTGTATGGTCTGGTTGGATCCTATGAGGCCCGCCTTGGAGGCGGGGCTGTCGTCCACCACCGCTATTATGAGGAACCCGCGGGTGTCTGTCAGGTTCAGCGCGTCGGCCAGCGCCGGACTTATGTCGGTTCCGGAGACGCCGATCCACGGGTGGTCGTACCTGCCGTCGGCTATGAGCGCGGGAACTATCTTGGCCACCGTCTGGGAGGGTATGGCAAAGCCCACGCCGGCGAACTGGCCGGTGGAGGTCGTTATGGCGGTATTCACGCCGATGACCTCGCCCCTCATGTTGAGGAGCGGCCCGCCCGAGTTGCCGGGGTTTATGGCCGCGTCGGTCTGTATCACGTCGGGTATGGAGAAGCCCGTCTCCTCCACCGGAAGCCGCCTGTCCAGCTGGCTAACTATCCCGGAGGTCATCGAGCCGGACAGCCCGAAGGGGTTGCCTATGGCCGCCACGCCCTCCCCAACCCTGAGGGTGCCCGAGTCGCCAATCTGCAAGGGTATCAGAAGGTCGGGGTCCGCGTCCACCCTCACCACCGCTAGGTCCGTGTGCATGTCAGTTCCCACGATCTCTGCCTTGTAGGACTTGCCGTCCAGAAACGTCACCTCCGTCTTGTTGGCGTTCTCTACGACGTGGGCGTTGGTGACTATGTGGCCCATCTTGCTGAACACTATGCCGGATCCCACGCTGCCCGGCTCGCTTATAGTCTCGTTTTTCTGGACGGTGATCCGGACCACGCCCGCCTCGGACATCTCAAATATCTCGACCAGGCTGAGCTGGGAATGCCTTGACTCGGCCTCCTGTGTGGTCTCTACCTGCTCTGCCACCGGTTCCACCGGCTCTGTGGCGGGCTCTACGGACATTCCCTGCATGGCCAGCACGGCCACCAGTATGGCGACGGCCAGCGCTGCCGCGCCGCCGCCGATCATGGCTGCCGAGTTTACCATGCCCCGGCTCTGGAGCAGTCCCGTAAATGTGTTGAGAGGTGGACGGCAGCCACATGGATGTGCGCCGCTACACGTCTACGAACCTGTGGGAGAAGTCGCTGAGCGTGTATGCCCTCCCCCTCCATGATACCGAGTTGCTCCCGCGGGCGCGGAGAGCCCCGGCCAGAAACCCGGCGGTTATGACGGCGCCGCCCAGCGGGCAGGCCAGACAGTATGGCAGCCCGATGCGGAGTATGCGCGTCTCGGCGGCGGCCCCGCAGAGCGCCAGGAGGGATGCCGACGAGGACGCTGCCGCCAGAACCGTGGACGACAGGCCCGCGTCCAACACCATCGAGTACGCCGCCAGCGGGAAGGGCAGGAACAGCAGGAACGCGACGGCGGCCAGGATGCCCGCCGTGATGCCGGCGCTCTGTAGGTACAGCGGCACTATAAGCCTCTTGAGGCCGTTCCAGAGGGTGCGGCCGTCCCGGGCCCACACCGCGTCGATGTGCTCGTCGGCCAGCACCATCCTGAGCCGGCACCCGGCCTCCTTGACCTTCCTGCCCAGGGCCCCGTCCTCTATGATCTCGTGGCGCACGCCCTCGTGGGTGCCCACCGCCTCGTACACCTCCCGGTGCATCATAAAGAAGCTCCCGAAGAAGTACCCAGTCTTCTTCTTGGGGTCGTTCACCCGGAGGGCAGAGAACCGCGTGTGCAGGAACGTCGAGAGTACCGGCAGGGTGACCTTGGTCAGAAAGTCGTTGGCCCGGATGCGGGGGATGGCCGTCAGCGCGTCCAGCCGGTCGGAGAGCAGGCCGCGGACCGCCGCGGAGATGACGCCGGGCGCAAAGGCGGTGTCCGCGTCGGTGAACAGCAGCAGCCGGCCCCTCGCCTTGGCGTATCCCTCCATGCAGGCCCAGTTCTTTCCCATCCAGCCGTCGGGCTTGGGCCGCGCCGCCACCGGTACGATGCGGGGATCTGCGGCGGCGCACTCCCGTATGATGTCGCCGGTGGAGTCCTCCGAGGAGTCGTCGACGGCGACGACCTCGTACTCGGGGTAGTCCTGGTCCGAGAGGGTCCGGAGGCACCTGCCTATGTACGCCTCCTCGTTGCGGGCCGGCAGTATCACCGATACGAGGGGAGTCTCCGAATTCTCCCTGCCCATCTCCAGGCGCGGCGTCAGGCGTACGTGGCGCGCCATGCTGCCCAGCAGCGCCAGCCACGCACCGGCCACGCCCACCATGGTGGCCGCCAGGGTGTAGTGTATGATGTCAAGTATCAGGCATTCTCTCCTCCGCGTCCCTCTTGATCGACTCCAGGGCCTGCTGTGTGCCCTTCCGGATGTGCCCGGTTATGGCGCCGCCGAACATGCCCATCATGCCGCCGAACCTTATGTCCCACGTGGCCGCCAGGGCGGTGCCCTCGCCGCTGCCCGATACGGTCACCGTCTTGCTCCCCTGGATTATGCCGTCGGTGAACTCGAACTCTATCGTGTGGCGTGGGTGCAGCCGCACGGTCTGGACGCACCGCTTGTCCCGGAACGCGATGGTTATCTCGCGCCGCAGCGTGTCCCCGTCCCTGGATATGTTCCGGATGCTCTTGGTGCCCTTCCAGTATGTGGGCTCGGCATCTAGGTCCGAGACTATATCCCAGACGGTGTGGGGAGGCGCCCGCACCAGCACCGATGCCTCCACCCTGACCATGCGCCGGGGCGGGAGCGGCGCCATTACATATATTGCGCCGTGGCGCATACAGGGTGGCCGCGTTGGGTGTTCCGCCTAAAATCCGGAATCCTAACTCCAGTTCCAATGGCGGGCGCCACTCTTCCTTCGCGGTCACTTATAATATGGCATATGCGGCAGGCGTACCGTGGAGCACGTGTCGTATGACGACTTTACGCGGCTGCAGATGCGGGTGGCCCGGGTGGTGTCTGCCGAGTCCATACCCGGCAAGACCCGCATAATGCGGGGAGTGGTGGATCTGGGTGACCAGACCCGTACCGTCGTAATAGGCGGGGCCCAGTACTATGAGCCCGAAGAGATGGTCGGCAGGGCCGTCGTGGTGCTGGCCAACCTGGAGCCCAGAACCGTCGCGGGGATAAGATCCGAGGCCATGCTTCTGGCCGCCGATGTGGACGACAAGCCGTTCTGGCTGGAGGTTCCCGACGGCGTTCCCAGCGGCAGCCCGGTACGGTAGGCCATGGGGTGCCACTCCCACATCTACCGGACTGCCGGTGCGCGCTCGGTCCGCGGCCTGATGTGGCCGAACGGGCGCAGCCGTCCGGGCATACACGCGGCGGACTCGCCGTATGGATGATTGTTTCGCGTGATTTTATATCGATGTGGTGCAGGACGAGGCATGGTCCGGGTGTGGAAGTGCTACAGGTGCCACCTCTACTTCAGGGAGGAGGCGCACGCACGCGCGCATGCGGACGTCACTAACCATTCCACGTCCTGCGTCCGGATAGCTGCGGCATGAGTGCAGAGGGTGGGATTCGAACCCACGAACCCCTGAGGGAAAGGATTTCCCGTCCGATGATCTTGAGTCCTTCTCGGTTGGCCGGGCTTCGATACCTCTGCGGCGCGGGGTATCCGTCCACGATATATATCTGAATCTGGATCGTGTGGCGCGTTCCGAGTCGGACTGGAATGATGGGCATCGCGGCTACCCGCCGACATCGTATCCTGAACGTAAAAACCGAGTAGACATGAGGATACGCCAACATCGGCCGCTCAAAGAATATATTCAAGCCGCGCGGGGCTTTGTACATGGCTAGCATAAAGGAAGCGAAGAACCAGCGAAACAACATAGACGTTGAGGGCACGATCAAGGATATCTCCGAGCCACGTACCGTGACCACCAGATACGGGGAGTCGCAGGTCTGCGACGCATACCTGGAGGACGACTCGGGCGACCGGATCAAGCTCTCCCTGTGGGGGGACGACATCAAGAAGGTAAAGAACGAGGACAAGGTCTCCATCAAGGGCGGTTACACCAACACATTCAGGAACGAGTTGCAGCTGAACATACCCAAAAAGTCCGGTGAACTCAAAGTCATCGGATAGTGTGGGCAACCCGCCGTAATCCACTTTTTGCATCTGACGATCATGCTGTACGGCGCATCCAATATCTGCGGCGCCCGGCCTCGCAAAACCCAAATTGGAACGCGGTCTGCACTACCATCATGCCCGAGGTATGGTTGAACTACGGGCCGGTGGACGCGGTACTGGACATCCGGGCCGAGAACTTGGGCGGCACGCTGGGCGGCGACGCCAAAGCCCTCCCGCAGGAGAGGCTGGATGAGATCCTGGCCGGGGTGCCGGTGGACGACTCCACGGTGCTGGTCGTGCTACACGACACCGTGGCGGTGCGGCATACGATATCTCGGCTGTATGCCATGCGCGAGGGCAAGTCTGCGGCGTTCCCCCGAATACTGGCTGATGGGACGACCCGGGAGTCCATAGGCGCCGGCCTGCCCGAGGGCAGCGTCGTGGAGACCTTCGGCGCCGGGGCAGACGAGCTGGGGAGCAACCTTGTATTCGTGGCAGAGGTGGAGCCGGACGGGCTTTTCGGATACCAGACGGTGTGCACCAGGCTGCTGAGACGGTTCGGGAGCCGGCGGATGCTGGAGGCGTACGAGTGCCGTGCGGGGGACGCGCCCGTTCCCGGTTCGGACCCGCCGCCATATTCGGTGGCCCGGGAGTTTGCCGAGCGGTTCGAGGTGTCGTCCATAGAGGTGGCCGGCGGGCGGGGGGGCGTGTACGGCATGTATGCCGGCCACCCGGCTGCCTGCGACGCGCAGGGTCTGGCCGGGCCGTACGCCAGCGGGGGCGCCCACTCGGCCCGGACGGCGGTGGGAAGCTCCGGGAGGGCGTTCGGGCCAGACACACTGGCGCGCTCCCTGCCGTCCCTGTGGACGTTGTGGGGCGCCCTCAAGTCCGGCGGCCAGGCGGTCCTGCTGGCCGAATGCGGAGGGGGGCTGGGATCCGAGGCCCTGCTGAGGCACGCCGAGGGCAACTTGGAGGAGCTGCGTCGCCCACCGGAGTATGTGGAGGGTATGGAGGATGTGCTGTTCTCCCAGGCGGTGACGCAGGATACGGACGTAGTACTGGTCACCGCCCTGCCGGAGGTGTATGCCGGCCGGCTGGGCGTGACGTTGGCGCGCCGGGCACAGGGCGCCCTGGATGCCATACTGAAGAATAACCCGCGCCGCAAGGTGACAGTCCTCCCGGATGCCAGCCGTACCGTGCTATGGCAGGAGCCAGGCGGGGAGGGGGGCGCAGAGAACGGCTAGCGCGACCACTCCGATGTACGCCATCTTTCTGCTGCGCGGCAGAGGCGTGACGTCGTCCAGCGGGGTGACCGAAGGGTTTCTCATGCTGAGCACCAGTATGAGCAGCGCCATCACCCAGTAGTTCAGCAGCACCAACACGGCCATGCTGGCGAAGGTGGCGAACTGGTGCGTCCTAGCCCTCATCAGTGTTCTGGACATGTGTCCGCCGTCCAGCTGCCAGGCGGGCAGCAGGTTCAGGAACGTAATCAGAAAACCGATCCACGATGCCCACAGGACGGGGGTGAGGACCACTATGCCGCCGGAGTTCTTGCTGAACACCTCCAGGGCGCCGTACAGCAGCAGCGGCTGGCCGAACTGGAAGTCGAAGAGTATGTCCCTGTCCCGGAGCATGTCGGCGGTCTGTGTGTCCAAGAATGGGGCGCTCCAGGCGCCCGCCAAGACCACTATTACGGCCACTACGGCGCCCGCCACCGGTCCGGCGATGGCCACGTCGAAGAGTATACGGCGGTTTATGGTCAGGCCGCTGGACCTTATGAAGGCCCCAAAGGTGGGTATGCCCAACACGGGCAGGCCCGGAATGAAGAAGGGCCACGTGGTCTTGAGCCGGTGTATGCGGGCCGCTGCCATGTGTCCGGCCTCGTGCACCCCCAGTATGCCCAGCAGCGCCAGCGTGTACAGGCCGGCCATCTGCAGCGGTTCTCCCACGTACGCCAGCTGGTTGGCAAAAGTCGTGCGGTAGTATCCGTCGACAGCCACAAAAGCGCATACTATACCGAAGAGTATCCGGGGGGTCCAGGGGGATGAGAGTATCCTGCCGGGCTTCTGCGAGACGAACTTTTGCACCACCACGTATATGCCGTCATTCTGCCTCACAAGCCGGCCCACGTATATGCTACCGTCCAGCTCCCGCGCCAGGTCGGCGAACCTCTCGGAGTAGTCGGTGTCCTCTATGCGGAACTCGATGGCGTAGGTGCTCTTGATCGTCTCTGCGACGGTGAACCTGGAGTGTATCATCTCCGATATCTCGTCCTGGGTCGGCTCGTCCACGCGTGCGGAATAGACCGGCGCCATTATGTCTTTTCGCCCTGCCGTGGGAGGACCGTATGCGGGTCGGCGGCTCGTGCATGGGGCATGTAGACCGTCCATAGATGGTTTATAACCCGCAGCCGGCTTCCGCGTGGCATGAGCGAGATCGAGCAGCTGTACGCCGAGACGCAGATGATGGAGGAGATGGCCGTCAGGCTGAACGGGGACATGCGAAGGGCCGCCGCCGCCGTGGAGGAGGCCGCTGCCGCCGTCTCAGCCATCAAGTCGCTGAGGGACGGCCAAGAGTCCGAGGTTCTCCTGCAGCTGGGCATGGGCGCCATGCTTAGGGCGCGCCTGCCGTCCGTAGAGAGCATACCCGTTGATGTGGGCGCCGGCGTGGTGATAGAGAAGAGTCCGGATGCGGCCATAAACTATCTGGAGATCCGCATAAAGGAGCTGAAGGTGTCGCTGGAAGAGATGGCAGCTAGGCGCGACCAGGTGGTCGGTAACATGGAGCAGAAACGCAGGAGGTTGGAGGAGCTGGCCAGGTCTGCGCAGCCCGCTCCCAATACCTGACATGTTTGACAGCCTGCGCAAGTCGTTCTCGAACCTCTCAAGAACGCTTGCCGAGAAGGAGCTCAAGGATGCCGACATCGACGATGCCCTGTCGGAGATGGAGATGTCACTGCTGCAGTCGGATGTGGCACTGGAGGTGATTGAGAACATCTGCTCGGATCTCAAAAAGAAGCTGGCCGGGGTCAGCGTGAACAAGAAGGAGATTGACACGTTCGTACAGGAGGCGCTCGCCGAGTCGGTGTCGGATCTCTTTGAGGGCGCCGGAAGCCTAGACGTACTGGACCTCATACGGAAGAAGAACTCCCAGGGGGATCCGTTCATAGTGGTGTTCTTGGGAATAAACGGAACGGGCAAGACCACCACCCTGGCAAAGTTTGCGCATTTCCTGAAACGGAACAACCTCACCGTGGCGGTGGCTGCCGCCGACACGTTCCGGGCGGGTGCCATAGAACAGATCCGCGAGCATACGGAGAGGCTCCAGGTGAAGCTGGTGGCCCAGAATTACAACTCAGATCCGGCGGCGGTGGCCAAGGATGCCGCAATGTATGCAAAGTCGCACCGGGTGAACTGCGTACTGGTGGACACGGCAGGCCGTATACAGACCAGCGTCAACCTGATGCAGCAGATTGAAAAGATAACGAAGGTGGTGCGCCCGGATCTCAAGATATTCGTGGGAGATTCGCTGGCTGGAAACGACGCGGTAAGCCAGGCGCAGGAGTTCCACGAGTATACGCGGTTCGACTGCTCCATACTCACAAAGAGTGACGCGGATGCCAAGGGCGGCGCCGCCCTATCAATAGTAAAGGTCACATCCAAGCCCATACTGTTTCTGGGCGTGGGCCAGGAGTACGGGGATCTGGAGCCTTTCAAGAAAGAGTCATTCTTGGAGATGCTGTTCGGCGAACGGCAGATGGTGGACAAGGAGATCGCCACCAAGGTTCGGGACACGTTGCTCTCTCCGGCGGCCAGTGCAGAGGCGCCCGTCCAAGAACCGGAGTCTGGGCAGGCGCCGGAGCCCGAACCCGAACCACCTAAACCCGAGCCCGAGCCACCGGCGGCCGCCGAGCCCGACGGATCCGACGATCCATTCAGCGGAATAT
>JAEFDA010000012.1 GCA_016126025.1 Nitrososphaerota archaeon | reverse complement strand
CTCGATCTCCGGGTAGGTCTTTTCGACATCTCGCATCAAAAAATCGAACTGTTGGAGCGACACGCCGGTGGTCATCCTGAATGCGCGGGCATTCTTCGACATGATCTTGAAGATTCTCATGACCATCCATGCCGAGAGAGGTTCTTAGATCTTGCGGTCACTCACTCGGGGCCACCTTGTGGCTAATTATGCATCAAGTCTCCGGCCTCGCGTCATCGGCGAGTCCGTCCGGGCCGCAGCGGTCATACGCGTCAAGCCAGTAGCCAACGGTGCCTCGGTCGACGCCGAGCGCGTCCGCTGCCACCAGCACACCAAATCCCCTGATGCGCACCATGTTCACAGCCACGACGCGAGCGCATTCGTGCGTACCCTTGGCCTGCTTTAGGGCTGCCCTTATCTTTTGGTTTTGGTTTGTGTGTTTATGCACTGCATTAAAATTTCGATCATTTATATCCTACACAATGAGGAAGTATTTATGATCCTGATTATAGTCTGACTGTTTTGGCGTGGCGGCATGACTTCCGGTTTTGGTCTATTCCATACCGCGTTATGGAACGAGTGTTTTGTAATGCGGGCGGCAGCCGTACGCGCAGGAAGACCACATTATTCGCCAGAAAGTGGGGAACAGCCGCTTGGCGGCCCCCAGTGGAGGCCGGCCGCGTGCGGCGCTCCGGGGACTATTCACGACCGACATAATTGGATAATTCAGACAAATATTCTACTCCAAGGCAAATATTGCAAATGATCTCCTCCGGATGCGCAATCTCGGTCATGCGGCCGCATGGCGTCCACGATAGGCCGTCATGGGACGCCGGTTTTCGGTTCGGCGGGCTGCACATATGCAGATGCCGCTCAAACCACCGTACGGCCCGCAAACAACGTTCATATTCCTTTGCGCCGTACCGCGAATCATGCGATTTCCGGCGCGCCGGCTGCGCCGCCTGCGCAAATCCGAGGGCATGCGCAGGCTTATGAACGAGACACTGATCACCAGAGAGGACCTGGTATACCCAATACTCGTGCAGGAGGGATTGGATGGGCGCCTGCCGGTTGGCCCCATGGAAGGCATCTATCGCATATCCGTAGACCTGCTGGAGGATGAGCTCGGCGAGGCCCACGATCTCGGGATACGGGCCGTCATGCTGTCCGGCATACCCGAACACAAGGACGAGGTGGGAACCTCTGCATACGCGAAAGACGGCATAGCGCAGCAGGCGGTGGCCAAGGCGCGCAGCTGCCGGTCTGACATGGTGATAATGGCCGATGCCTGCCTGTGCCAGTATACGTCCACTGGGCACTGCGGCATATACAAAGACGGCACCGTAGACAACGACCTGAGCATCCCGCTCTTGGGCAAGGTGGCCGCCAGTCTGGCCCGGGCCGGCGTTGACGTGGTGTCACCATCCTCCATGATGGACGGGCAGGTAACGGCCGTCCGCGCCGCGCTGGACCGGGAGGGGCACCAGAACGTGGCCATAATGGCCCAATCGGCAAAGCACATGTCGGCGCTGTACTCGCCCTTCCGGGAAGCGGCCCACTGCACCCCGCAGTTTGAAGATCGTATTGAGTACCAAGTTCCCTACACCAACCCACGAGAGGCCATGGCCGAGGTCGAGTCGGACATAGAGGAGGGAGTCGACATCATAATGATAAAACCTGCCATGATGTACCTGGATCTGGTATCTGAGGCGCGCCGACGGTTTACCACCCCCGTGGCGGCGTACAACGTATCCGGCGAGTATGCCCTGGTGCGTGCGGCCCACTCCAAGGGACATATAGACGGCGCAAAAGCCACCATGGAGATACTCAGCTGTATAAAGCGCGCCGGTGCCGACATCATAATAACATACTCTGCCAAGGAAGCGGCCAAGATGCTGCCTTAAAGGGCGACACACAGGACAGGGGCCGGCGCCGGAAGGGCAGCGTCCGGCACCGCCACTCCAAACGGCCCGGACGCGCGGCGCCGTGGCGGGAGACTCCGCCGCATATACCGGCGCATGCCCCACGGGCAGGACGGTGATTCCGAATCTTGGAATGATTAAACCGCCACCCCGGAACCCGCCCCAGCAACGTTTTTTACTACACGGTCGTATTCCATGCCATGAAAATCTCTTGGGATGAGAAGACCTGCATCCACTCGGCCAAGTGCGTGGAGAACCTCCCGTCCGTCTTCAAGGTGCAGGACGGCAAGTTCGTCATCATACAGGACGGCGCCTCCGCCGCCGAGATCCGCAGGGTCGTGGGCCTGTGCCCGTCGGGCGCCCTGAGCGTGTCCTGACACGCTCCCTGCAATTGTTTATTTAAGCGCCATACGCAACATACCCCATGCGGGTGCCCGCTCTGTCCGCCGCCTTGCTTGTGGTGGCGCTGCTACCGGCCGCCGCCCACTCGGAGAACGGCATCGGCATAGGGGAGCCGACAGTAGTGGACGCCACCGGCTCTCCCATAACCGGCCACATAAACGTCAACCAAAAGTTCTACATCGCCTCGGAGATATCCAACAGCGGCCCCGAGAACCTCCCCTTCGTATACATAGTGAAGGTTACCGACGGGGACGGGGCCACCGTCCTGCTGGAGTGGTTCGGTGGAGAGGCAGACTCGGGCCAGATGCTGAACATAGCCGTATCGTGGGCGTCGGTCGCCCCCAGCACGTACACCGTCCAGGTGTTCTTATGGGACGGCATCCACACCCAGAACGCGCTGGACTCCACAAAGTCCCTCGTTATACCGGTCAGCTAGGGAAAGGGGCGCCCCATATATTGGCGCCATACCCACCACATCCATGGCGCCCCGCCTAGAGCCCCTGGACGTGGAGTTTCTGGCATTGGGTGTGGACGGCCCGTTCGACGAACGAGCCCTGGCCGGCTCGGCGCTGAAGCGCCTGGGGACAGGCCGCATGCTGGACGCGCTGGGATCCATGCTGGAGCGCGGACTCATATGCAGAATGGAGGGCGGATTCGCCGTGTCGGCCGAGGCCCGCGCCTACCTGTGGGACCGCGCCTCCCCCGTACAGACCCGCATACTGCGGCTGCTGGAGGTACTCCCCCTGGAGATACCCCGGATCAAGTCATACCTGAACGAGGACGGCATAGAGGCCGCGCTGCGGTCCCTCCAGGAGGAGGGCATGGTGCAGTCGTATCCGGTGCTGCGGGACGGCATACCGGTCCCCCTGTTCCAAACCACCGGGGAGGGCTCCGCGTCCCTGGGCGGGGGGTACGACGCCGCCGCCGAGGTATCCCATATCATACGCGAGGTCTCGGACCTGGACGCGAACCCCTCCCGCAGGGGCGCTATACTGGAGAGGTTGAAGCGGCTGGAGCGGCACCTGATCTCTCGTTCATCCGGTCCCGGATCTGCGCCAGAATGAGCCGGGCCCTCTCCCCGTCGTCGTACGGTTCGGCCGCGTCGTCCAGGATGCCGTCTATCTCGTGGCCCTTGTCCACCAGCACGTCGGCCACGCGGTCGTCCAGGGTCCCGTTCCCTATGAGATAGTACGCAAAGACAGTCTCCTTCTGGCCTATGCGGTGGAGCCGGTCCTCGGCCTGCCTGTGTATGGCGGGGCTCCAGTCCAGCTCGGCAAAGACCACGTACCTGGCGCGGTTCAGGTTTATGCCCAGGCTGCCCGCCCGCAGGCCGGCGATCATCATCTTGGAGTCGCCCCTCTGGAACGCGTCTATGCCCTCCTGCCGCGCCACATCCGACTGGCCCCCTATTATGGAAGATGGCTCAAACTCCCGCAGGCTCTCGCGCAGCATGGCGTGGATGGCGCGGTGGTGGCAGAAGACCACCACGCTCTCCTCTATCTCCATTATATTCCGGACGAAGCCTATGACATGTGGCACCTTGGCCATGCCGGCGGCCACCCTCTCGCTTTGTATGGCCCGCCGGTACGAGGCCGACCGGAAGAACTCTGTCTTGGCGTCCCGCTGCTCCTCCTCCATCCTCCTCCAGATGCGGTCCAGTTCCCGGTTGTAGTATCCGGTGTCGGCGTCTATGACCTCCCTGTACCGGACCTTCTCCTTGAGATCGTGCAGCACGTCGGACTTTTTGCGCCGGAGCATGATGTGCTCCTGCAGCTGCCGCCGCAGCCCCTCGCGCCTCTTCTCCAGCACGACGGCCCGGCCCCGGTCATTGATATAGCAAAAGTACTCGCAGAACTCCTCAAAGCTGCCCAGCATGCCCGGCTTCAGTATGTCGGTTATGGACCATATCTCGGCGCCCCGGTTGTATATGGGCGTGCCCGAGAGCCCCAGCCTCCTGCTCACCGAGGGCCGCGAGGCCAAATACCGGAGCGCCTCGTACTTTTGGGTGCGGACCGACCGCAGGTTGTGCACCTCGTCGCATACTATGGTGCGGATTTTGGCGGCGGCTATGTCCTCGCGGCGCTTGTGCAGAAGCTCGTAGTTCACCAAGTAAAAGTCTGACCTCTCCAGATCCCGGCGGCGGCCCGTCCGGATTATCGTGACGGACGGGTGCTCGTCCGGCATGATGCGGCCGTTGCGGCTCCTCCTCTTGAGGAACCTGTGGATCTCCCTCTGCCAGTTGTTCAGCGTAACCAGGGGAGCCACCACCAGAACGGGAAAGGCCCTCTTCTCGGTGGCCACGTACGCCAGCGACTGCACCGTCTTGCCCAGGCCCATCTCGTCGGCCAGCAGGGCGTTGCCGTTGGACTTGATCAGAAAGTCCAGCCCCAGCTTCTGGAACTCCAGCAGCTCCCCCCGGAACTGCTCGCCGGGTATGGTCGGGGAGAGCGCGGGGCGGGGCGGCTCGGGGGGAGGGGGCCGAGACGAACTCCTCGTCCACGCCGACTTGGAGCGCACCTCCAGCGGGTACCGCTCCAGCATCCACCGCAGCTTCTCCACGCACTCGGGACGGTCGGGTATGATGGCCTCGTCGTTCTTCTCGCCGTACCAGGCCTCGGGCACCAAGCCCGAGACCATGTCCACGGCGCGATGGCCCGTCACGCGCCAGCTCCAGGTGTTGGAGAACCTGTCCAGCACGTAATCCAGAGAGCCAAAGACGCTGCCGGTGGTCGACATGATCTCCGGGCGGTCGGTCTGTTTTACTTATGAATCTTTGATAGGTCCATGGGAGCGTTCGGACCGCATGAGTCCGCCGTGCCCCCGGTATGCGCCGCGGCCCGCTGCACACGGCGGCCGTCTTGGCCGGCTCGCCCCTCATGGTTTGCAGTACAGATGAGGCACGGTGTCGGGCCGCCGGGGAGTGACACGCATCCTTACGACTAACCCAAACGCGTACGGAACACTCCCAAATGCCTAGACATGTAGGCTCCCGCGCCGGCGGCCGCTGCGGCCACCAGCATGGCAGCCCCGAACTCGGGGATGACGTGCGTGCCGGATATGGAGACGATGCCGCCCTCCTCCACTGCTATGGTACGGGAGTCTGCGTCGGCCGCCATCTCCTCGTATGACGCGGGCGAGTCGCCCCGCATCACCACAAAGGGCAGGTCCCCCTCCCCTGCGCGGGAATCCAGCAGGTACCGGGAGATCTGCAGGGTGGCTCCCCCCTCGTGGACATACAGGCGCAGCGTCTTTGCGGGAGTGTCCAGCACGGCCGCCGACGCCCCCTCCGATACCATGCAGTGCACGCCATCGTCCCCCGCGTCCACCGGAATGGAGCCCGGGGCGCAGCCGACGCCCACCCCCACGACCAGCGAGAAGGGCTCGGATCCCGGCCCGGCCTTGGCAGTCAGGCGGTACCACCCATCCATCTTCCAGTAGGGGCCGGCGGTGTCCAGCTCCAGCAAGAACGGCCCGGCGGCGTCCATCTGGTGGACGTCGGCCAGGTTGTCGTCGGGGTTCAGGACCAGTATGGTCACCGGATCCTGCGTGCTGTACCCGTACACCATAACCGCCGAGCCGCGGTCATGGTATGCCCCGTCGATCCAGACGGCCACCCCGCCGGCCTCGGCCGCCTCCATTATGTGCGGCGGAGGCTCGGGCTGGGCGTGGGCCGGACAGGCCACCCCCAGCGCGGCCCCGGCGAGCAGCGCCGCCAACACGTATGCCCTCACGCGCACGAATAACCCGCAGCATGGTATTAACGGTGTCCCCGCGCCGCCGGGGGCGGCGGCGGAATGGCCGGGGATCCGGAGACCACATACCCCCAACGGGGCAAACCGCCCCGCGCAAGCTACACGGCCGAGCGGCCCGGCGCATGCGGGCCAAACTCCCGAGGGCGGATGGGCGTCTGCCGCCGGCCGGTCCATACCGCAAGGGGCCATTGGGAACGGACGCCCCCGCAGGACGGTCTGGAGCCTGCCGCACCGGCCTCATACCAGTATCTTATTCGTCCACGACCTGAACCCAGGCGCCGTCGGAGACCTGCCAGACCTCGAACTCGGCCGTGGCCAGGTCGCCGTACTCGGTCAGGGTAAGGTCGCCGGAGGCCCCCAGCATATGGGATGCCACATACGGTATGGCGCCGGCCAGCGTCTCGGTATCGGTGCTCTGCGTCTGGAGTATCGTCAGACCCAGCAGCCATATGGAGTCGTACGCGGCGTAACCGTACGTGCTGATGGTTGCGTTGTACATCTCCATATATTTGGCGTCAAGCGCATCCTTGACCCTGTTGTCGGATGAAACGATTGACCGCGTGGTGGTGAATTGGGTGGCCTCGGCAAATTCGCGGGCCACCGGATCCTCAAAAAAGTACGTCTTGAAGGACTGCGTGTTGGTCGCGAACCACCGCACCTTGGAGACGTTCTCGTAGAAGCGCATCGCCTGCATTATGGGCAGGAACTCGTCGTTTCCCACGTACAGGACGCCGACCTTTTCGGCGCCGTGCCTCTCCACCAGGCCAGATATCACATCATCCAGCACCCCAACCGCTACGGAGAACTCTTGCGCGTCGGTATTGTATCTGAGCCCGGGCTCCATCACGCCGCTGAACCGCTCCCTGACGCCGGCAACGTGGCCGTCCCCCCAGGTGTCGGCCCGGGCCACAGTCACCAGCACCTCGATTCCGGCATCCTCCAGCATCTTGGCTATTGCAGGAGCCTGGTAGCCGTCGTGCGGGACAAGCCGGAATATGGTATCGTCTATGGCCAGATTTTCGGCCTGGGCCGCGTGGGATATCACCAGCATGTTGTTCCGGTCTATGTAGCTGGCGGCCTGTACGATATACTGGCTAAACGGCAGGCCCACCAGTATCTTGACTCCCGCACCGTTGAACGTATGAACCTTGTCAAGGCTCACCGACCCCGACGACTGGGTGTCTTCGGAACTCAGGTGGAGTGACCAGCCGGCGCCTATATTCTCCAGATACGCGTTAAAGTCCTCGACGGCCATCTCGGAGATGGCGGCCCCCTCGGCCCCCTCGGCCCAGTTGTACTCAAAGATCCCCCCGATCTTCACGACCTCGGGGATCTCGGCATGCACCATACCCGCGCCCGGTATAATGCCCGCCGCCGCAACGGCCAGAACGGCATACAGGGCGTTCATGGAATGATACCCGTCGCGCTAATTTTTAACGGTATCTGAGGTATGTTCACACCAGATTCCATGTCCCCGGGTGCGGATCTGTGGTCGGGCCGGCGCGGGGTGCATGCGGACCTTGTCTAGTGCGAACTCCCCGGCGGCGTGGTCTCGTTTTTGCCCGCTGCCCGGGGCCGCGATCTGCACACCTGTACGCCCATCGGCCCCTGCCGGTCGTGGCGTGTGTGCATGATCTTTTTAGCTAGCCGGCCCAAGTTTAATATAGATGTGAGAGGGCGCCGCCCCCGTGGCGGCAGCCAAAAAGATCTTCAGGGAGACGATCAAGACCGATCACAAGGTGATCACCGAGGAGCTCTCCAAGGGCATACTGGAAGAGTACGGCGTCAGCGTCCCCCGGTACGCCCTGGCCACCACCACAAAGGAGGCGGCCGAGGCCGCCAAGAAGATTGGCTTTCCGCTGGTGATGAAGGTCGTATCCCCCAAGATACTCCACAAGACCGACGTCGGCGGCGTCAAGGTCGGCATCACGAAGGTCTCCGAGGTGAAGAAGACCTTCACGGACATGCACAAGCGGCTGGCCAAGAAGGACTCCGGGGTAAAGGGCATACTGCTGGAGAAGATGGTGCCGAAGGGCGTGGAGCTCATAGTCGGGGTGCAGAACGACCCCCAGTTCGGCCCCGTCATAATGGTCGGGATGGGCGGAATAATGACCGAGGTGATGAAGGACGTGGCCTTCCGCATGCTGCCTATAACCACAAAGGACGCCCGCTCGATGCTGGACGAGCTGCGGGGGGCGGCGCTGCTCCACGGCTTCCGGGGAAGCGAGCCCATAGACACCAAGATGGTCTCCAAGATGCTCGTGAAGATAGGCAAGATGGCCATGGACAACGCCGACTACATAAACAGCATAGACTTCAACCCGGTGGTCGTCTACCCCAAGTCATACCATGTGGTGGACGCCAAGATCATCCTGAACGACGAGGTCCGCGCCGGCTCGGTCTCAAAGGCCAAGCCCGACAAGAGCCACATGGAGGAGTTCTTCACGCCCCGGTCCATCGCTCTGGTGGGCGCCTCCTCCACCAAGGGCAAGATCGGAAACTCGATACTGGACAGCCTGGTAAACTACGACTACAAGGGCCCCGTGTACCCCATAAACCCCAAGGTGGATGAGATATTCGGCCACAAATGCTACAAGAGCATAGAGGATATACCCGGCGAGGTGGACATGGTGGTGGTCTCCATCGATCTATCCAGGACGCCGGAGGTGCTGGAGGAGTGCGCCAAGAAGGGGGTGCACAGCGTGGTCATAGTGTCCGGCGGCGGAAAGGAGCTGGGCGGCGAGCGCGCCGAGTACGAGGCGCAGGTAAAGGAGCTCTCCGCCAAGCACGCCATCCGCATCATAGGCCCCAACTGCATCGGGATGTTCAACGCCGCCAACCGGCTGGACTGCGCCTTCCAGGGGCAGGCCAGGATGGTCCGCGCCCGGCTGGGCGACGTGGCCCTCCTCTCCCAGAGCGGCACCATGGGCATCAGCTTTCTGGAGTCGGCCGACACCTTCGGCCTCTCCAAGATGATCAGCTATGGGAACCGCTCTGACGTGGACGAGGCCGACATGATATGGTACCTGGCCGGCGACCCGCAGACCAAGGTGATCGCCCTATACGTGGAGGGGTTCGGCGACGGCCGCAAGTTCATCAACACCGCCAAGCGGGTCATGGCCGAGTACAAGAAGCCCGTGGTGATATGGAAGAGCGGGCGCAGCGCCGCGGGCGCCAAGCAGGCCGCCTCCCACACCGGATCGCTGGGAGGGGCCAATAGCATCATAATGGGCGCCTTCAAGCAGGCGGGCATAATATCGGTGGACAGCTACCAGGAGCTGGTGGCCGTCACCAAGGCCCTCTCCTGGCAGCCGGCGGCCGCCGGCAACCGCGCGGCCCTCTGCAGTAATGGCGCCGGCCCGATGATCGGTGCCATAGACCACTTCGACCGCCTCAACCTCCGCATAGCCAAGGTCTCGGCAAAGTCCCTCCGCAGCATGAAGGAGCACTTTCCGCCCACGTACGTGATAGGCTCGGGCAACCCGGTGGACGTGACCGGGGGAGCCTCGGCCGAGGACTACAAGTTCGTTATAGACACATTCATGGAGGACTCTGGTGTAGACATAGCAATGCCCTGGTTCGTCTTCCAAGACGATCCACTGGACGAGATAATAGTGGACTATCTGGCCGAGTTCTCCGCCGCCGCCAAGAAGCCCATCCTGGTGGGCGGGAACGGGGGCCCGTACACCCAGAAGGTCACGAACATGATCGAGGCCAGGGGCGTCCCCGTGTACTCGGACTTGCGCGACTGGGTGGCGGCCGCCTCGGCGCTGTACCAGTGGGGCCTGCACTCCAAATAAGCACGGTATACCCTTCGGTTGCCCACGATGCGCATAACTCCATGAAATAACCCCTCCAAGACGGCCGATCCGGACCGCCTTTTGCGTGGCCGGCCCCGCGCAAGCCGGCCCGCCGAGCCGTTCGGGGGACACAGGTACGGCATTATCCTCCGGATCCG
>JAEFDA010000133.1 GCA_016126025.1 Nitrososphaerota archaeon | reverse complement strand
TCCATGTATACGCGGTCCAAAAACCCGGTCATGTTGATGGCCAGGCCCATTATGGCCAGCATGAAGACCACCAGGCCCCCTATGACCATCATCGATGCGAGGGCGGGGAGGCGGGGGGTGTATCTTGTGTGGTTTGTCCGGCGCGCCGGTATGGGTAGGCGCATTACGGGGGCCAACCATGTGTGGCGATTTAAGGGGGGGTACCATACGCCCGGGAATTATTCTGGGACATGCGCGCGGTTGGTAAGAATGTGTGCGGCAGTTCCTACAGCACGCCGCAGCATCCGAACTCGGCGCCCACCGAGTCGCATATGCCGTGGGCCACAGACAGGGCATGGGATACATCGGCGCCGGTCAATTCGGGCCAGTCTCCTGGGTATCTGGACACCGTAACAAACCCCGTCATTCTGGTCAGACTGAGATGCGTCTTTTTTACGGGCCATCCTTCCGGCAGGAAGTCGCGGAGCCTGTCCAGGTCATGTATGTGTGGAAAATCCTTGCCCTCCAACACAAAGGCCGCCTTCAATGCTTTTTCTGTCGCCTACTGGGAAAGCCAGCATACGTTACGTGGCGTGCCGGCGCCCGCATTCAGTTTTGGGGCCGAATCCAAATCTCCCTAGGCGTATCGCAGCCAACTGCGCGCATTATCGATATTTGAGTCATGATCGTTCATACAGCGTCACCCCTTCACGAAGCGCCGTCCGAAGCACGTCCCCACTAGATTGCCCCTGCGCTCAATCTCGTCTGGGGTCGTCACCACTATATCCTTGGCGACCGGCGAATCCATCACTGCCCTTCCTATTTCAATCGCAGCATCGCGCTTGTCCGTCCCATTCTCCATCACTACCAGCAGGTCCACATCGCTGTGGTAGTTGGGGGTGCCGCGCGCCTGGGAGCCAAACGGTATGATGCGGTGCGGCTGAAAGCGTTCGGCGATGCGGTCGGCCATGTCTCTGATGGCGGTCTGGACGATCTCATCGTCCCCTCCAATCATTCTGGATTTGGCCACTGCCATGCCATATGTGGCATCTGTATAAAAATGAGATGATAAACCGATTCTTGATCATTAATATGCAATAACTATCTTGAGGTGATATGGGATCTGGGAACGCTGACTCGTGGAATGGTCGGCGATATGGTCTGCGCCAGCCCGGCACCGCGCAATGCGCAAAAATCCCCGGTTTGGACTCCTCCCCTCCCCCACAAGAGCATGGAATTGACCTAAATGTCCCAGACCCAGACCACAGTCCTGTTGGCCGGGCGGCTGCGGGCCATGGCACGTTGGCGCTTCATATCCTAGCCAAAAAGTGGCAAACAACGGCGCATAAGGACCGTGTAGCACCGGCGCAAAAAATCCCTAAAATATGGCGCAAAAAAACACAAAATATATGGTCAGGACCGTCGCTGCTTGGCCGACTTGGCAGCCATGGCCGCGGCGGATCCGGGCCAGCGCACGTTCTCGCGCAGCATAAGGCGCCTCATGGAGCTGGCCGCCACCGTAATGTCGAACTTGTTCAGCGCGTGCTCGGCCACGACGTGGGATGTCCACCGCTCCGAGTCCAGCCCGAACGCTGTGGGGCTCCTCTTCATGTCGCGCTCCAGAGCCCTCAGCTGCTGGGGCGTAAACTTGGGCGCCCGCCCCTGGCGCACCCTGTAGTTCTTGCCAAGGCCGCGCTCCACCATCCGCTTCAGCCAGTTGACGGCCGTCAGGCGGGACACGCCGACCTTGCCGGCTATCTCCTGGACGGAGAGGCCCTCCTTGCGGAGTATGGCCGCCTCGTAGTGGGCCTTGTACCGCTCCACCGTCTCGTTCTCCTGAAGCTCCCGGAGTCTCTCTATGGACCACCGGGGCAGGAAGCGCCTGCCTTCTGGAATTTGGGTCATATATCACAAATACGGCTGTGCTTTAAGAATTTTTGTGTCGTTGATTTTTGTGTAGTATACGAAAATTATGTTCGCCAGTCATCCGACTCCGCCTCCGTCCAGTTGGGGTCCACGGTCTTGACCTCCTTTGTCGCCCTCTTGGCCGAGAACGCCTTGAGCGGGATCTCGTAGTTGTTCATATCCAGCGAAAAGTGTAATCTCCTGTCATTGTAATGCTAGATGTGCTAGGGCAGGCTCTCGTAGTGGCTTATCTCCTCTTCTACGGTCCTGTAAAACCATTCAAGCTTCCCGTTAGTCCGGAGGTTGTACGGCCTAGAGTTTATCAGCTCGATGTCCATGCCCAGAAGACCCTCAAACGCGGTGAGCTTCCACGATTCCTTTGGGTTCTCTCTGCGCATACCCACAAAGCAGGATCCTTTATTCAACAGTATGGTGGCCGGTGTCCCGAGTAGTTTGATCGACTGCTACAGGATCATCACGACGTTCCCCGAGCGGTCTGGCTGAACATACATGCTCCGATCACACACCCTGAGGCATCGTCTAGGAACATGATGAGGCAGAGTCTCCCCACGCGCAGATCCTCCATGGTATGTCAGTAGATGTGTCACATGGAGTTGAAGTGTTCTCGCTCGTATCTCACCCACTTCCACTTTCGTGACTTTGCATCTGAAGATACGACTAGCTGTTCTCCTTCACGATCCGGCATACTCGCTGGTAGCTCATATCATGACCAGCTCGCGCAAGCTGATCTCTATACGGAGCACGCTGACCTCCTTCAGACGGTAGGCGTCCAGCATCAGATACATCTCCTAGGACGGCGGCTGAGTGTGGGCCTGCCTAGGAGGCGCGGAACATAGTCGGATCTCGTCTCCCTGAACTCGGTCCGTAGCCTCCGAATGTGTCTTGGCATCACCCCGAGCTCGACTGCCACGACCGATGCTCTCCTGCCCTTCTCGAGCTGGTTTGTGGTGTACCGGATAGCCTTCGCCGACAGGTGCTTTGGCATCTTTCTTCCTATTGATACAGCGCATAATACTTCTGTACGGTTCGCTTGATATTAGTGGGCTTAATTATTGTACAATAGACTCCCTTCCCCTTCTGACGAAACATTAATAGGGATGAATATGCCGTATGGGACATGTGAAGATCAACTTCATAAAGATCAACGGCCTGTACTCTTATGGTAACGAAAAGAACAGGATTGACTTTGGCCAAAATACTGCGATAGTGGGCACAAACAACTCTGGCAAATCTGCCATATTCAAGGCTCTGAACTATTTCCTAAAGTGCATGACAGAGACTAGCAGTATAGACATGAAGCCATGGAATCAACAGCAGACGCACGAGATGACGATTGAACTTACACTAAATGATGTAGAGAGACAATATACAGCAGAAATACTGGCAATTAGTGCGAAGGATAGTTCACCGGCCCGCCTGGCACCGGATCATATAGTAGAGTGGCTTGCTCACAGACTAAAACGTGTGGAGATCACCATAAGCTTGGCAGACAACCCCTATCTGTCTGACTATCGTCGAGTACGATACTCCATCTACCTGAAGGACTTGGGGGTAACAGTATGCTCGCAAGGACATAATAGCAGAGACATTTGGGTATGTAAATCCATCGAATTTACTCCTCGGAGCGAGCGAAATACGGTACTGCTCTACGAGGTTATAGAGGACATGCTAAAGAAAGAGCCGGCAGAGTGCGAAGTTGACACGGAAAGGAGAGTGGGTCTGGATTGGCCGGCAGAGTGTAAGATATCCCAGTTTCCATCATACACAAATTTTGTGCATTCCAAACCTTACAATAGAAAAAGAATCGAATTCATAATAGACATGTCCGGGCATAAAATTTTAGATCAAGAATGTTCGTTTTTTGTAATGATGGGTAGAATGCTTGAGCAAAGATTTGCATTTGTCTCGGAGCAGAGAAAATTTCAGGAATCAAACGACCTCGAGATGTTGCCACTCAATGATGACGGGAGCAACCTACAAGGATTCTTGTTTTGGCTCCAAAACGGCGACAGGGACAAGCAGGATGCGTGTTCCGCAATTCAAGAAATGTTCAAGAATATGATGAAGCCACGAAATCTGTCATTTATAGTCTCAATGACAAAAAGTGAGGAATCACCAGAACATGTTGGACTAATACCTCCCCCAAAAGGCAAGGTCTATCCAGACCGTGCCATTGTACAGTTTGTCGAAACGTATGGACAGTCGCAAAGATTTACGGACTTTATGGACATTGGGGCCGGGGTCAGAGAGACACTATTCCTACTTGCAAAGTGCTTTGGACGGCAGGACGGGGTGATCCTGCTAGACGAGCCTGCCGTCAACCTACATCCGACGCAGATCCGGCAGCTGATGAACCAGATAATATCCACGGATGCCAGATTCGCACAGATTGTGATCGTTACCCATTCCCCTGCATTAGCAAGCCTTGAGATGCTTTCGTCGGTAAGCGAGATAGTGAGGGTTGCTCGTCAAGAGTATAGCCATATCATGCAGCCATTCGGCGAAGACAAGAAGTGGATTAAGAAAAATTTGCCGACATTTCACCTGCTAAAATCAGATATTATGTTTGCAAAAAAAGTGGTTCTGGTAGAGGGTAATTCGGACAAGATCTTTCTTGAAGCCATCCTAAATCATTGTTCAAGGCATGGAGATGATATTGCGGTTATAGATGTGGGCGGAGTGCGTTCATTTGCAAAATTTCGTAAATTCTTGGAGATCTTTGATATACCGTATGGAATACTTGCAGATGAAGATGGGAAAAAGCAGTTTGACCCAAAGGACGTACTGGAAATAAGTCTTGGATCCATTCCACAGGCAAGAGAATGGACGGACAAAAAAGTATGTCTTTTAAAGAAAGATCTGGAAGGGCTCTTAGCAAGTCTAGAACCAGAGATGTATGGAGAGATCGAAAAAGAATGCACTAAAAAGCCTGAACGTACACATGAATTTGCAAGACGATTCTTTGCTGGCATGAGTTTCAAGGATACCAACAATGCCGCCCTGCTAAGGTTCATAATAGAATGGAGTATGAAACAGTAAGACAACGCCAGATGGAGTTGAGTGAGTGACGCGTATTTGTCTACCAAGGCAAAACCCATGCCAAAGAAGTGTTCAGGTGGTTATTTCGGATCAGCCATGTAAAAAAATATGTGCTCTATTTATCACGTAGTATAAAGCTCCATTTGGTTCCATCTGGTTCTATGTATGGGCCACCGCGCAACCAACCATAACATGGTTAGTGGACTTGTCAATGCTCCCGGGAACCTATCCCGGCCCGAATATTTGAGCAGCCCAAGTATGTAGTCACGCTTGTGGGTCGTCACAATGATCAGCAGTATTGAAAAATATCTTGGCTGCCCCCGAGGCCGGGCCGACTGTATGGTATTCTGAATATTACGATCCGCCCATTCCGGTATGCTCCGGATTCGCCATCGGTGTGGATAGTCCCAGCCGACCCCCACATGCGCCATTGGGACGCCCCGCCCCACATCCAGAAGGCCGCGCCGAGACCGCAAGCCGGCCCCACACATGTGGCTACCGCCCGGGCGTCCCCGGGCGGGCGGCCAGCCCCTCCAGGCCATACCGGAGTGGCGGCGCGCCGCCGTAAGACGGCCCCGCGGGGCCGGATCCGCCCGCCGCCCCCAGGTGGCCGGCGGCCAGCCCCTCCAGGCCGCCGTGTATGGCCCCCGGCCGGCCATATCTGGCGCCCGACGATGCCCCCGATATGGTCCCCGACACTATGGTGGCAGACGCAAGTACCCCCGAGACCAACACCGTGGTGGACAGCTGCACCACGCCCCGTACGGCCGGGACCATCGCCGCCGGCAGCAGGGAGGCCAGGAACAGTATGGCGACGGCGGCGGCCCACACCCCCAGCAGGGCGGCGGGGGAGTCGGGCGGGGCCGATGCGAGGGCGGAGCTGCCCACCACGATTATGATGGAGGTGAGCGGCGGGGCCAGCAGCATGGCGGGTATGGACGCCAGGAACCTGGCCGAGAGGGAGTCCAGCCGGGGCACCATGCACATCATCGCCCACACCGGCATGGCCCCGGCCACCATCCCCGCGTACATGTCCAGTATTATCCCGGCCACGGCGGCGGCCACGGTCAGGTTGATTACGGTGAACGCCTTGTGCATGGCGCCGAACACGTTAACAAAGACCTCGGCCAGCCCGGCGGGTATGGCGTCGGCCACAAGTTCCATGGTGTGGCCGCCGGCCGATATGGTAGTGGTGCGGGCCGCCTGCTCCACCACGTACTCGACGCGCAGCTCCGGCCGGCACACCATATCTGGGTCCCCGCCGGTGCGGTACGGCGAGATATCATACTCATGCGTGATGCGGGTGTCGTCCCACGCATCCGGGCAGGGCCCGTCCGCATCAAAGGAGTACAGCGGGTTCAGTATCCACGCCCCCGAGGCGTACGACACCTGGGCGCCATAGTCCCACAGGTACGGGAATATGAAGAGGAAGAGCATGAGGGGCGCCGCCCGCCGCAGCGCCCCCCTCCACCTCCCCAGGGCCGCGCACACAGATATGGCGCATACCAGCATGATGATAGATGCCCATCTCAGCTGGTCATAGGTGTGGTACAGGGCGTTGCCGGACTGTTCTGTGCCAAAGCCGGGCAGCCCCAGGCCCAGGTGGGTGAGCATCCCCGCCAGACCGTCGGAGAGCGCCGCGGACACCCCCAGTACGGCCGCCACAAAGAGCAGCATGCCGGCCATGCCCACCACCCCGTCCACTATGGTGAAGACCACCCCGTACCAGGTGCGGGGGGCTTTTAACCGGGGGATACGTATGGCGTGATGGAGCCGGGGGACGGGGAGGCGCGGGCCTCCTTTGGGGTGCGCGGGGGCATGCTGTATGTGACCGCCACCCACCTGGTACTGGAGGGTGCGGCCGGCCTCCGGATACCCATCTCCGAGGTGGAGGCGTGCCGCTCCCGGCGCCGCGTGTTCGAGGTGGTCTGGGGCGGCCCCCGGCGGAGGCGTCTGGTGCTGCGGATGAGCTCGGCGCCGGCCGCCGCCGCCGAGTCGGCCGTGCATACGGCGTGGAGGGCCATGCCATGATCCTGGCGTGGTGTGTTGTGGTGTGTGTGGTATGGTGCGGCGTGGCGTATGGTGAGCAGGCATACGTGCTGACCAGCATGGGGAACCTCTTTGTGGTGGACGGGTATGTGACCCCCAACGGGACCGATGCGCTACAGATGGTACCACACGAGTTTGAGGGGTTCTTTCTGGCGGGCGGGCGCCACAATGCGGAGGTCGTCCCGTTCAATGGTACGTACCATATACCGTATGTGGTGGCCGCCGATTCTGGCTCGGTGTACGCGGCGGTCCGGGATACATACGTGTCCAGCGTGGTGCCCAACCACGGCACCTACCTGTACAGGAACGGGCACCTGGAGCTGAGCACGTTCGGGCTGGAGCACGTGGTGAGGTCGATGTACGGCCGCGTATTCGAGGGGGCGCCCGCCTGGCGGGGCGGGACAGACTATACCACGTTTTATGGCGGCGGCAGGGCCGCATACACGCTGCAGCATGTGACGCATAATGGAAAGGCCGTGGACGACTTTCTGGCTCATATGGTATGTTACGTGCCGCCCTGCGGGAGTATCACGGCGGCCAAGTCACATGACAACCTGCTGGTGTTTTCGGGGACGCTGGAGCAGGCGCGGCTTTACGATGTCGTACAGTTGGGCGCCGAGCCGGCCATACTATCTGAGGACCACTATATCATAGTGGATACTGCGAATGGCACGGTGCGGCTGCGGGCCGCCGCATACGACTATGACACGTTCCAGATACGGTGGATGCCGAATGGGACAGCATATACCATATCGGGGCTGCCGGCCGCAGAGTGGTGGCCGGCGGGCAATATATCGTGCTGCCGAGCTCCCCCCGACTCTGTCACCATATACCGGGCCGGGGTGCAGACCGGCTCTGATACGATATCGTACGGGAGTGATTCGCTGGCCGGCGGGCAGGGCTCCCGACACAACATAGAGGCCAGGACGTACCAAGATGTGCTGTGGTGGAGTGGGAAAGTAGAGGGGGGCCGGCTGCTCTTCGACCACGTGAATGGTATGGTGGTAAGGTTTGCGGGGTCACCTGATATGGTGGTGCTCCCCGGCATGTATGCGCGGGTGCCCGCGCCGGCCGGTACGATCCTGTCGGGGGTGTCGGTAGCAGAGGATGCGTGCGGTACGCCACCATATGTCAGGATGCCATACCTAGATGGCGAAACATCTCCGGAATCCGTCCTAGTGCCCGCCGTGCCGGGATACTCTGTGCTATGTGTAGAGATAGACGGTACAATGCACGCCCTGCCCCTGCGGGGCATGGCAGGATACCGGGCGCCCCGCATGTTTGTGGGGCCGCGACATGGTATTGCAGTGCGCCCGGGCCGTGGCCGGGGGGCGCCGCCCCTAGCATATGGCACCGCCTAGGCTTTTCCCAGGGTATGCTTCCGCTCCGGGCTGGCCATCCGCCCGTCAAGGTCCCGCCGGCGTCCGCCCGCCCCGCTGGATACTGCATCCATGATGCGGGCGACCGCCCGCGGCAGCGGAATCCCGCCGGCGGCGTATTCGCCCAGTGTCGATTCCAGCATGCCAGACAGGCGCGCCGCGCCTTCGCTACTCTCGTCAGTCAGGCTGAACGCCAGTATGCGCCAAGTGTCTGGATCCACCAGCAGGTGCATGCCAAAGCCCATCCCGTCCCATCTTACGCGGATCCACCCGCCGGCGAGTTCTGTTCCTGCGGGGGAGGGTACCAGTGTGGTCGTCCTCTCCGGCGCGGGGCAAAACGTACTGTCGATCTCGAATTTTGGTACCGGTCCGTCGGCTCCGCATATTGGGTCGTGAGACCCGCGCCCAGCGCCCTTGGGCCCCACATCCAGCAGTACCCTGCATATGGCGATGAATTTCGCCATACGGTCGGGCGGCCCGGGCGCGCCGTCCGTGTGTTCCACGTTCCCTTCCGGCCCCCCACTCATGTCCGCTATGAGCAGAATGCCCAAGGCCCTGCCCCTAGCAGCGTACTTGGTATCGCTCTCTCTACACGTCAGCTTGCGCCCCGCGCTGCGTCTGGCCACCATGCTACGTATGGAGTGAAATTGTGTTATATGCGTAGTGCCGGTCAGAGATGAGCGATCACCCTACACGCCAGTAAATGTAATTTGAAACGAAAGGTTTAGATCCCACTTCTTCCTCCACACCTCTATGGCAGACGCCACCGATGGAGAGCGGCAGGAGGCGATACCCAAGGGCAAGGAGTTCATGCCGAAGGTGAGCACCGAGCAGCTCGCCAACGCAATCAAGGCCGAGCGGGTAGGCAAGTCCAAGTCCATTCTGGAAGCCTGCCTCCTGCGGAGGAGTTCGATGGGCATACGGGCCATAGCGAAGCGGATACGTGTGTCCTATTCGACCGCGCGCGGCTGGCTTACGCGCATGAAGGACGGCGACTTGGAAAGGTGGTTTGACAGGAAGCGCCCCGGCCAAAAGCGGCATCTAGACGAACGCCCGGTGCATGCCATAAGACGCTGGCTGGGCGGCCCCCCCAAACCTCCACGGGTTTCGGGCGGGGGCGTGGAACCTGGACATTCTGGTACGGTCGATACGGTGGAGGTTTGGCACCATCTACAAGGAGCGCACGATGGGGCGCATACTCAACGCCCTAGGCTACTCATACCGCAAACCTAGGCCAATACCGGAAAAGTCGGCACCCCAGAAGAGTAGAAAGGGTTCATGGATACGGCTAACGGGCTAGCGGTGGGCCTGATGGGGCGGGGCTATGCCATACTGTGCGGGGACGAGGCGGCGTGCCAGAGGTGGTCCGGCGGCGGGTATACATGGCGTGCAAGGGGTGGGTACGACACCGTGGACGCGTCGTTCTCAAGGGCGACGGTCAAGATGTTTGGGGCACTGGGCAGGAAGGGCCGCCACATACGGGTGGTCGATACCCTGAATTCGGACACCTTCATAGATTTTTTGAAGATGCTGCAAGAGACATACACCCGGTTTGTCTATGTGCTGGACAATGCCTCCTGCCACAGGTCAGAAAAGGTCAACAGGTTCATCGAGTCGACCGGCGGAGACATAGTGCTCGTCTTCCTGCCGCCGTACACGCCCCAGCTCA
>JAEFDA010000112.1 GCA_016126025.1 Nitrososphaerota archaeon | reverse complement strand
TAGGCTGCCACGTCTCCATATCCGGCGGTATCAGCAACGCGGTGGACAACGCCACAGAGCGCGGGTGCACCGCCTTCCAGATATTCACCAGGAACCCCCGGGGCTGGCGCGCCAAGCCCATAGACGATGCGGAGGCGGCCACATACCGCGATAAGCTGGCCCGCAGCAGCATAGAGGCGTCGGCGACCTGCGCCCACATGCCCTACCTGCCCAACCTCTCCGGACCCAACGAGGAACCGTACCGCAAGTCGGTGGACACGCTAAAGTCGGAGGTGGAGCGGTGCCACATCCTGGGGATACCATACCTGGTCACCCACCTGGGCAGCCACCTGGGAAGCGGGGAGGAGGCCGGCATAAGGCGGCTGGTCGCCGCATACACGGAGGCCGTCTCGGTGGGGGGCGATACCACCATACTGTTGGAGAACACGGCCGGCCAGAAGAACTCGGTGGGGTACGGCTTTGGGCAGCTCGCCGACATACTGAACCATCTGGAGCCGGCCGGCCGGTTCGGCGTCTGCCTGGACACCTGCCACGCCTTCGTATCCGGGTACGACATGCGGACCGCCGAGGCCGCCGACCGCACGCTGGGCGAGTTCGACGACACCATAGGGTACGACCGCCTCCGCATACTGCACCTGAACGACGCCCGGGGGGACCTGGGCTGCAACCTGGACCGCCACTACCACATAGGGCTGGGCGGCATCGGATATGAGGGCCTGGGCCGGGTGGTCCGTACAATGGACCGGCTGAGCATACCCACAATACTGGAGACTCCCATCGACGACCTGCGCACCGACATCGAAAACATACAAGAGGCCAAGAGACTGCTGGAGGGGGACCACGCATAATGGAATACGACAAGGTGGCGAAGCTGGCCCTGGAGAGGGGCTTTTACTTTCCCAGCTGCGAGGTGTACAGCGACTCGCAGGCCGGATTCTGGGAGTACGGGCCCAACGGCGTGAGCATGAAGGGCAAGTTCCTGGAGCTGTGGAGGCGGGAGCTGGTGCGCCGCGACGGCATGATGGAGATAGACGGCTCCCAGATAATGACCAGGTCCGTGTTCGAGGCGTCCGGGCACCTGGACAGCTTTGCAGACCCCATAACCCGGTGCTCCAAGTGCGGCGCCACCTTCCGGGCCGACCGCATGATACAGGAGGCGTGCGGCATCATAATACCGGAGTCCGCCGACTTGGCCGAGTTCGACGTGGCCATCACAGACAACAGCATATCGTGCGGCCGGTGCGGCGGGGCGCTGGGCCCCACCAAAAGCTTCAACATGATGTTCCGGGTGGGCATAGGCCCCGAGGGCGAGGAGGCGTACCTTAGGCCGGAGACCTGCCAGTCCATATTCGTGGACTTTCCCCGGCTCTTCAAGACCATGCGGGGCAGGCTCCCGGTGGGGGTGGCCCAGGTGGGAAAGAGCTTCCGCAACGAGATATCCCCCCGGCAGAGCCTGCTGCGGCTGCGCGAGTTCTACCAGGCCGAGATCGAGGTGTTCTGCAACCCCCAGAAGCTCCGCCAGGTGCCAAAGTTCGAGCAGGTGCGGGACACCGCAGTCCGCATAGGGGGGGACGGCGATACGGCCGAGACGACGTGCGCCAAGGCGGTGGCCGACGGCGCCCTGCCCAACGAGTTTGTCGCATACTATATCGGGATACTGGCCGAGTTCTACGAGAAGACGGGTATAGACATGGACAGGTCCAGGTTCCGGCGCCTGGGCGAGAAGGAGAAGGCGTTCTATGCGGATGTGGCCTTTGATTTCGAGGTGGAGACGACCACCGGGTGGCTGGAGCTGGTGGCGTGCAACTACCGCACCGACCACGACCTGGGCGGCCACTCCAGGCACAGCGGCGAAAAGTTCGAGGTGATGGACGGCGACACAAAGGTGCTGCCCCACGTCTTTGAGATATCCATGGGGATAGACCGGAGCCTGTACACCATCCTGGAGCACTCCCTGAAAGAGGACGATATACACGACAGGACCGTCCTCTCCATACGGCCGTACCTGGCGCCCATACACGTGGGGGTGCTCTCCCTGGTGAAGAAGGACGGGCTGCGGGAGAAGACCGACGCCATACACCGGGCCATAAACCGCAGGTACGACGCCTTCCTGGACCACTCCGGCGCCATAGGGAGGCGGTACCGGCGGCTCGACGAGATAGGGTGCCCCTTCGCCGTCACCGTGGACCACCAGACCTTAGAAGATGACACCGTGACACTGCGGGAGAGGGACAGCATGGGCCAGCGGCGCGTGCCGCTCCCGGAGCTGGACCACACCATATCTGAGGCCGTCGCCTTTCCCTGAGTCGCCCCGGCGCGCCCCTGGCCTATACGCCAAAGCCCGGCATCGGGGACCCTTCTGCTCCATTCGGGGCCGGAACGCGAACCCCCCGATCCCATACAAGATTTAAAAACGGACCGCCATACCCCCGGACATGGCCAGGCCGCAGGTCTCCATAATCCTGCCCACGTACAACGAGTCGCAGAACATACTGGAGATGCTCCGCTCCATACGCGAGAGCATACCACATAGCGTCTCGGCCCAGGCCATCGTGGTGGACGACAACTCGCCGGACGGCACCGGCCGCATAGTGGAGGAGCACAAGCGGGGCATGAAGCAGGTGGCCGGATACACCATAGACGTGATACACCGCCGCGCCAAGGCCGGCCTGGGGGCGGCCATACTGCAGGGGATAGGCCACGCCCGGGGGGAGACCATCGTGGTGATGGACAGCGACATGTCCCACCCGCCCCACATCATACCCAAGCTGCTGGACGCGCTGCGGCACCGCTGCGACATAGCGGTGGCCTCCCGGTACATACGGGGGGGCCGGATTGACGGCTGGCCGGCCAGAAGAAAGATCATAAGCTGGGGCGCCTCCACCATAGCCAGGAGGGTGCTGGGCATAACAGCCAGGGACCCCATGTCCGGCTTCTTTGCGTTCCGGCGCAACCTGGTGGAGGGCGTCTCGCTGGACGGCATCGGCTTCAAGGTGCTCATGGAGATGCTCGTAAAGATTCGGGGGGCTCGCATCACCGAGGTGCCCTACACGTTCCGGGACAGGCGGCTAGGCAGCAGCAAGATGGGCGGGCGGGCCATAGCTGACTACTGCAGGTCGGTCGGGCGGCTGTACCTGCACGGGGGCGCCGAGCCCCGCGACTCGGTGAGGTTCCTCTCCAAGGCCGCCAGGTTCTACACGGTGGGCGCCAGCGGCTTTCTGGTCAACTATGCCATATCGCTGCTGTTCACCCAGATGCCCCAGTTCTGGTACCTGCACGCCAACCTGCTGGGGATAGCGGCGTCCATAACATCTAACTTCCTGCTCAACAAGACCTGGACATTCCAGGACCGCGACTTTGGCGCCCGGCGCACCCTGATACAGTACGCAAAGTTTGTGGGGTTCGGCTCGGCGGGGGCCGCCGTCCAGCTGGGGATTGTATACAGCATGGTGGAGGGCGGATGGTCGTACCCCGTCTCGCTGGCCGCCGGCGTTCTGACCGCCGCCCTGAGCAACTTCCTCCTGAACAAGAAGTGGACGTTCGGCGAGAAGCTCTGGGGGGGCTAGCGGACCATGAGATGGCGGCTGCCGGCCCCGGCCATCCATAAAAATAGAAAAATGACGATTCCCCTACTCGTAGGTGGTGTTCGTCTGCAGGCTGCTAGCCGCAGGCGACGGAACCGACGGGAACTTGTCCCCGGTCTGCTGCTCTGCCACTGAGGAGGCCTCTTGGAGTATGGTGTCTATCTCCTCGCCTGCCATCTCCGACTCCATGCTGAACGAGTCCCCGGCCAGCGAGTCCATCATCAGCCCGTTGAGCGTCTGCGTCATCGAGTTGAGCTCGGTGTCGGCCTCCGGCATGAACCTGCCCAAGGACGTCTTGAGACCCTTCATCGTGGACATGGCCGGACCTATGGCCACCATGGCGTCTCCCAGGTCGTGTATCGTGGTCAGCCGTAGCTGTACCTGTTCCAGGGCCATGCGGGCGTTGCTCATCATCTTGGAGACCTTGCGGATCTCGGCCAGTTCGTTGGAGAGGATCTTGCTGGTCTGCGTGTCGTGGCTCTTCATGGCGATTACAATCTTCTGGAAGAGTTTGGCATCGCGCTCGCGCATCTTGTTTAGCATAGCATCCATCTTCGATATCTGTACCTGCAGCTTGTTGACGCCTACCTGTATGCGGGGCTTGAGTGGCCCCTCTGGCTTGACGCTTCCCCGGAGTTTCTCGGACACACCCGGCTTCTCCTGCCGGGTCCATGACTTGTCAAAGCTTGTCATGGGATGGGGTCGACCAAATCGCACTTAATGGGCATGGTGCAGAATGATGCACCACAGATTAAATTTAGTTGACAGGGCCACCACACGGTGGCCACCATAGCCGTCTTCGACTCGGGGCTGGGCTCGCTGGGGGTGGTGCGCGCCCTCCGCCGCATATCACGCTGCGACATCATATACTATGCGGACACGGCCAGCCACCCGTACGGGACAAAGCCCGTGGCCGAGCTGCGCCGCATCATATCCGATACGGTGCGCGGCCTCCGGGAGAGGTTCGCGCCGGACCTGGTGGTGGTCGGCTCCAACACGCCCACCCTGCTGCTGGACTCCATGGAGGACCAGGCCACGATGGGTGTGTGGCCCCCCCTGCGCGAGGCCGCCCGCATAGGCCGCTCCGCGACGGTGCTGGCCACCCGCTCCGTGGTCGAGTCGGGCGCGGTGCGCAGGTACGCTGCATCGCTGGGCCTGGACCTGCACATACGGGAGGTGGACGCCTCGGTTCTGGTCGGGCTGGCCGAGACCGGCGCGTTCCTGGACGACCCGGAGGAATGCCGCGGTATGATACGGGATATGCTGCGGGACGTGCGGGGGACCTGCGTCCTCTCCAGCACGCACCTGCCGTTCCTGAAAGATATCATGGAGTCGGTCCGGCCCGATGTGGTGTTTCTGGATCCCGCCGATACGGTGGCCGGGCGCGCCGTGTCCGCGGCGGGCGCCGGCGGGGGAGGCACCCTGCGGGTGTACACGTCGGGCGGACACGACATAGGGCCGCTGCTGCACAGGCTGGGGGTGCGCCAGAATATCTCTAGGCTGAGCCTCGGCGGTAGCCGTGGGTGAAGGTCTTGTCGTACAGTCTGGAGTACTCGTAGGCGGAGGGCTGGACCACCTCCCCTATTATGATGGTGGCCGTGCGGGTTATGCGGGCGGCGCGCACCTTCTGCTGTATGTCCTGCAGGGTCCCGGTTACGATTTGCTGGTCGTCCCAGCCGGCCCGGTACACCACGGCGACCGGCGTCCCGGGCGGGTAGCCGCCGGATACGGCCTCCCGCACGATGCGCTCCAGCAGGTGGACGCTCAGATATAGCACCAGGGTGGCGCCGTGGGAGGCCAGGGCCTCTATGCTCTCCCGCTCCGGCACGTCGGTGCGGGAGCCCATCCTGGTCATTATTATGGTCTGGGTCACGCCGGGCAGGGTGAGCTGGGTGCGCAGGGCGGCGGCCGAGGACAGCATGGCCGTCACCCCCGGTATTATGGTGCAGGAGACGCCCCGCTCCTCCAGGTGGTCGATCTGCTCGCGGACGGCCCCGTATATGGTGGGGTCGCCGTCGTGCAGGCGCACCGTGACCTCGCCCCGCGAGGCGGCCTCGTACAGTATGTCGGTTATCTGCTCGCGGACCATCCCCGAGGCGTCATGTAGGACGCCCCCGCACATGTCCAGTATAGGCTGCGGTATGAGGGAGCCCGAGTACACCACCGTGCCGGCCTCTTTGATCAGGTTGGCGCCCTTTATGGTTATGAGGTCGGGGTCTCCGGGCCCGCATCCCACAAAATATACTTCATACACGTTTTACCACCAGTATGGAAAAGTATTTGGTGGTCAGGACCCCCCTGTCCACGTCACCCAATGTCAGGCGGCGCACTATCTCGTGCTCGGTGCCCAGGTCCTGGCCTATGGCGAACAGGGAGTCGTCGGGGAACCCGGACTCTTTGAGTATGTCTATGACCTGGTCAAAGTACCTGCCGTCCTTCAGGAACACCATGACGTCGGAGTTGCGGGCTATCTCCCGGACCGAACCCAGCTCGTAGCACGAGGGTATGATGGAGACCTTCTCGGCGCCCTCCGCTATGCTGACCCCCACCTTGGAGGCGAACGTGAACATCGAGACTATCCCCGGTATTACGGTGATGTCCATGGCGGGGTGGTTCCGCTCCAGCTCCCGGTGCATGTATATCCAGGTGCTGTACAGGTAGGGGTCCCCCACCGTCACATATACCACGTTGCGGCCTCCGTTCACCTCGCCGGCCATCCGGGCGGCGTTACGCCTCCACGTGGACTCCAGTATGTCGGGGTCCTTGGTCATCGGGAAGGTCATCTTGATTATATTCTGGCGGGAGCGGTCCAGCAGCGACTCCACGACCGCCAGGGCTATGCTGGGGCGGTCCTCGGCCGAGGCAGGGCACATCACGGTGTCGGCCTCCCGGATGGCCCTCACCGCCTTTACCGTGAGCAGATCCGGGTCACCCGGTCCCACGCCTATGGCCGTCAGCCGCGACATGGTGCGCGTGGGGCGCCGGCCAATTAAAAGTCTAGGCGGATAGTACCCCTGCCGCGGGAACGGATGGTCTGGCCGCGCCAAGATGTACGGGGGAACGGCGGCGCGCCGGACCCCCCGCCGCGCCGCCCACCGCGCACTGTGGATGCCCGGCGTCAGGCCCCGCTCCGCCAGATCTCGTGGGGGAACCGCCGGCGGAATGGTTAACATGTGGGAGACCAAGGTGCCTGTGGAGATGCACAGGCGATGTGCCGGCGGGGCCGGACACCACACACCGTCCGAGAACCAAATGTACAGGATGCCGGGGCGGCGCAAAACCCATGCCCCGTTGGCGGGCCGCGGCGAGCCCCCGGGAGGCTCCCGGTGAGGCGCGCCCGCAGGACACCGTCCCGGGACCAGAACCCCGCGGGCGGGGCGGCCGAGATGCACCGGCGCGGGGCGGACCTGTATGAGAAGTGCATGTACAAGGAGGCCGCCGAGTTGTTCGGACGCGCGCTGGAGATGCAGCCGGAGTACGCCGATGCCCACTGGCAGATGGGGCTGACGCTGCTACGCTTAGGGGACGGAAAAGGGGCCGCCACGCATCTGGACCGGGCCGGGGCGCTGTGTCCGGCGGATCCGGCCAAGTACGCCGAGATGGGCGCCCAGATGATGGGTGTCGGAGAGTACGGCAGGGCTGCGGACCTGTACGGGCGGGCGGCCGGGTTGGACCCGGCCAACTCTGTCACCCACCGGCTCTGGGGGGAGGCGCTCTACGAGTTGGGTGACGAGGACGGGGCGCTGGACCGCTATAATGCGGCCATACGGGCGGATCCGAAGGACCCCATCGGGTACCAGTGCAAGGGGACCCTTCTAGCCAACGCGTACAGGGACGCCGAGGCCACCGACTGCTACAAGGCCGCCATACGGCTGGCCCCGGACCGCGCCGAGTCCTACTACTCGTTGGCAATCCACCTGGCCAATCAGGACAGAAATGTAGCGGCGTCCAAAGCCATCAGGAAGGCGGTCAGGTTGGGCCCGGACCGCACCGAGGCATACTGCCGCGCCGGGGAGGCTCTGTTGCGCGCCGGGTATGCGTCCATGAGCATCGGTCTTTTTGACAAGGCCGTCAGGCGGAAACCTGACCACGCCGAGGCCCACCGCGGCAAGAGCTCGGCTCTGCTGGATCTTGGCATGTACCAGGATGCCCTGGAGTACGCCACCAAGGCCGCAAAGCTGAACCCGGGCGACCCCTACTCGTACTACAACGCGGGCACGTCGCTGATGAATCTGGGCAGGCACAAGAAGGCCATGCCATACCTAGACAAGTCGCTGGAGCTGGACCCCAACTATGCCAGCACGCACAACAACAAGGGGTCGGTCCTGATGGCCACCGGCGACACCCAGGGGGCGCTCGCGTGCTTCAGGAGGACCATAGAGCTGGCCCCCTACCACTCCAACGCGCACTGCAACATAGGCAGGGTGCTGCTGCACATAGGAGAGCGCCGCGGTGACGCCCTCAGGTACCTGGCGAGGGCCGCGGAGCTGGCCACCAATAACCCCCACACCATGTATAGCGCGGCGCAGGGGATGGTCTACCTTGGCGAGTACGGCCGGGCGGCAGCCGCCCTCAAAGAGGTCATAAGGCTGGACCCTGACCACCGGGAGGCGGCCCTCCTTCTGGATAGGTTGCAGAAGGACATGTCTCAGAAGGGCGGATCTCAGAAGGGGCGCCGGATGCCCCGGCGCGCCCCAGGCAGGAGTGGTTGGGTCCGCATCCGGAACGGCCGCTAGCTGGCCGGGCCGCAGATGAGGCGCCGGCAGCAGGATCCCGTGCGGCCTGCCGCGGCCAGGCGCCGCGTACCCGGCCACCCCAGCCGGACGCGGCCTGTATACCGTCCAGCGCCATCGAGCACGCAGCCAAGATGCGTTCCCTGCCCAGCACCGGCAAGACACCACCTATGCCGATGCCGAGACTATGGTAACGGGGTTGCGGGCCAGCATCATGGTGCCGGTGCTGGTGCGGCGGCTCTTTAGTATGGTGACCTGCACTATGTCGGGGTCCTTGAGGTCGCACCCCTCCATGGCATGTAGCACGTCGGCGAGCGTCTCGATGAGTATGGTCCCTATCACGATGCGGCCGCCGGGCCGCAGCCGGCGCGCGCACATCTGCAGTATCTCGGCGGTCTCACCGCCGGTCCCCCCCACTATTACGGCGTCGGGCTCCGGCAGCGTGGGTATCACGTCGCGCGCCTCGCCCAGGAATGTGCGTATGTTGGACAGGCCGAACCGGGCGGCGTTACGCTCGGTCAGTCCGACGGCCACGGGATCGCGGTCCACGGCCAGCACCGTACCCCCCTCCCCGGTTTGGATGGCCGCCTCCACCGAGACGGATCCGCTGCCGCACCCTATGTCGTATATGGTGTGGCCGGCCGACAGCCGGGCCTTGGATATCTGTATGGCCCTTATCTCCTCCTTGGTGATGGGTACGCCCTCGGCCCTCTCGAAGAGGCCGTCGGGTATGCCGGGGGTCCTGTGCTTCCACACGGCGCGTACCAGGCCAGGGTCCGTTAAAAGCTTGAGTCCTGACTCTTCTGCTCCAGCATGTGCTTTATCTGGGCGTCGCAGGCGTCCACCTTGTGTACCACCATGGCCTCTGGGGTGCGCGGCACCACCGGCGAGCCGTGCTCCAGCTCCCCGTGGTGGCTCAGGATTATGTGCACCAGGTGGCGTTCGGTCTCCGGGTCGAACACTCCCCCCGACTCCCTCACCCCGGATATCCGCTCCTGCACCATCATCACCCCCATGGATATGTGGCCCAGGTAGTCGCCGTCGGTGGTGTACCTGATGTTCAGCCCCACCTCGTACTGGCGCATCTTGCCCACGTCGTGCAGCAGGCACCCGGCCACCAGCATGTCGGTGTCCAGATCCCCCTCGTAGTTGCGCGAGACTGCCAGGGCCAGATCCACCATGTTCAGGGAGTGCTGTATGAGTCCCCCCACGTACCCGTGGTGGTATGACTTGGCGGCCGGGCAGGCGGCATACGCATCCAGGAACGGCCCGTCGCCGAAGATCAAGTCCAGGAGTGCCCGGACCTGGGGGTTTCTCACAGACCGGATATGGTCCAGGAGCCTCGACTTGAGCCCGGCAACGTCCACCCGGGCGGCCGGCACCATGTCCTCCCGCTCGTATGTCTCGGTCTTCTCTACGAGGCCGCCGCCGGCGTTGACCGATATCTGGAGCTGGTCCCGGTATATGGTGGCCTCCCCCTGCACCCGCACCACGTCCCCTATGCCGAACGACTCAAAGACGGTCCGGGTCTCCTCCTCTTCCCTCCCCCAGTACACGGCCTGTATGGATCCGGTCCTGTCGGAGAGATCCAGACCGAACCAGAGGCCCGGCTTGTTGCTGTAGGGGCGGAGGGGCCTCTTGGACGCCACCGCAAAGTGCGTGTCCACCGCGTCGCCCGCCGCTATCTCGCCCGCATACGCCGACTTCATGCGGAAGCCGCCGTTCCGGTGGTATTTAGCGTTGATTGAGAAGTGCTG
>JAEFDA010000113.1 GCA_016126025.1 Nitrososphaerota archaeon | reverse complement strand
GTCACGGGTCTGGTACAGCCTGGCGGTCTTGGTGGAATAATGCAGTACGGGGAACGGCCTGCTGAGGCGTATCCCACCCATCTTGGATATGTGTATGGCGCGCTCCCCGGTGAAGCGCGCGCTGCCCGTGGTGTTGCCGTGGGTTATGGTGAGCGGTATGGATATGGGCTCGCCGTATTTCTTGAAGTGTGGTTCGCCCCACCCAGTCTCCGGTTCGATGCCGGCCGCCTTCAGACGCTCGGTCTCCACGTACTGGCCGTAATGCCTGCCCAGGTCGTACAGGGTTTGGCGGGTCGCCTGGGCTATGGACTGCGCAAGCCATTTCGGTCCGGTGCGGTTCCGCAGGTCCACATACCACGCGTTGATGCGGCTGCGGGATGTATCCACCATGCCGGTGCAGCGGTACTCGTCCTTGAATGCCGCCAGCAGTTTGTTGTACACATAGCGGTCCGTGCCGGACTGGCGTGGGAGCATCGTTTTGTCGAATCCTTTGTGGAACCGTACACCAAAGGTATAATTCCTATAATCCAATGGTACTATTAGGTTATTAGTGCTTTATAAAGTTGAATGTGCGTGTCTGTCGGCGCGAGCGATACAACATGCTGGAAGACGGCATCAACACGGTTTGCAAGAGGACTCCGCACCTACATGGTGGCCAGCTCGGCGGCCGCCCTCTCCATGGCCCCACGATCTGGCGCCCCCGGAGACAGCCGTACATACTCGCCCAAATCCCGCGCCGCCTCGGCGTACCTGCCCTGCTTCTCCCGGATGTACGCCCTGTTCTTGTATACGGATCCGCTCCGCTCCGCGTCTACCTCGATTGCCCGGGTGTAGTTTTCGTCGGCGCGGACCTCGTCGCCCCGCTTCAGGTAGTGGTTGCCCAGTCCCCGGTACGCCAAGTAGCAACGCCCGTTCAACCGTATGCATTTGGAATAGCTATCGACACACTCGTCCCGGTCGCCGCCGTTCTGTATGCCTGCCAGCAGGAGCCAGGCGGTGGAGTTTGACGGATCCTCGGACACGGCCTTCGCCAGCAGGCTCTCGGCGCGCGGGCCGCGCCCCAGCAGCGAGGCCCGCTCGGCCTCCATGCAGAGCCTGAGCGAGCGGGAACCGGGTCCGATGCGGTCGGGTGGACCCACAAGCACGGCAATCCGGCCGTCCTGCGACCACTTGGCATCGAATACGTCGCGGGGTATAGCCCCCTCATAGATGCCCTCCTCGCTGCTCTTGGGGACGTAGTGGATTATGGTCTCCTCGTCGTACCCCGTTATAACCGAGAGATGGTGCGTCAGGCCGCCTACGCCCGGCAACATTACAATGGGTGGAACGCCCCCGTCCATGGCCTTCTCCAGTGAGGACACCCCGCCGTGCTCCACCGAGACTGCCAGCCCGTGCCTCTCGGCGGCCTCCATTCCCTCTATCAGCACGCTGCCCGAGCCGGCCGGGTAAGAGTCGGCGGGCGGCAGCGGTATCTCCACGTTCCAGTACCGGGCCACCGCGTTTATGGAGAGCGGCAGGCAGGCGTTCTCCTCGGTTACCACCGGCAGCAGCAGCTCCTCGGCCATTGGCAGCCCCCCGCCCCTGCCACAATTAAAGCCATCTCCGGAGGCGGGACTACCACAAAATGACGTCGTCTGCGAAGTGGCCGGCCAGGCCATCCTGAGAGCCGAATCCTGCTCAGGGGTGCCGCCGGGGTCCGGACATGGCATTGCACGGCCCCCGATATGGACCATGTCTTGGGCCTGCCGGCCCCGTTAGACATTAATTTACCGCGGGCGCTATGCACTACGCTTGTATACCGAATCCACCGACAAACCATCCCCGCCATCCAATCTGGGCAAGTATGTCAAGGTAGGGCTCTTTGCGGCTCTGGGGGCGATCATCTTCGCCCTGGCCGGAAACCAGGCGGTCACCATGTTCATGAACCTGACCGAGTTCGACGACCAGTTCACCAAGCCGCTCTACTACTCCTTGGTCTCGGCGGTGCTGCTCGCCTCGATGGCACTCATACGGGTGAACGGCAAGAAGCGCTCGTCCATGTTCTGGTATGTGCTGAACACGGCCATATCCCTGATGGGGCGGGGGCCGGCCGACCCCAAGACCATAGACAGGTTCGGGGACTACAGGCTCTCGCACACGCAGTTCTGGGTTTGGCAGGTCACCAAGGTGCTTCTGTTCGGGGCGTTCTTCGTCAATGTCATGTTCGGCTTTGCGGCCGTCGAGTTTCTGGAGGGGAACGACCTGGGCGTGGAGCACCTGCCGGGCCTCTTCGCGCTGCCGTTCGTGACACCTCCCATGGACCCCTCCTACGCCGAGGAGCGGGTCATACCCCTGCTGCCCGCCCTGGTAATACTGCTCTCCCCCATACTGGCGGCCATAGGCCTGCGCCTGCTGCTCTACATCGGAATGCACGGCATCATCAGCATGATCACCTCGTATGTCGCCGACTCGTCCGAGGGCAAGGCCCGGTACCTCAACTACGCCTCCACGCTGGAGCTCATACTGGGCATAACGGTGCTGTGGACCGCGTTCAACCTGTTCTTCACCGACAACATAGACTACAACACGCCGTACGTGATAGCCGGGGCGCTCCTCATCGGGTTCGCCTTGGTGGCCTTCTCGATGGTGGACCGCATACGCGCCCGCATACTCACGCACATGTTCAAGAGGGACGTGATAATCCGCATAGGCACGATATTGACGATAGTGTTGGTCGTGCTGGTGATCATCACCGTAAACAACAGCGTGGCCGACGCCAGGAAGATAGAGTATATCGGCCCATATACGGCCCAGGAGATAGGCGTCAACCGCTATCTGGGCGAGCTGTACAACATACAGGAGAACGCCCACGATACCCAGCTGCAGCCGGTCTCCCCCAACAACATAGACGGGTACGTGGAGGCCAACCAGGACGTGCTGGACGTCATCCGCGTGTGGGACTGGGAGGCGGCCTTTGCCAAGCTCCAGCCGGAGATCGGCCTGATACCATACGTGGCCTTTGCGGACAACGACATACTGCGCTTCAACGACACCCTGTACTGGACCGCCTCCATGTCCCCCATACTGCCCAGCTCGGTGAGCATCCAAGACAGGTGGTTCAACGAGCATTTGGTGTACACCCACGTGCCCAACGGCTTCCTCACGCTGGGGGCCACCGACGGCCTGATAGTGGACAGCGGGGAGCTATTCGATCAGCGCCGCATCTACTACGGAGAGGGCGGCCTCTTCCCGGAGACCTGGTCCGGCTACCCCCTCTCCCGGGGATCCGAGAGCCGGGAGCTGGAGGGGGCCTTCTACGATGGCGACGGCGGCATAGACGTGTCCCCGCCGATCAGCTACATATTCGAGCCCAACTTCCTGCTGTCATACCCCACCGAGCCGGTCCACGTGAACCGCTACAAGGACGTGCACGACCGCATGGAGGCCCTGTACCCGTACTTTTTGTACTCGCTCTTCGGCTCCAGGGTAGACCTGCTGCCGGTCACCGACGGGGAGAGCACCTACTGGATGGTCCCTCTGATCATAGGCTTTGACACCCGGGACGTCCCCTGGTCCCAAGGTCACCCGTACCTGAGGCTGGTGGGGTACGCCTTGATAGACACGTACCACGGCGACATCACGCTGCTCAAGACCGGCGACGACTTCTTCACGGAGATGTTCGTGTCGCAGTACCATGAAAAGTTCGAACCCATACCCGACTGGCTGGAGGAGCAGATCCGTTACCCAGTGGAGCTCTTCGAGTGGAAGACCGAGATGTACAACAACTACCACGTGACCGATGTGGAGATCTTCATCCAGGCCAACCAGTTCTACGAGATACCCAGCGGTCTGGACACATACTACATCCAGGCCAAGCCGCCGGGCTTTGAGCAGACCGAGTTTCTGGGCCTGCTCTCGCTGGAGCTGCGCGGCTCCCAAGGCAGGAACCTGGCCGGGTACATGATAGTGGAGAACGACCTCCCCAACCTGGGCCGCATGCAGTTCTACGAGGTGCCCCTCAACGCCACCACCAAGCTCATAGGCCCCACTGCCGTCAGGGAGGCGCTGGACCGGGACCCCGACTTTGCCCAGCTGAACACGCTCCTGCGGAACCCCCGCATCGGCGACAACATACTGTACCGGGTGGGGGATCAGGACGTCTACTTCATACCCGTGTACACGGCGGGCGCCGGCGGCGTGGTGGCGCAGCTGGGAACGGTGGCCGCGGTGGGCGCCGCGTTCACCGGCGAGTACTACGTGGGGCTGGGCGAGACACAGGAAGCAGCATTCGAGGCATACCTCCAGAAGCTCTCCGGGGTAGAGTCCACCACTACCAACGGCGGTGACGTGGTCCAGACGACACGGGAGAACCGGGTGGGGGTTTTGATGGCCACCCTGGAGGAGAAGGGAATACAGGTGGCCGAGCCCACCACGATACAGTTCCCGCTGACGTTCCGGGACGGGGAGATCTTCTTCTACACGGCCGCCGATCAGGAGGACGCCGTGGCGTTCCTGGAGGCCTTCGTGGACGACTTTGTGGCCCCCCGTACCGACCGGGTGTTCGTGTGGGAGGAGGAGGACATAGTGAACGTGGGAACGGTCCTGGTGCGGGACGGCATAGCCGAGCTGCACTATATCGCCATAGAGGTTGGCAGTTGATACTGGCCGTAGACAACGGCTCCTCGTACACCCCCGCACTCTTCGAATCCATACGGAAGGCGGGCGCCCCATGCGACTTCAGGGCGTTCGATGACGTAGGAGATATCGGGGGATACTCGCACTACATCCTGTCGGGGAGGCGGCGCAACGACCCCGCCATGAACGCAGCCAACGCATCCATAATACGGCACGCGCTGGAGCACGGCAAGCCACTCTTGGGGATATGCTACGGGGCGGAGCTGCTGGCGCTGGTCTCAGGAGGAACCATAAGAAAGATGCCCCGGCTCGCGAAGGGGATTGAAAACGTCACGGCGGTACGGGAGAACCCGCTGTGCTCCGGCGACGTGGAGGTGTACGAGAGTCACGCATACGAGATAGCCCGGATGCCGCCGCCCCTGATCCGGCTGGCCGGCTCGGCCTCGTGCAGAAACGAGATCATACAGTATGGTAGTTTGAGCGTGTTTGGCACGCAGTTCCACCCGGAGATGACGCGCGGGGGACGGCAGATGGTATCGAATTTTCTGGAGATTTAGGCGCGCTCCCGGCTGCCACGGCATGCATCCGTTGTACGGACTCCTATGAACGCCATACGTGCCCGCGCCTCGCCGCGGTCATGCCGCACGGAAACCATCTGGTTTAATGCGCCGGGCTAGCCGAAGGTGCCAATCAGGCAGCCCCCCGTCGCTCCCAATAACACATTTTAGTATACAAACTGCACCCAGTCTGTATGTCAAACCAAGACACCATACTGCACAAAGTCGGAGGCGGAATACTGGAGCTATTCAGGCAGGATCACAGGGCCGACAGGTACAGAAGCAGGCTGTGGTATATGCTGCCGGTACTGTTCAACCTGCCGGGAGGCATAGTGGCATTCCTTGCGATCAGACACGACGATCTGGACAAGGCCAAAAACTGCCTGCTGCTGGGCATCATACTGCTCATTCCATTAATCCTGCTGGGCATCGCCGCAGCGGCAGCCGTAGAGGCGATCAGCGAGATAGCGGTTAGCGACATCTGCGCAGAGATGTCGGCAGAGTCTGCCGAGGCACTTGTGGCGGATAGTCAGTTTGTAGAAATGGTATGTGAATAGTCTGGCGGTACTCTTTCTGCAGGGTCCCGGCGTCCTGCCCGGCATGACCGGCGCCTAAAGCCCCGGACCGCCCACCCCCGCATGCCCGCGGCCTCGCCAGGTTCCCCGCCTGCCGGCTTCCGCTCCACGGCCAAAACCCGCTCCGAATGGGCCAAAATTAACCCCCACACAATCCAAGACGCATCCCCCCACACGGTGACATAAGGGTACGCGCCCCGCCGGACAGTTCGTGGCAGGCATACGGGTCTCCAAAAAAAAAGATCTGCTGGACAACCCTCACCACAAGCAGGAGAGTGCTTATATCCGGCAGGACGGGAGCGGCCTCATGTACAGGGGAGGACTGGAGGACGAGCTGGATGATGCGGCGCAGGCGTTTGTAAGCTCGATTCATTCGGACTCCGAGATACTGCCGTTTGACATAGCCGGCACCGAGGCGCACGTCCTGATGCTGTACAAGGCAAAGATAATACCCAAGGCCGACGCCAAAAAGCTGCTCTCGGCCCTCCGCGACATACGGACGGGCGGATTCGATCCCGCCGACATGAACCAGGTATTCGAGGACGGCCACGAGCTGCTGGAGTCATGGGTTACCAAGAGGGCCGGAAAGCGGGCAGGAGGCCGCATCCAGACGGCCCGCTCCAGGAACGACCAGGTGGCGGTGGCCATCCGCATGAAGCTGCGCCACGACACCAATATTATACAGACGGGCATACTCCAGCTCGTGTCGGCGCTGGCGGAGCTGGCCGCCGACAACATGGACACCACCATACCGCTGTACACGCACCTGCAGCACGCGCAGGCCGGAGTGCTGTCCCACTACTTCTTGGCCCAAGTCAGCATACTCCTGCGCGACTACGAGAGGTTCGCCGGGATGTACGAGCGGCTTGACTCCAATCCCCTGGGGTCCGGGCCGGTGGGCGGGAGCAGCCTCGGCATAGACAGGGAGATCACCACCCGCCTGCTGGCATTCCCCGATATGGTGTACAACTCGCTGGACGCCACCAGCTCCCGGGACCACATATCCGAGTTCGTGTCGTGCGTGGCGATAATGTGCGTCGGACTGAGCCGGATGGCCGAGGATCTGGTTGTGTGGGCCAGCGACGAGTTCGGCTTTGTGGAGATAGCCGACCACTCCGCGTCACCCTCCAGCGCCATGCCCCAGAAGCGGAATCCCGACGTTCTGGAGTTGGTCCGGGGAAAGGCGGCCAGTACCATAGGGGATCTGGTCTCGGTGCTGGCCGTCCAAAAGGGGCTGGCCTCCGGGTACGGCCGGGATCTGCAGGAGGCCAAGGAGCCGGCGTGGCGCGCCGCCGAGGTCGCTGCGGGCTCCCTACACATCCTCTTTGAGGTTCTGACAGACATGACCATCAACAAGGCCAGGATGGCCCAGGCAGCCGAGTCGGGCAACATAACAGCCCTGGACGTGGCCGAGGAGCTGGTGAGGCACAAGGTGCCCTTCCGGGAGGCCCACCTGGAGGTGGGCAAGATGGTCGCCGCCGCCCGGCGGGCCGGCAAGCACGTTCTGGAGCTGACCAAGGTGGAGATCAGCGGAGCCTGCAGCATAAATCCAGATACGGCGGCGCGCGCACTGTCCGCGTGCACCGTGGAGGGGTCGCCGGAACGGCGCCGCTCTGCCGGGGGCACCTCCCGGCGGGAGCAGGAGCGCATGATAAGGCAGGCCGAAGATAGCGTCGGGGAGCTCCTCGGGGAGCTGGAGGAGCAGCGGAACGACGCCACCGCGGAGATCGGCAAGATGTGGCAGGAGATAGACGAGTTCCTGAAGGGCTAGCCTACTCCACCACGTGCGCCAGCCCCTTGCACACCATGTAGGCGGCCGCATAGGCGGGCACCTCTACGTACTCGTTGGAGTACGGGCCAAACCTCCTCTTCATCATCCGGATGGGCACCGGGCAGGACGCCCGTACATGCACCGGCTCGTCGGATAGGACGACCGCTGACACGTAGGGATCGAATTTTTTTGGATCCTCACAGGGCACCTTGGCCATGCCGCTCTTGCCGTTTATAGTTCCGGGCATCCGGAATATGCGGTGCACGTCCATGGTGACTCCGGGGTCTATGCGCGCCCCCAGGCTGGATGCCATCCCCCCCACTCTCCGGGCGAAGGCATCGTACCCGCCCGAGGATATCTCCCGGGCGGCACGGGAGCGGCCGGCCTTGGAACCGAGGACCCCCCGGGCGAACCTGCCCCTCCACCCGCCCTCGGACGGCCGGGGCAGCGAGGCGGTCCTGTCCCGGGTGACGCCCAGCCGCTCTGGCATGATGCCCCGGAACGCCACGTAGTCGGCCAGCTCGGTGCGCTCGGCGGCGCCCAGCCGGGCCAGCTGCTCGTCGTGAACGTGCACGTGAAAGCCCTCGTTTCCCGAGAAGTACACCCGCACCCCCTCGCGCACCCCCAAGTCGTCGGCCAGTATCTCCAGCAGCCTGCCCGCCTGCTCCCCGGCGGCCTTCATGCACGAGTTGCAGGCCACCGACGTCTTCCGGACGCCCCGGTGCCCGCACCGCTCGCACGGGCCGGGCGTGCCATGCCCGCACCGCTCGCAGGATACCGCGGTGTGGGAGGGGCGGCACTCCAGGTTTAGATCCTTGGCATCTATGTCGAATATCAGGTGGGCGTCCTCCCAGACCTTCTCGGGAATGGGCTGGGACGGGAGCAGGTACCGGGCGTTGGAGACGTACACCTCCAATGGCACGGCCTGGAGCAGCAGCACGCGCAGGTCCGCTGCGTCGTGGAGCTGTATATGGCGGACCATGCCCGAGTCGGCCCTCCTGTACCCGAACTCCCGCTTCGGCATGTCGGAGGGCAGCTCTATCATGTCGAACCGCTCAAAGTAGTACCGCCTCATGCACCTGCGTATGAACGAGGCGTCCGGCGGCCTCATCGCCCCACGCCGAACTGCAGGGGATTGACTATCCCGGCGCACTCCGGGATTTCGTGGCAGAGGCCCAGAGTCTTGAGCTTCTGGCACGACTGGCACCGGTATGCGGTGCCCTTGCCGGACTTGCCGGCCAGATGCTCCAGCTGGTAGAGTGTGACCGACTTTTTGTAGTCGGGGGCCTTCTCAAAGTACGGCACTATATCAGGTATGGTATAGCCGCGGGCCAGCAGGAACGTGGCCAGCAGGAACCGCCCCGCGTGCGAGAGGTTGTCCCCGTCGGCCATGGTCTTGGCGGCGTGCTTGACGCAGGGCGCAAACTCCCCGGAGGAGACCGCCGTCTTGGGCCGGAGACGCGCCTCCATTGCAGAGAGCCGCTCTGCAAACCCCTGCAGCCCGGGAACCTGGGGAGGCGTTGCCGCCCCCTCGATGCGGGACACGATATAGTTGACCAGCTCCTGCCGTATGAGCCGGACCGTCTCGTGGGGCGTCAGGTACACCAGCCCCGACTCGACGCGCCGGTTTATCAGCTTCCACTCCCGGGCGTGGAAGGTGACGGCCCGCCGCAGGTACTCGTGGACCGGCACCACAAAGTGCTCCTCCTGCTTTTGGATGCCCACCCCCGAGAGGTCCCGTATTATCTCGGTGGCCAGCAGCACCTGGCTGGTGGTGCGGGCCCGGCCCAGGTCCCTCTCCAGCAGCGTCTCGGCCCCCCGGGCCTCCTGCATGGCGAACTTCTTGGCCAGGTGGCGCGCCCCGCTCATCTTGAGCAGTACGACGGCCAGCAGGAACGAGAAGACCTCCCGGGGAAGATGGGAACTGGTCTCTATGGATGGCCGGTACACCTTCCCCTCGTCGACGGCGGCGGCCACCCGCGCAAAGGCCTGGTCCCGGATGGGCGCCAGATCCCGGTCGTCGGCCAGCTGCCCCAATGTGAACCCGCACTCCCGCAGGTATCCCCCCGCGTCGGCCAGAAACGGATACTTTGCCAGCTCCAGATGTCCGAGCACCGCCATAAGACGCTATACCGCGTGGTATTGTAATATAATTTCCGGGCGGAATACTGCGGCGCCGCGGATCTCAGCCACAACCAAATTATTTGAGCCGCGCCGCCCCTATGCGATGGACATAGAGTTCGGGGTGGAGCCGGGCGCCGTGAAACCCGGAGGGCAGGTGTCCGGGCGCGTGTCGGTGTCGTACCCGGGCCGCTACGACGGGGTGGTGGTGAACGCCCAGGTGCTGGACTCCAACCACCACGTCACATACACATCCTGCAACGGCAAGCGCGTTGCCGGCAAGATAGCACGGCTCTTCATACCCCGGGACCAGATGCCCGGTGACAGGGCCGCCTTCACCGCCGAGATGGCGTTCGAGCCGGACCGCGACTACGAGGTAAAGTTCCGCGCCTCCATAATAGAGCAGCACAAGGAGATAGAGAGCGCCATAGTGTTTGTGGCGTACTCCGGCTAGGCCCCGCGC
>JAEFDA010000071.1 GCA_016126025.1 Nitrososphaerota archaeon | reverse complement strand
ACGATAGTCGATGCGGCCCTAGCCAGGTATCTTGACAGGTAGGACACCCTCCTTTTTTACTACGCCCTGCCGTACCACCATGCCGTACCTATGGTATGATGTCGGACACCGTAACCAGGACCTGCTTGCCGTCTATGCCGTCCAGCTTGCCGTGCAGCCGCCTTGGGATGACCAGCACTCGCATGGGTCCCTGCTTGGACACCTTGCATACGAACCCCACGATTGGCTCCATGAGTAGGGACCGTCATATCCGTATTATATATCTCATATATTGCTACGCCGGATCTTGGCCACGTAAGCGTTACAATTCCCTGATTGAGTAGACCGTGGCCTCTCGCGGGCGGCACTCCATCCGAACCATATGCATAAGTTACCAAACACCACTAGGCATGGTAATACACTTCTTTGTGGTCTCCCATGTTCAACAGAATAATTTCTTGGGTATCACAATTTACGGCATACAACAACCGAACAGATCTTGACAACCACAGCCCATATGCGCCGTTCAAGTTGCCGATCTTGATGTCTCCCAGACGTCGGGGGTCTTGTGCTGCTTGCAGTGATTTGAGACGTTCACTAAGCGACTTCATCACTACCTGATCATGCACATACTTCTTTCTGTGTTTCTTGTATGGTTTACTTTCGCAAAACGCCCACCCGTCCACAGTGGTCATGGGTCACTCGCCCTTTGCTACGTCACCTAACGACAGCGGCGTAAAAACATGATTTTCCGGGTGTCGCAACAGGTCTTCCATCTCTGGAGACATGTCCGGTACATCCACGCCGACATCCCCAAACACCTCCATGCTCCTGATTGTCTCACGGTCTAGGTTGTGCAATTCCTCGTTGTACTTGGCCATCCACTTCTCCATGCGGGAATCATATTGTGGATCGTGATGGTACACTCTCATACCATATGCAAAGACGTCCCAGACAGCAGCACATAGGTTTTGAAGCATTTCTGTCGTGTCCTTGTCAGTGTGATATGACTCGCGCCGCAGGAAGGCGTTCAGCATCTTTGCGCAGTCCATGAACGCCATCCTGTGCCCCATGAGATTCGGGTCGGTTGGATAGTCCAGCACGGCATCATCCAACTCTGACAGAATCTCCTGAGAACTGTGCCTGCATGTCCGGCCTGCTAGTATGTCCTCAAAGTGCCTGTCAATCCGTGGTCCGAACCTTCGATTGTATGTGGTGTACCACTTGTGTGGGGCCACTCTGTATGCGCTCTTGACGGCAGCGGTCACGTCGGAGTTGTCATACGCCACCTGACTGATCTCGTCCTTGGCCAAGTCCACATCGACGCCACTCGCCACTGGTTTTAGTGCGCGGCTTGGCTTCAGTTTGTATGTCTGAGAAGTATCGGTCTTGTGGAAACTGACCAAGCCAGCATCCATCATGTGGTCGATATTGGCGTCTACGATCTCGGAGTATGGTCCCTCCTTGTACCAATAGTATGCCAACTCTTGCTTGACGCTGTTGCCATCAGGCAGGCGCTCCCTTGCCAAGAACAGCACTTTTAGTATGTGCTTCTTGGTGACTCTACGCTTGCCGTCTTTGGATAGCCGTTGCATGGCAACACGTATGGCCTCCTGAACTGTCTGGTTAGGAGGCCATTCCCAAGGCATGTCGGCGGCGACATTTGTGCTGTTTATATCCGTTCCTACGTGGCCGTGCTCTGACCCTACCATGTTAGAGACTCACCACATAATATATGGTCGTTCTAGTATAATTGGCTTCACCACGCCTAAACTTCTCTTGACCTTAGCGCCTTGGTCCATCCCACAAATTTCCACCCCTCACGGGAAGTGGAGGGCGACTACTTCATACGGACCAACGGCAACCACACAACAGCAGACAACCTAGGCAAGCTGCCAGAATTTTAGGCCAGTCACTGGCACTGTTCAAATGCTCTGATGGAGTGTCGACGGGATTGTGGCCTCTCGCGGCCAGTGCCTTGGCACCGGCCGATTTATATAGTTCGCATGGTAGTGATAGGCATGGGACAATGCGGCAGCGACTATGACGTGGTTGAGATCGTCGAGAGTTATACATACGTGGAATACGTAGAGTATGTAGAGTGGTGAAAGGACCACCACCATTTTTTTCTTACGAGGTTTACAGGCATGTAGGTCTCCCCGCTTAACGGGGGCATTTGGGCCCCCCTAACTTACCAGTCGCGACCCTACGGCATTGAAAAAATGGGAGAGGGTTAGGAGGCCGGTTCCTGTGGGTGGTGGCCACGGTACGAGATGCCCTTGCTGATTCTCTCCAGCTCGCCCCGCAGCAGACGTTCTGCGGCCCGGACCGGTTCGGGCAGATTGAGGTCCGCTAGGAGCGCGCCCGTTAGATGGTCATGCGCCTCTTGTATGGGACGTATGGCCAGGGTGGTCTGCCTGTGGAGTCGCCGTACCGTCTCCATGGTTGGGCCGTTTGGCGTTGTTATCCTTGGCCTTGTCATCATTCATCCACTCCGGGCAGCGGCTCATACCGCATGGGTCGGACCGGAACCAGTGAGAATGGACTGCATGTGGGGAGGGCGTCCAGTCGGGTGAGTTCCCGCCGTAGTATGCCGTGGGCGCGATGTACCTGTTCGGGGAGGTCCGCATACCCCATGCTCGACCGGTACATGACCACCGCCAAGTATGCGTATGCCTACGTGATGGCGTCGGTGTCGGGGGCGTCCAGGGGCTGCGGAGGATCTTGGTGGACGCCAGAGGGCATGTCTAGCATGGGGAAGTGTGGGGGCGGGCGTATATCAGCATGGATTGTCTCACGGATTTGACCGCCGCCGCACTTTCTTTATGCCAAACATGGCCCCTCTCGCGGGCGGCGCCCCATCACACGCACTTGACAGCCATCACACGCATTTGACACCCCGAACCATCACACGTTATCTTGACAGTTCCGGCTTAACGCAGCAGACATAAGGGGGTGCGAGAGGGGAAGAGGGTATGAGTGATACACAATTCATGGATGATCTTATAGTGATAGGAGAAGCTGTTCCTGACGAGCTCAAAGACAAGCGGAAGGTACTCTGTAGTGCATGCTACTCTGATGAGCATGGGCTTGTCAGGATATACCCCATACCACCAAATGCCCATATGCGCAGGTGGGACCGGGTGAGCATACCCTTGGAGCGGAACCCGCAGGATACACGGGGGGAAAGTTGGAAAGTTCAGGGCTCAAAGCGCGAATGGGATGTGTTGAGTGAGAAGATCCACAGGCATGGGAAACTTCCCCAGCCGGGCCGGATTAGCCTGCTGCATAAACTGTACCGCGATTTTGGAGTAGATTGTATACAGAACCTCAATGATAACATGTTGAGTCTGGGCATAATCAAACCCGATGTACTTAACGCATGGATGGAAGAGAGGGGAGAGCGTTACGACCCAACCGTGCAGATCACGTTAGACTCACCTACACGATTTTTTACAATACACAACTACAAGCTACAACCACGTGTGAAGTACCGGTGCTCTGACTGTCGTTCACAAAATCCACACAACCAACAAATCCTTGAGTGGGGCGCATATGAATGGATGAGGAAGCACCCAGACAATCCAGAACAGGCAATACCAAACCTCCGCCTGACCGACCCACAATATGATAAATACTTCTTGGTGGGCAACATGTCCAAATACCGTAATGCCTTCGTGGTGATTAGTGTATTCCGGTTTAAACATGGTACTATATAGTACAAACCTTTATAGCTCCCCATATAGACCAAGTGACATGTTAAAGACAAAACAGATCTATGCGTCGGCGGATCCCAGTGACGGGCGGCGGATACTAGTCGCTAGGTTCTATCCACGCGGTGTCAAACGGGAGCACTTTGATGATTGGGTGCGGGAGCTTGCCCCCAGCCCCGAACTGTTGCGGTTGTATAAACGGGGTCGTATAACACCTACAGAGTATGCTATCCAATACCAACTTGAAATCAACAACGACCGTTCCAAGGAGGCGCTCCACAAACTAGAGCATGAGGCAAGTACGGAAGACGTAACGCTCTTGTGCTATGAACCGGAAGGTGAGTTCTGTCACCGATGCATTCTGAAGAGATTGATACTGCAAGGAAACTTTAGACCGGAAGACATCGGCCACTACAAGTGATTAGCCACCCACATACGCAGTCCGGTGTGGGGCGGCCGTGTTACTGAAGTATATAGTTCCCCTGTTCACCCCCAAGCACCGGATCACCGGAACAGACTTGGCCGGGCTGGCATCCGCCAACGCCGTCATGTGTGCCCTACTGTTTCTGGTGGCGTGTGACATGTGCGGATTCACATTGGATGCGGGCGTGCTGATCGCACTGGTGGCTGGGACGTTTGCCTTCTCCACCCGTACTATGTCTGCATTGCGCTGGGCAAGCATGACAAGGGCGACGGGGGCAAAGAGGTCACGGGTGCGGAGTCGGATGCGGATGGGTGACGTCCGGCCGATTTATATGGATAGCGTCGGAACCGCCGACATGAAAACGTGTGGACTGCTGTCGGCAGACAATCGTAAGGTTGTGGTTGCGGGTGTTGGTAATTACACAGGTGATTGGGTGATCACCGCATACGATCCTGTTAGTGGTAGCATCCTATGCCACAGACTCGGCAAGAAGTTGTTGGATCGTACAGTCCCCAATACCGCCAGTATGACTTACCAAGTGTTTACGGTAGAAGGACAGCAGTCAATGAACGTCGGCTCGGCAGCAACCAAATCAGGTATGGGTATGCTGTTCGGGGTATTTGCGCGAGAGGCATTGGATGTGGCAGGACAGATCGCCGACAGTGAGGCTGGCGTTGCCCACTGCCCATCCTAGGTCACCCCCTTAACGCCGGGTCACACCCTTAACGGGCCGTTCCGGGTCACCATATCTTAACAGATGCTTGTCTCATATGTTTGACCGTTGGTTTACTTTCCGTCCACTTAGCTTGAGGCGTTGTATGCCTTGGTGCACTCCCTGCACATGCTACGGAGGTAGCCGGCCCTCACATAGAACGCGGCGTCGGGCAGCAGTTTCTTGCATGAGCCGCACCGCTTCATGGTGCATGCCCACGAAGTGTGGATATAAGCGCGCGAGGGGGCGGCGCCCCCCTCCCCTTAACACCGCCACCCGGATTTAACACCCCAAGCCACCCCCCGTTATCTTAACAGTTCCCAATAGGAGGAATAATTGAAATACAATGTGTGTTTACACCGCACAGGAATGGGCACGCTGGGAATCAAGGAGGCGGTGGCCGAGGGCAGGGTAAAGCAGCACGTCTTTCTTCCCAGCGGCCGCCAAGTGTGGACGGTGGTGGGCCGCAAGGCCGAGCACTGGGTGGATCCTCACCGCGGCTACTGCACCTGTCCGGCATACTACTTTGGGGGCCCCGCAGGCGTATGCTACCACATAAAGTGCCAAGGCTACGCCAATTCCACGTCCAATTTCAAGACCATAAAATTCCACGACGAGGAGTTTGGTGGATTCGTGGCAGGATTGATAGATGACACTCTGGCCGCCGAATAACGAAGCACGGTGCGCATATCTTAGTTATTAAATTAAACAGCGCAAAAAATATTCTGTCGTTTCGGTCACCCTAAATTGCCCGCCATAACCCCGAACGCGCGCCGGTGGCCGGCGCGTCAATAGGGATCACATCTTTGCCAGTTTCCGAAACCTCTCATCTCTATGGAGCGGTAAAAAGACCGCCTCCTCCCGCGCCCAGGTGCGCACCGTTTTGGGGTCCTTGGACACGGCCCTCTTCAGCAGGTCCAGTGCCGCCTCGCCCTCGCCCAGAGCGGCCCGGCTGCGGGACAGCGAATACAGCAGTACTGCGTTGTCCCCGTGCTTGCCGGGCAATCCCTCAAACACCTCGATTGCCTGGCGGTGCTCCCCCATCTCGGCCAGCTGTACACCGCGCTGGAATCCAACATCGGGGTGTGGACCGAACCTGCGCTCCAGCCGCTCCAATATTGCCAGCGCATCCTTGTTCTTGTGCATCTTGCCCAGTATGATGGCCTTATGGAGTAGGAGGACGGGATTCTTACGGTTCAGCCGCACCGCCTTCTCCATCAGCTCCAAGGCTTCGGGCAGCTCGTTCAGCCTTGCCAGCAGCACCCCCTTGTTGAAGTAGGACTCGTAGTACCGCGGATCACAGTCTATGGCCATGTCATAGCATTCGGCTGCCGCCTGAGTGTCCCCCATCTCTGCCAGAGCCACCCCCTTGCTGTTGTAGGCCACCGCATCCCCCGGATATATGGCCAGCGTCGCGTCGGCGCACGTCACCGTGTCGCTGTACTTTTTCATCTGGTTGAGAGCTATGCCCTTTTGGTGGAGAGCCTCCAAGTTGTTGGAGTCCTGCTTCAGCACCTGGTTGTAGAGGCCCACCGCCCCCTTCGGTTGGCCCTTCTCCATGAACATGGCGGCATGGCGCATCAGCTCTTCGGGATCCTTTCTCGAAAACAGGCCCATCGCGCTGCATAACGCGGGCATTGATTTTAGTCTTATAGTGATCTGAACTTGGCTATTGCCTCGCGCGCCATCCTCTCCCTGGCATCCTGCGGGGAGGCAGGGGAGATGGACTCGGCATCCCCGGCCGCGAACCGCTCGGTGGCCTCGGCCAGCTCCCTCACGTCGTCCTGAGTGTGGGCAGAGGAGAACGCCCCCAGCTTGCCGGGCAGTATGAATATCCCGTCGTGTGTCATGATATGCATGTGGTACCGCACCAGCGACTGCAGGTTGCACCGTGCCGCGCCCGCCGCGTCGACCACCGGCCCGGACTCGGTAAAGTGCGTCATGAACAGCGAGCCCTTTCCCGTCACCTGGGCGCGCCCCTCCAGTGCACTCTCCAGCGATGCCCGGGCGTCTCCGCCCATTCGGTTGATGCGCTCGTAGGTGGCCGGCGACTCCTTTAGCGCCCGCAGCGTGGCCGCGCCGGCCGCCATGGATGCGGGATTGGCCGAGAACGTCCCGCCGCCTATGTAGCACCTCTCCCTCCGGGACATGGACTTGGTGTTGGCAATCTCCATGATCTCCTCCTTGCCGCACAGCACCCCCAGGGGCATGCCTCCCCCCACTATCTTGCCCAGCGTCAGCAGATCAGGATCCAGCCCCATCTCGCCATACATGCATCCGTATCCGAACCGGAACCCGGTCACGATCTCGTCCAACACGAGCAGGGCGCCGCTCTTGCGGGCGCACTCCTGCAGCCCGCGCAGGTAGTCTGCCCGGGCCGGTATGCATCCGGCTCCCCCCAGGACCGGCTCCACCACTATGCCGGCCAGCCGGTCGCCCACGCCCTCCAGCATCGACACGGCCCGCTCGGTGTCGTTGTAGGGTATGGATATGATACGGTCGTCGTGTATGCATCCGGTGCTCTCCGGCTCCGAGAACGGCCAGTTCACCGTCTTCAGCACATCGGAGGCATATCCGTGCCAGCCGCCGTCCACCTTGGCGATCACGTCCCGGCCCGTTGCCGCCCGGGCAAGCCGGGAGGCGTACATGACCGCCTCGGTCCCCGAGACGGTGTAGCGGATGCGCTCGGCCGCCGGCACGGCATCCGATATCATCTGTGAGAGTTCGATGGTTTGCTCGTTGACCGTGCCATACATCCACCCCCGGGAGAGCTGGGCGGCGAGAGCCTTCTCCACGGCAGGGTGGCGGTGGCCCAGCACCAGAGCCCAGTGGCCCATCCAATAGTCCGTATAGCTGTTCGAATCCACGTCCACCAAACTCTTGCCGTGCGAGGACGCCGTCACGAACGGGTACGGCTCAAAGAACCTAATGTTGTGCGAGACGCCGTTCACGTGGAGCCCCGCCGAGCGCCCGAACAGATCCCGGGAGAGCGGAGTCTTCTTCCGGTAGGCATCCTCCCACCCCATGTCTGCTCGCCGTGCGCCGCCCAATTTGTACACTTGGATTGGCGCGGGTGCGCAGCGGCGCCAGTCAGGGCGGGCAGGTTTTTTATTCAGCGGGGAGTACCATACCCATATGAGACCCCCGGTGATGCTGTACGACGACAGATGCCGCCTGTGCCTGGGGTTTGCCCGGGCGGTGAACCGCCTGGCACGGGGACAGCTGACCATAGTGGGCCACTACACCGAAGAGGGAAGGCGCCTGCGCGCCAGCCTACTGTACCCGGAGGCTACCGAGATGTTTTGGGTGCTGGAGGAGAGGGAGGCGCACGGGGGGCGGGCAGCCCTGCTGCCGCTGCTGCGCCACATGGTGACGGCCCGGGGAGGCATGGGCATGCTGCCCGGCGGCAACGCGTGCGCAGAGGATGGATGCGACGTGTTCGTGCGCTCGGCCAGCCTGATAAGAAGCAGCGGCCACGTAGAGTACGGCTCGAGCCGGGCCTCCCTATGGCATGATTAAATAAATCACGCCTGATCCGTCGGAAACGTGCAAACCACACTGCGGGAGGAGAACGGCTGCGTGTACCGCCGCGCCGCGCACGGGGATCTGATCCCCGTCATGGAGATAAACCTCAAGACCCTGCCGGAGCACTACTCGGACTACTTTTACGAGAGCATCATGGCCGAGATTCCAGAGGCGTTTTTGGTGGCGCTGGTGGGAGACGTTCATGTCGGATATATAATGTGCAAAACCGAGTACGGTTTTTCATCGTTTCGGCGGCTGGGGTTTGTCAAGAAGGGCCACCTGGTGTCGGTGGCCGTGCTGCCCGAGCACCGCAAGAAGGGAATAGGCAGGGTTCTGGTGGACGAGGCCGTCAAGGGCATAAGAACGAGAAAGTGCGTGGAGATGTATCTGGAGGTGCGGTGCAGCAACAACGGAGCCATCCGGCTGTACGAGGACCTGGGGTTCGTCATAAAGCAGCAGCTAAAGTCATACTACAGGGACGGCGAGGACGCGTTCATGATGGCCATAGAGCTGGAGAACGACAAACAATAGGGCCTGATGCCACGCCCGCGCATTCCCGCTTTCTGTGGCCGTCCGAAAATTCCGCAGTGATGTTTAGGGCACGCGCCCTGAAAAATCCCGCACAATCGATGGCCTTTCTCGGCGCGCAGTCTCTGGTTCCCGCAGAATTTTGGGTGGTTTGACCCGGCCTGGCCGGTTTTGCGGCGGCGCCGGAGCCGGGAGGTGTAGTTGCACGATCCCGTTCTGGGTGCACGGCAGGGCAGCGCATAAGAGCGCACTCCAAGATGATTACGAGAGTAGTTTTACGCCATTCCGCCCAATACCCAAGTGGAAAAGGCCCCACCAAAAAAACTGCGCAGTGTACCCCCGGCGGCACAATGCCGTCAGGCGGCCACCGGCTCCACGAAATACTCGACGCGGCTCTTTTTGAACTCGCGCTCGCTGAAGAGTATCCGGTACTCGCTTATCCCGATCTGCGACTGTATCGTCTTGGCAGTCTCGGCCGCCTCCTCGCGGGTGCGGCAGTGTATCATGGAAAAGACGGTATACGGCCAGTCCGGGTACGCCGGGCGCTGGTAGCAGTGGCTGACCTGCGGGAATGCTCCCAGCATCTCCCCTATGGACGGTATCATGTTATCGGGAACCTTCCACACGATCATGCCGTTGGCCAGGAACCCGGCGTCCCGGTGCCGGAGAATGGCCGCATACCGGCGCATCACCCCCGTCTCCTCGTATTCGTTGGCCTGCCTGAACAGCTCCTCCTCGGTAACGCCCAGATTCTGGGCCATCTGGGCGAACGGCCTCTCGGCCACCGGCAGGTCTTTTTGCAGCTCCCGGACGAAACGCCGGTCGCGCTCGGTGTTTGCAAACGGCTCATCCCGGATACTCTTCTTGGTCTCGGACGGCTTTACCTCCCGCTTCTTGGACTCGTTCATGTCCAGCTTCACGCCGATCTTGAACATTCTCAGCGTGGGAAGCATCCGCGTGGCCCTCACCCCCTCCAGCCCCGAGAAGCGGTTCACCTCATCCTGTATGCTGGAGTGGGGCGGGACGGCTATGGTAAACCACAGGTTAAAGTCGTGGTTTCTCTCGTAGTTGTGGCTGACGCCGGGGTGTTCGCTGATGATGGCGGCCACCTGCACCAGCCGGTCGGGCGCAACCCTCATCGCCACCAGCGAGCTCTTGTAGCCGAGCCTCCTGGTGTCGAATATGGCGCTGAGCTGGCGTATTATGCCGGCTGCCTTCAGCCGCTTTATCCT
>JAEFDA010000077.1 GCA_016126025.1 Nitrososphaerota archaeon | reverse complement strand
GGAGAGGCTGACGAGGCGGTTCGCGTTCATGATATCGGAGATTCTAGGCCCCCAAAAGGACATCCCGGCGCCGGACGTGTACACCACCGGCCGTGAGATGGCCCAGATAATGGACGTGTATGGCAAGCTGAACAACATGACCTCCCAGCCGGGGGTCATCACCGGAAAGCCGCTGGAGATTGGCGGCTCCAAGGCGCGCAACGTGGCGACGGGTCTGGGCACCGCCTACTGCGTCCGGGAGGCTGCCAAGAAACTGGACATGGACCTCAAGGGGGCCAAGGTGGTGCTGCAGGGATTCGGCAACGCATCCACCTTTGCCGGCGAGTATCTGGAGGGGATGGGCTGTTCCGTAATAGGGGCATCCGACTCCAAGGGCAACATACTGAGCCCGGACGGCATGAAGATGTCTGAACTGGAGGACTGGAAGAGGGAGAACGGCACCGTAGCGGGATTCCCCGGCAGCGAGGCCACCGACGTACCGAGCTTGCTGGATGCCGAGTGCGATGTCCTGATTCCGGGGGCCTTGGAGAATCAGATAGACGCGTCCATAGCGGAGAACATTCACTGCCGCATCATAGGCGAGGCGGCCAACGGACCCACGCTGCCGGAGGCCGACCCGATACTGTACGAGAAGGGCGTGACGGTCATACCGGACATTCTGGCAAACGCCGGCGGCGTCACCATATCATACTACGAGTGGGTCCAGAACAACATGGGCCACTATTGGTCGTTCGACGAGGTCGCCTCCAAGATGGAGGACCACCTAGTCCGAGGATTCGATGCCACCTACCAGATGTCCCAGGAGAAGGGCGTCGACATGAGGCGGGCGGCCATGGCAGTGGCAGTCCAGAGGGTAGTCGACGCCTTTATGATAAAGGGAATGTGGCCCTAGGCACTATTACGATTCGGCATACCTCTACACTTGCCATTCCATCACATACGGGAGCGCGCCGGGCCACGATCCGGCCTGGGCGGCGCGCCCAGCCTCACGCCGGGACGCCCGCGTACAGGTCTGCATTCCGGTACCGGAGCAGCTCCTCCACGAACCGCACCCTCCCACGGGTTATCCTGGATAGCCGCCGGCGGTACGTCAAATCCACCACGGTGCGCCTCTGCAGCAGCCGCGACAAGCGGAGCGTCATGTAGCGGCCCTTCCGGTCGTAGTCGAAGAGGAGTATGATCCGGGGGTGTCGGACCGCCGCATCGGCGAATTTGGCAAACCCCCCGTACCTGTGGAACTGCATCAGCATGCCGCCGAATCCCAGACCGGTCAGGGCGGCCGCGTCGCGCTTGCCCTCCACTGCCACCGCCGCGTTCTCGCAGCCCAGATCCCGGACCAACTGGCGCACCAGAAGCGCCTCTGCCTCGTTCACCGCATGCGGGAGGCGGGCAGCTTGATATAAAGATCCATAAACCGCGCGGCGTCACGGCGCGCCGGAACTGCCCAGGCCGGTCCTGGCCATCTCGTCGGACTCGCGGACCACCGCCTCGTGGCGTTCGCGCTTGTACCGCCGCAGGGACTCGCGGATGTGGCCAAACTCGTTGGCCAGTATCATGGCCGCATATATTCCGGCACTTCTTGCCTTGTTGATGCCCATGACCCCCACCGGCGAGCCGGAGGGCATCTCGGATATTGAGAGCAGCGCGTCCAGGCCGCCGAACGCCGAGGAGCGTCCCGCCGGCCCCTTGTCCGCGTACACCAGTATGGGGACCCCCACCACGGGTATGGTGGTGTACGAGGCCAGCATGCCGGGCAGGTGGGCTGCTCCCCCTGCCCCGGCTATTATAACCCGGAACCCGGACTCTTCGGCATGGCGGGCGTACTCGGCCAGCCGGGAGGGTGTGCGGTGCGCCGAGACTATGCTGTCCTCGTGGGGTATGCCGAAGGCGTCCAGCGCCTCGGCGGCCCCACGCATTATCCGGGCATCCGACGAGGACCCCATTGTTATCCCCACCAACGGCTTCCCCTCGGGCATGACACGGACGGCGGGCGCCATTCTATTAATGGTATCGGAGGGCCGCGTAAGGTTCACGCCCCCGCATTGTTTATTTGAGCGGCGGTTTGGAGCCGTCCCGTGGCCAAGAGGCTGGGCATAATAGGCGGCGGGCAGCTGGGCATGATGCTGGCCGAGGCCGCCTCGGAGATGCCCCAGGTCTCCGGCGTGACGGTGCTGGATCCCGTGCCCGGCTGCCCCGCCGCGCAGGTGGGGGCCGAACAGATAACCGCCGGGTTCGGGGATGCCAATGCCATACGAAAGCTGGCCGAGGTCTCCGACGTGATAACGTACGAGATCGAGTCGGGGGACAGCGCCATCCTGGAGTCGCTGTCAGATTCGGTGGAGATAAACCCGTCCCCGGGCACGCTCCACACCATCCAGGACAAGCTGCTACAGAAATCGTTCCTGAAAGAGCACGGCCTCCCGGTCCCCGATTTTGTCGGAGTGGACTCGCTGGATCATCTCCGGGACGGACTGGCGAGGTTCGGTTGTCCTGCCCTGCTCAAGGCGCGTACCGGCGGGTACGACGGCCGGGGCAACCGCGTGGTGGAGTCCATAGACGGGACCGAGGCCGCCGTCGAGTACTTTGGCGGCGCGCCCCTGATGCTGGAGAGGTTCGTACCCTATGTAATGGAGATATCCGTCATAGTGGCGCGGAACACGGCCGGGCAGACGGCCACCTATCCGGCCGTCGAGAACGCGCACCACGAGAACATACTGCGGCAGACAGTATCGCCGGCCCGCATCGATGCGGGGACGGCCGCCCGGGCCGAGGAGATAGCGCTGGAGACGGTCCGGGTGCTGCGGGGGGCCGGCGTATTCGGCATAGAGATGTTCGTGCTGCCCGACCGCACGGTGCTCATAAACGAGATAGCCCCCCGGGTGCACAACTCCGGGCACCACACCCTGCAGTCCGCCCATACCACCCAGTTCCAGCAGCACATCCGGGCCGTTCTGGGCATGGATCTGGGGAGCACCGAGCTGTACGGGCCGGCGGTCATGTACAACATACTGGGGCCGCCCGGCTACACCGGTCCGTATGCGCCCCCCGGCGTGTCGCACCCCAACATGCATCTCAAGATGTACGGCAAGGCGACCTCCAAGCCCCTGCGCAAGCTGGGCCACGTCAACCTGACGGGGGCCGACACCGGCACGTTGCTGAATATGCTGGACTCTGTCCGGGACCGGCTGGCCGTGACGCCCGCATAGACCCGCCATATGCCTGCCGCCCGGCGTGCGGCGCCGTTTGGATATGCCCACTTAAGTTTATTAGTAAACCGTGGAGAGTGTCGCCGATGGCCCTGTCCGTATCATATATCCTGGCCGGTATAGCGCTGGCGCTGCTGCTCATATACGGGGCCGACGTGGCCGTAGGTGGCGGGACCGGAGGCGACGGCTTTATTCCGCTGGATAGCATGACCCGGGGCATGGCGTTCGGGACGCCGCCGATCATACTTTCGGTGGCCGCTTTCTTCGTGTCGCGTCGTGAGCGGTCCTCGCCGTTGGGGGGCCTGATACTGGCTACGGGGATACTCATCGTCGTAGGGGGCGCCATGTCCTTGGCCATGATGTCCGAGAACGCGGCCCGGGCCGCCGGCGAGGGCGGGGCCCTGCTGGGCATAGGCGCAGGCATAGCGGTGCTGGGCGGCATAAAGATATGGAAATCCGTGTCGGGCTGATCCGATGCCCGCCTGCCACAAATGCCGCGGCATGGTGTCCAAGGTGTATGACTGCGACCACACCGGGTACCAAGGCTACTGCCGGGAGTGCTACGAGGACCTGCACTACGACCTCACCGAGGCATGACTTGGGTAGAGTCGATCATCCAGCCGGTGCTGGACGTCATAGCCGAGAACGTCTATCCGGGAGTGTTTCTGGCCGCCCTGCTGGAGACCATAGTGCCACCCATACCCAGCGAGGTGGTATTCCCATTGGCCGGATATGCCATACTGGACGCGGGAATGTCTTGGCTGCACATACCGGCGGTGGGGGTCACCGGCGGCGCCGGGGCCACCTTGGGGGCGTACGCAATATTCTTGGCGGCCCGGTACATAGGACGGCCCGGACTGCTCCGGTACATGGGGAAGATACGCATATCCGAGAAGAGGATGGCCAAGGCCGAGCGGTGGTTTGCCCGGTACGGGGACAAGTCCGTCCTGCTGGGCCGCTGCGTGCCCGGTGTGCGGGAGCTGGTCTCGGTGCCAGCAGGCATACTGGACATGGGGACCGCCAAATTTCTGGCGTACACGTTCGTCGGCTCGTGCGCCTGGAGCACGGGCCTGACGGCGGCCGGGTACTACCTGGGGCGGGCCGTCCTCTAGATTCCCAGCAGCGCCCCGGCATCCACGCCGTCTAGGTGCCCTGGCCGGCCGGAGCGGCTCAGGGCGGCCAGCACCGGCGTGTCGGTCACTCCCCGCAGCATGTCTTGAAGCAGATCCCGGCCGTATCCGTCCCGGATCATGTTCAGCACGATCCCGGCCGCCTCCGTCCCCCGGTGGCGGCACGCCAGCAGAGTCGAGACGGTGTGGTGTATGGTTCCCACGGCGTTGTCGGCCACCACCAGTGTGCGCAGGCACATGTCCCGGGCCAGATCCGCCATAAAATAGTCGGGCAGGATGGGGACCAGGAGCCCCCCCATGCCTTCCACCACCATGACATCGCGGTCGGCGGCCAGCCGGCGGTACCGTTCCACCATGAGTGTCGGGTGCAGGGCCGCGGCGCCGCTCCCAGTATATGGCGGCGCCTCCAGAGCTTGGTGGTGGGGGTTCATCTCCGGCGTGGGGGGTATGCCTGCCGCGTCGGCCAGGATGCGGGCGTCCGGCGAGATGCCCGTCCCGTCGTGCTGTCCGGCCGAGTAGGGCTTCATCACGCCCACATTCATGTCCATTTCCCGCAGCATCCGGACCAGCCCGGCCGCCACGTGCGTCTTGCCCACGTCAGTACCGGTACCGCCCACAAATATCGAGGGTATGCCCATGCCGGCAGCTATGGGGCGTCGCCGTATATACGATGGCGCGCCGGGGGAATCCGGCATCGCATGTGTGGTCTGTATGGTATGGCACCATCGCCTCCGGCTGTGGATCCAGACACGTAGGGGGGGTTCCGAACACTTTTTGCGGAACGGTGGGCGGGATGTCCACATGGACCCGGCCCGGCTCCTACATGATGTGCTGCGAAAGGCCTGCTCGGATGCCCGCATCGAGGGGGTGGCGCTCTCAGGCGGGCTGGACAGCACCATAATATCGCACATGCTGCGGGACCGCCGCCTGCCGGCCGTAGCGGTGATATCCCGGGACTTTGTGGCGACGGATCTGACGTACTGCCAGGCGGCCGCGGCGGCCGCGGGCATGAGGCTGAGCGTGGCCATGCCGGATACGGCTGAGCTGCTGGAGGGAGTCTCAGAGACAGTCCGCATGCTGGGGTGCTTCGGTGAGTCGACGATACGCAACGCCCTTGTGATGTATGTGGCCATATCCGAGGCCAAAAGGCTGGGAATGGCCTCGCTGGCCACCGGGGACGGCGCCGACGAGCTCTTCGCGGGGTATGGCTTTCTGGTGAGAACGGATCCCGCCGCGCTCCGGGCGGAGCTGGACCGCCTCCGCGGCATAATGCGCTTTTCGTCACATACCATAGGCGAGAGCCTGGGGGTACGGATCGAGTCGCCGTTCCTCCACCCGGATGTGGTGCGGGTCGCCTCGAGTCTGCCGCCAAGCCAGCTGGTCGGGGAGTATGGGGGCACCCAAGCGGGCAAGCTGATACTGCGCCGCCTCTTTGAAGGGGAGATACCGCAGGTGATCGTGCGGCGCCCCAAGGCCCCCATGCAGGACGGGGCCGGGACGGCCGGCCTGAAGGACCTGCTGGAGTCGCTCATAACCGACGAGGTGTTCGCGGAGCGGGCCGGGGAGATACTGGGGCGGGACGGCATACGCATACGCACCAAGGAGTCGCTCCACTACTACGAGCAGTATCTGCGGCACTTCGGCCCTCCCGAGCCAGCCCGCGGCGGCCGGACCTGCCCGGACTGCCACTGCGCCCTGCGCCCCGGCCTGAGGTCCTGCCGCATGTGCGGCGCCTTCCCGGTGTAGCTAGCGCCACCACCGGGGCTTGGTGAATATGAGGCGGCAGCCGTTGCAGCAGAAGTAGTATGTCTTGCCCTTGTGCTGGTGCACCAGGGCCAGCTTCTCGTCCAGCTCTATACCGCAGACGGGATCCACCGGCATGGATGTGCGCGCTGCACATCCATTAATAAGGATATGAGTAACGGGGGGCTTCCGCTGCGATATATGAGATGCCAGCACCGCCGCTTCCCAAGAGCTCTCGCACCTTAGTAGCACGACGGCGGCACCAGGTTTGACTTCCAAGTTCGGAATGGGATTGGGTCGCACCCTGGCGCTATGGCCGGCTTGGCTACGGGGTTCGGCGCCCCTTTTATTAAGGTGGCGACGGCGTGCTTGCCACATCTACCGCGTGGCACTCTATCGGAAGGATGCCAGGTGGTGGAGGGGCGGTATGGCCGGTAGGGCCACCGGATTGTAGGGGTCTGTCGCGTCCAAAAGCATGGTGGCGTTCTCGTCTATGGTCTGGAACAGCACGTACGTACCGGAGCCCACCGAGACTATCTCAACGTCGGTGACGCCGTACGTGGTGGAGCCGAACAGGGTGCCGGGGGTGGATGCCGCCACCGGGCGGAGGGGATCCGTTATGTCCGTCAACTGCATGCTGTCGTTGCCGTTGGATGTGGCGATGAATATGCCGCCGCCTATGGCCGCCACCCGGACGCTCTCCGGGCCGTGCAGGTAGTGCCCGCCGTCCCTGCCCTGGACCGACGAGAGCAGCACCGGATCCCGAGGATCGGTGATGTCCATTACCGAGACGGTGTCGGTCCGGTAGCTGGACGCCACGGCCAGGGTCCTGTCTCCTGAGGTTATGGCGTCCACATCGGTCACCGAGTACAGGTGCTCGCCGTCCATGGCGGATATGCGGTGCGGGTTGGCAGGATCGGTGATGTCTATTACGTGCATGACGCCGTGGTCGAAGCTGAACACTATGACCAGTACACCCTCCGCAGTATGTATGATATCCAGCCCCTGAATAGCGGGCACCGCGTCGGGCAGGGAGGCCACTATGTCCGGCCGGGAGGGCTCGCTCACATCTATGACATGCAGCGTGTCGCCGGTCCTGACCCCGGCGATGACATATGGCGTCTGGTCCACGTACGTAAACTCCGTCTCGACCACCCACCCCTGGCCCTCCAGCATGAGGTGCAGCGGCTCGGGCATGGCGGGATCGCTAATATCGACCACCTGGACGCTCTCGCTCTCCAGCCCGGTTACAAACGCATAGTGCCGGCCAGATATGGATCCCGTCTCAATGCCCACCGGGCCGTCCATCACAAAGCCGTCCTCGCCGTCGCGGATCAGGGACACCGCGGTGGGATCTCGGGGATCCGTAATGTCGGTGATCTGCACCACGTCCTGCGAGGGAACCGCCGTAAGGGCGTACGTCCGGCCTGATACGGTGGCCGACCCAACGCCGGTGGTGGTCGCCAAGTGCAGGGACGCGTCCAGCCCGGCGGCCACCGTCGAGGCGGCCCTCAGGGCCCCGTCGGCGGTGATCTCCGCAACCTGGATGCCGTTGCCGAAGTAGTCGGCCACCACCACATACGTTCCGGATCCGTAGCGAATGGCCGAGATGCCGGTGGGGCCGATCAGCGAGTCGAATCCGTCCATACCCTGCGCCGCTGAGGGGAGCGGGGCGGGCGCGCCCGGGTCAGTTATGTCAACCAGCTGGACTGCGTTGTCAAAGTAGCTGGTGGCCACCACCAGCGCGCGGTCCCCGTGGCTTATAGCGTCCAGATACTGTACCGTGTTGAGGCTGTCGAAGCCGTCGCGGCCGTCTACAACATGCGATACTGCCGACGGGGCGCGGGGGTTGGTTATGTCCATGACGGATATCCCGCTGTCGTAGGCGGTGGACACCACGGCGAACGTGCCCTCTCCTGTGTGCACAGCCTTGATGTCGTGGGCGCCCTCCAAGTGGTGGCCGTCTATACCGTCGAACACGGCGGCGGCAGGGACCGGAAAGTCGGGATCTGAGACGTCTATTATCTGCACCGAATTTCCGTAGTAGCTGGCGACTAGGATGTAGGAGGATCCGTCGATGGTGACCGCATCGACACTCAGCGGATCTCCCACGGACTCAAAGCCGTACTGGCCGTCCCGTATCAATACGCCCAAGCTGGGCGAGCGGGGATCCGTTATATCCAGAAGCCGTATGCCGTTGCTGTAGAAGCCGGTCACCGCGGCATAGGTGGACGACCCTATGTCCACCACCGCAACCGAGGTGGGCGCGGCCAGCACCGGGAGATCCGTGCTGGAGGCGATCCTGGGCGAGCGGGGATCCGTAACATCCAGAACCGCCACGCTGTTGCTGTATATGTTGGGTACCACCGCATACGTCCTGCCGCCGGTCTCGGCGATGGCCACGTCGTGCGGGCCGTGAATCGACCCGTGGGCGTGCTGACCGCCGACCACCGCCGCCACTGGAACCGGATTGTCCGGCTCGGTTATCTCTGTTATCTGTATGGTACTGCGGGCGACACTGGCCGTCAGCGAGTACAGTTTCCCGCCGATGACCGCCGTCTCCACGGCTTCGGGCGCGTAGGGGGGGCCTCCCTCCCGCACGTAGGCCGGTACCGACGACCAGGGGTCGGTGATGTCCACCGCCGCTATGGAATCTCCCACGGACAGGGCCCAGTGGCGGCCCTCCGACGCGATGCCGGCCACGCCGGCGGTGGGGACCGGAACCGTGGTGACAAAGACCGGGTGGTCGGGATCCAGAATGTCTATGACGTGTATCTTCTCCACGCACATGATCAGCGCATACAGGGCGCCATCTGCCTCCAGCACGTCCACCTCGAAGAGGCTGTTGTACCTCATGGTGTCGACATATACGGGATGGGCGGGGTCCGATATGTCGGCCACCATGAGCGAGGTCGAGCCCAATATCAGGGCGTACACACCTCCTTCCGCCTCGACAACGTCTATGTCTTGCAGGCTGCCTATCGTCGCAAAGCCGTATTGGCCCTGCCGTATGGCCGATACGCCCACCGGGGCGGTCGGTACACCAAAGTCCACCACTTGTACGGCATCCGAGCCGGCCACCAAGACGTACGGTTTCTGCCCTATCCAGAAGGGTTCGGAGTCCCTGGCCTCGTCCAGGGCGCTGATGCGGGAGTCGCCGTTCCGTATGTCGCCCACCGGTGTGGGGTTTTGCGGATCTGTGATCTCTATCACATGCACCGCGTCGCCGGCGGACAGGAGTACAAAAGTCCTTTCGCCGGACCTTGCCCAATCGACGTCCGAGACGCCTGCGGAGGCCTCGCCGACGGGCTCCGGCAGCACCGAGACCGGTACGGGCCTGTATGGGACGGTCACATCCAGTATGTGCAGGGCGTTGTCGGCTCCCATCGCCGCTAGGTACGCGCCGCCGTCCATCGGTATGTGTGAGAATTCCCATGACTGGATGGGTATCTCCGCAACCTGCAGCGGCAGATAGGGCTTGGTGACATCCATGATCCTGACAGACTCCCCGGGAACAAACAGGAACGTGTTGCCGCCGGCGCTGGCGGTCTCGGCCGCATGCGCCGCGACCGGGGTAATTGCAATAGCCACCAGCAGCGCTGCCACGGCCGTCCTCATGCGGCGACGGACGTTGCCGTTGCTAAATATGTTTCCCAGACGGAAAGGTACGCGTTTAGGCTCAGTATGAATTCAGAAAACATGCAAGGTGGGGTCTTGCGGTATTGATCTGGCAATTTCTGTAGCATCACAGGTATGATCTGGCCATATGGTGCGTCAAACCATGCGGACCATACCAGACAAACCGGTGAAATCCGGAGGGCGCTTGTACCGAGCTTAAACGCGTACGCAGAAAGAGTACATCCTTGCGCCCACTTAGTTTTTACGCTCAGAATACGATAATGGTGTGATGACTCGTGCTAGTCTGGAGGGTAAACCTGAGGATATGCGCGGGTTCTGCCCACACGTATCTCTTTCAAGCACACCTGTTTGGTGTATGTCGCCGCCTACCCCGACATTCAGCAGACGAACAAACACTGCTCAAGGCTGTTCCGTCTTGGCTGTTGCGTCACATAAACAATAACGCTCGTAGGCCTCGGGATTATCGGTAAATATCTCGCACAGGAACCACTTTTTGTTCTCTGGAGTGATCAGGACGTGCTCCTGGTTTCCGCGGGGATAGTATATTTTATCAAACGGAGTTATGGATGTATCGTTCATGTATGCGGCATTTATGTTGGCAAATGGATCGTTGTCTAGGCGCGATAGATCTATTCCCAGCGCGCTGTGGGTCGGTACATAGTTTTCATGTTCCACATTAGCGGTGATGATTCCCAAGTCTATGGTACACTGATTGTCAATGTACAGGCAGCCTGCGTCACCCTCGAGCAATTTTGAGGTAACCTTCCATCCGCCAGGCGCGTTGTCATATGGTATGGCATTCTTTACGTAGACTTTGAACCGGTGGTCCGGCGGTCCTGCTGGGTCTATCTTCCCCTCGAATATGATATAGCCGGCCTCTCCGCTCCGGATTGCATACGAGTTTTCAGTAATGTTTAGGAGGGGTGAATGCAACTCGTACTCTATCAACTGACCTCCATCCTCAAATCCTTGGCTCATGCCATGACCATCTCCGTTCGATATGGCCACCATGCGCAGATTCTTCGGCCATCCTATGCTATCCAGCTCTGTCTGAAACTCCTTAAAGAGTGGGTCGGGCTGTGGACCGTTTATGTATATTGTTTTATTGTAGACTGTATCCATACGTCCCGCCGTCCCAGGCGAATGTGCCTCGTGGTACAGGACCCGCTGCTTGGCTGCCACCGAGTAAATCTGACTCTCTAGATAGTACTTCAGGAGCGGGTTCAATCCCGAGGCGTACTTGACAAAGTACTGGTTTCCTAGAGGTACGACTGCTCCCAAATGCGGAGCGTCAAAGGATATGAAGAGGCGGGTATTGTGCGCCTCCCCCAAATTCTCCATCTGTGCCAGCGCGTACCGCGACACAACTCCGCCCAAGCTGGTTCCAATAACTACTGCGTCCTCCTCCGACTCTTCGCCCGCCCACTTGAGAAGCTCGCGGAGTATGTGGGCATCATCTTGAATATATCCAGCTCCTATGTCAAAGTTTAGTATCACCAAATCGTATCCCTCGCTTTGAAGTATAGCGAGCATGTCCTCCCCGGCCACTTGTCGTATGCCCGTATGATCGCGCATGTCTCCAGGATCAAAACCATCCATAATGATTACTGGTTTGCGGAGCGTATCCGAACCATCGGCGTACCATATGCACGCAGTACCGGTTGCAGTGGGTGCGCCAACTCGCTCGGGTGCCTCAAACGATACTGTCCTGTGGCTCTCGGGGCAGTATTCCTCCCCGTATGCATCCAAACACATCGACGCCACCACGGCAAAAGCAAGGATTGGGATTATGGTGCAGAGGTGCCCGGTTGCAAAGTCTGTGGCTCCCACAGTCTCTGGTGAATGGTTAACTATATACTTGTTTTGTATTTTGGGCTGGGGTTTCATTATGTGACAATTGAGTTCCACTAGCACCAAGCAGGCCGCACAGAAGTATTATGCGCCACCATGATGAAAAAAGACGACAAGGCGTCCGATGACAAAGGCCGTCTTTGTACGCCATCAATCAACTCGAGAGGGGCAGAAGCACGTTGGCCGCGGCCGCCGAGCTCAGAGTAGTATTTCAGACGTGTCCGGTGGCTGTGGGCCGAGTTTAGGGCGGCGGGATCCCCCCGCATTCCGCGCTCTCTCCAGACGACTCTTTTGTATCGGCTCACGGCGTCGATTATCGATCAACGGACGCCACAACCGCTGGAGGAGGCTGCATAGACATGCCGTCATGCGACAGTGCAAAGGGCTCACTCAGGCGGGCCTGCCCCGCAGCCATCGTACCGGCGGAAGATATGGTCGATACCGGATGCTTGTCGGCCAAAAGAGGCTGGCGCGCTCCGCACAGCGGTCAGTCCGCGCAGAGCAGGTAGAATAATCTGCCAGCGGGCATGCCGGATCATGAAGGAGGCGGGCTGGCCGAGACTTCGGAACAAAGTAACGGACGCGGGTGCTATGTGGACGGAAGCACTCCAGCTACATGCACCACGCCGACTTACACGTCGTGAAGGATCCGCGCATGATGGCTCCATCCTACAACATTCCTGGACGATGCTTCAAGGTGCGCTACCGGGGCAGGCCTGTCTGGCCAGACGTCTAGGGGAGTGCCGTGGCGGTCCTGCGGCAGGAGACCAGGCGGTTTTGGACTCCCATCCTGCCAGAGAACGGATCCTGCCTTGTGGGAATGCTCAGGGGAAACCCGGAGGGATCGTGGAAACCTGCCGCGTTTGAGAATCTTCTGGGAAGAGGCATCAAGCCGGTAAACTCGAGGCCGTGCCGCCCCCGAACCAGCGGAACGCCTGGGCGGCTCCACAGGACCATGGGCGATGTGCGATGGGCTGCTACAGGGGTCCGTCCGAGTGCATCGGGCGCCGCTAAAGGCGGCTTCACTCTTCACTGGGTATGGCCGGCTACGAGACCCCGCTCAGGGCGTTCTTGGACAAGAAGGCGGCAAAGTCATGATCGAGGATCCTGCCCGGACGGTGGCGGAGTCGGATGGCTGGCGGGCATAATTTTCGTACACTACATGCAAGGGGTATGGTCTGGCCGTTGATCTGCCGCAGAGGCGCCAATTCATACCCCCAAAGGGCGAGGCCGTGCGGCGACCTTGGCGCACCAGCATGCAAGAAACCGGCGACCGCCCAGACGGCCACAAAACAGTATAAAGCCGGAGAGTTGGCCATACGCCATGACTCACCGGGTAGCAGTGCTGGATATGGACCTGTGCCAGCCGCGGAAGTGTGGCTTGGAATGCATAAAGTACTGCCCTGTGAACAAGTCGGGCGCCGACTGCATCGTCATTGACCAGGACTCCAGAAAGGCCCGCATAGACGAGGATATCTGCAACGGCTGCGGCATATGCGTAAAGGTCTGCCCGTTTGACGCCATCACCATAGTGAACCTGGCCTCGGAGATGGAGACCGATCGCATCCACCAGTACGGGCCCAACTCGTTCCGCCTTTACCGCCTGCCCACACCCAGAAAGGGCGAGGTGGTGGGACTGTTGGGGCGCAACGGCATGGGCAAGAGCACCGTGGTGAACATACTCTCGGGCGGCACGGTCCCCAATCTGGGCGACTATGAGGCCGGGCCCGACTGGGACCGCATATTGAGACACTTTGCTGGCACGGAGCTGAAACGGCACTTTGAGGAGATACGGGACGGACGCATCAGATCCTCCATAAAGCCCCAGCAGGTGCACCGGGTGGCCGACGCCTTCGGGGGAACGGGACACCAGCTGCTGGAACGGTTCGACGAGCGGGGTGTGGCGGGGCAGATGATCCAGGACCTGGACTTGGAGGCCGCCGCCGGGCGCCCGCTGGGGGAGCTGAGCGGGGGAGAGCTGCAGCGGCTGTCCATAGCGGCCGCTGCCTCTAGGGACGCGGACTTTTACTTCTTTGATGAGCCCTCCTCGTACAACGACGTCTTTCAGAGGGCCGGGGTGGCCCGGGTAATCCGGGGCCTGGCAGACATGGGCCGGAGCGTGATGGTCGTAGAGCACGACCTCACCCTGCTGGACTTTCTGAGCGACTACATCGAGGTGCTGTACGGGGAGCCGGCGGCCTACGGGATAGTCTCGGGCATACTCTCCACCAAGGTGGGAATCAACGTCTTTCTGGACGGGTACCTGCCGCAGGAGAACGTCCGGTTCCGCGACAGGGGGTTCACGTTCGCCGCCTCGACGTCGGACGACGACTTTACCCACGGGAAGACTCTGGCCGAGTACCACCGGCTGTCCAAGTCGTACGAGTGCTTCTCACTGGATGTGGAGCCGGGCGCCGTGCGCCGCGGTGAGATTCTGGGCATAATGGGAGCCAACGCCTTGGGCAAGACCACATTCCTGAAGATGCTGGCCGGCGTGGAAAAGCCCGACTCGGGGAGCGTGTCATCGGACGTGCAGATATCCTACAAGCCCCAGTACCTGCAGGGGGACTCGGACGCAGGGGTGGCCGACGTTCTGGGCCGGGCCGCCGGCGGCGACATTGCGGGCAGCGAGGGCGAGGAGCGCATAGCCGCCCCTCTCCGGCTTCCCAGACTGTACGACAAGCGGGTGCGGAACCTCTCCGGCGGCGAGCTCCAGAAGGTGGCCGTGGCCGCCTCGCTGCTGAGGGAGGCGGACCTGTACTGTTTGGACGAGCCCTCCGCGTTCCTGGACGTGGAAGACCGCATAGCTGTGGCCAAGTTCGTCCAAAAGTTCGTCCGCTCGTTCGGCAAGTCTGCAGTCATAATAGACCACGACCTGCAGCTTATGGACTTGGTCTCGGACCGAATGGCCATATTCGAGGGCGAGCCGGGGAGGGCCGGCCGGGCCACCGCCCCGCTGCCAAAGCCCGAGGCGATGAACCGCTTTCTGGGCTCTCTGGGAATCACCTTCCGCCGGGACGAGAAGAGCATGCGTCCCCGGGTGAACAAGTACGACAGCCGGCTGGACAAGGCGCAGAAGGGCCGGGGCCGGTTCTACTACTCGTAATGGCCCGGTTTCTGAGGCGCGCCTTGGCGGGGGTGCTGGACGCCGACGAGCTGGGAATGGCCGTCTCGGCGTTCGACCAGATGGGGGACATAGCCGTGATACGGATACCCGAACCCCTGTACGACCGCCGCCACGACATCGGCGAGGCGCTGCTCTCCAATATCAAGATCGTCCGGGGGGTGTTTTGCCAGGTGTCGGACGTCTCGGGGGAGTATCGCACCCGGAACCTGGAGAGGATAGCGGGGGAGGGCGGCACCGTAACCGAGTACAGGGAGAACGGCTGCCGGTTCGTGATAGACGTGGAGAGGGTCTTCTTCACGCCGCGCCTCTCCACCGAGAGGGCTCGGGTGGCCGGGCTGGTGAAGCCCGGCGATATCGTGCTGAACATGTTCGGCGGCGCGGGCCCGTACTCGATACAGGCCGCCAGGCGAACCCCCTGTACCGTATACAGCATAGATGTGAACCCCGAGGCCACAGCCCTGTGCGCCAAGAACGCGGGGCTCAATAGGCTGGCCGGGGAGGTGGTGGCCATCACCGGGGATGCCATGGAGTCGCGCGATTTGGTGCCGTGTGAGTGCGACCGCACCATAATGCCGCTGCCCGAGCGCTCCGCCGAGTTCGCCGCCGCGGCGGTGCGCGCCACAAGGGACGGCGGCACCATCCACTACTACTCCCACATACACGCCGACAGCAAGCGGGATGCCGCCGGCCTGGCCGGCGTCGAGGCGGCCGGGGCCATTCCATGCCAGACCGAGGTGCTGTGCACCCGGCTGGTCCGGGCCATCGGACCCAGATACTACCAGACGGTGGCCGATGTGTGCATATCCAAATGAGGCTCACGCGTCGGTTATGGACGCCGGCGAGTGCCGTGTGGTGGCCATCGTGTATCCTATCCAGGCTATCACACCCAGCAGGGCTCCCACGATCATCAGCATGGAGAGCTGCATTACGATGGGACTCCACTCCGAGAGCATCAGGAGGTACGCGTACGTGAAGAAGCCGCCTATGCACAGCACAAAGATCAGGATTCCGGCGGTCTTGCGCCCGTCCATCTTTACACATTCCAGACTTGGATATTTAATCACTTGCAGATATGCCGCGCGGCAGGGGTTCGTAGCCAAGACTGCCGGAGTGGGCGAGCGGTGCAGGTGTGGATGGCCCGGTTGTTCTGCAGGGTGCCGCAACACCATCCGGCTCTCACGAGCCATACGACTAGCTACTGTTGTACTCCGCCCGCCATCCGCGCCCCGTCCGGGCCCTGATGGTCGGGACATCTAGAGTCCGGAATGATCCGCAGCAATGCAACTACCCCCTTGTGCAGACCATCATGTTGAGCATTGTCTGGGCAGTCCAGACAGCCAGTCGCGCTCATTCCAGATAGGGCATGCGCTCATATGCCTACTCACTGCAGCATGTGGATGGCTGCAGGATTTCCAACATGGCATCCAATTCCAGTGTACCGGCGAGCCGTTGACGCACTTTGAAATTCTAGAAATATAGGATCAATTTAGTGAATCGCTGCGTGCTGAGGCAATTGGGTCATACCTCACCCGCTCTGCGGAGTAGATCGTGGTCGGTTCGTGAGGCGCTGATGCGGCGGATGGCGCCCAACTACAAGCGGAACTGAACGCGTCCGAAGCGACCTCATGCAACCCGGCGCGCTGATTTTTATTTGTTCGCTGCGTAGTACTACTATGTATTTCCTGTATGTGGATAGCTCTGGCCAGACGAAAATAAGGCGCAATATTCATGACAACGGCCTGTATATCTTGAGTGGAGTGCTGGTTCATGAGAGAGACTGGAGATCCGTCGAAAAGAGACTTGCTGATGTAAAGCGGGATCTGTTTCCTAGGCTTAGACCAGACAAATGGGAGCTGCATGCGCAAGAAATTTGGCACAGCAAAGAATTTTTTGCCAAGGCAGAGTTGGGACTAAACCTTGCAAAGAAGGAGGAGATCTTTTCTAAGGTCGTAGATGCCGCTTGCGAATCAGCGATCACCATTGTCAGCGTAGTCATCTTCAAGGACACGCTAGAGCAAAGGCGTTCTTCAACGGTTATGAAATCTTCTTGGCGGCGACTCACAGTTCGGTTTGAGGACTTTTTGAAGCAGAACTCGCTGCATGCAGACGATGGGCTGTTCTTCATAGATTCGAGCCAGAAGACTCCCGAGGCGGAGATCAAGGACATTATAATGGCTGAGGTGAGAAGGAGGGGTGGCAGGCTAGGCACTCGCCGCGTTATTGAGAATCCAATATTTGTGGAATCGCATAGGTGGAACCTGATTCAGCTGGCAGACATGATTGCGTATGTGGTACACAGGCATTACAGAAAGGATTCAAGGTTCGAGGGATGGTTTAAATCGTTGGCGCCAAAGATGCACCGTTCTGGCAGCAGGTTGTATGGCTTTGGCATCAATGAGATTCCAGCCTCACATTAATGGCGGGAAGCAGGTCCGCACAGTTGCGGAAAACTGCTTCCCTAGAGCTGCGCAATGGCAGACTCTTGTCATACCATACAATGTTGAATTATATATTTTTTTTGGATAGTTGGTTGTAGAGGCGCATGTGCTTAGATCCTTCCCGCAGCAGATGAGATCCCCGCCTACCGCTCTCTGAGCACATGCGGATGGGCGCACCGCCGTGGACTGGTGCCACCTATGCCGGGTCCTACGTGCGGCGTGGTTGCGGCGTGCCTTGCTGTCAACCCGCATCTCGTTCATATACTGAATTGGATCGAACATCCTACTGGCTTTGTGTATCTCGAACATCGTGGAAGTATGGTCTGTCGGCAGCGGGCCGCCGCATGCTGCAGCGCCGTCGGGATCGGTCGGCGGCGCGACGACCCGCCTTGCGGCTATGTCGGTACCGCACCGGGACGGCGGCGCCGGACCGCATCCGCCCGGCATTTGATGGCGGAAACCCGTGTGTGGTATGGGCATCGCCGGCCATTCCTGCAGAATAGTGCAGTCAGGCCGCCGATGACTTTAGCTTGTACGGGGGCCACGACGAGTATATCTCCAGTATCTCGTCTATGTCGGAGGCCGGCAGGGCGCGGTCGTCGGACATCTGCGCGAATGATTCGATCTCGTGTGTGTCTACCACGGTGGGAACCACCGAGCCCACCGCCCTTTGGGAGAGTATGAACTTGATGGCCAGCTCCGACATACTGAGGCCGTTCCTCTCCGCTATGGGGCGCAACTGCTCCACCTTCTTGAGGGCTTCTGCGCGCCACTCGGCCTTGCGGTCCCGGCGGTGATCATTCTTGGGTATCTTGGTGTCGGCGGTGATCTTGCCGGTCAGTATGCCCGAGGCATCCGGCACGCGCACCAATACGGATACGTCCCTCTCGGCGGCCCTCTCCATCAGGGCGTTGCCGGGCGTCTGCTCCAGTATGTTGTAGACGGTCTGCACGGCGGTGACGCCGTCCCGGGACATGGCCTCCAGCCCCTCGTCCAGCCAGCCTATGGCCGGGCCCAGGGCAACCTGTAGGGCTCCCACCTTTCCCTCGCGTATGAGGCCGTTCAGGAACCCGAAGGACTCCTCGTCGCGGATGTGGCGCATCTTGGGGTTGTGCAGGCCATATACGTCCACACGGTCCGTTCCCAGCCTCTCCAGCGACATCTCCAGCGCCCTCTGGGTAAACCGGGGATCAAAGCGCTGGGGGAGCTCGGCGTGGCCCACTTGCTCCACACTGGAATAGTCGTACCCGTATTTGGTGGATATCACTATGTCGTCCCGGACGCCACCCAGCGCCTTGCCTATGAGCCTCTCGCTCTTGCCCTTCCCATACATGTCGGCCGTCTCGAACAGGGTGATGCCAACGTCGTACGCCCGCCTGAGCATCCTTACGGCCTCCTCCTCGTCTATACGCCTGCCCCACCAATCCAGGGCTATGGTCCATGCCCCGAACCCGATCTCCGAGACCCTTATACCACTCCTGCCCAGCCGGCGGTATTTCATGATGTGATACTCCTGAACCGCTCTGTGACGTCGGCTGCCCGGGCGTCGTCCAGCACCGGCCTGCCCCCACCGGCCTCCCGGTCCAGATCCAGCCATGACTTGCATCCCGAGTACTCCGCCAGCACGGGTATGGACGTGGGGGGTGTACGGAACACTCTCAGGAGGACGGCCTTGAGCGGCCTCTGAGGTTCCCAGTTCCGCCGCGCCTCCACGTACTCCCGGCTCCATATGTGGAACGGCTCCAAGCTCCGTACGGCGTCGGCCGATTCTACGTCGGCCTCCTCCGCAATCTCGGCGTATGATGTTATGGTATTGGTACCGCGCGGAGGCCGCTCCCGCTCCAGGTGCCGCCGGAATTCCTCCCGGACGTTGCCGGGAGTCTGGTGCTCCCAGGTGGGATATAGCCAGAAGCGCCGCGCCTCGATGCGGAACCCCGAAGCGGTCTCCAGTATGCCGCCCTTCCGTAGCAGGACGCTCTGCTCGCCGGACTCCAAAGCGCCCACCACCGAGGACCACTCCTTGAGCATAACCGCCATGTTCAGCCCAGGCTGGCAATCATGGGAATAATATCCCTTTTGACGCATACCATCATGGGCGTGTCCGACTTTACGTATGCCGAGACGCCGGTGGCGCGCAGCTCCATTATAAGATCTTGAAAGTCGGCCAGATCGTCGGTCTCGAAGGCCAGCATGAAATCGTGGTCGTCCAGCCCGAACGAGTAGGTGGTGTTCAGCAATATACCGGGATGGCGGCGGCTGACGGCTATGTGCTCGTCCATCATCTGGCGCTTCCGCTCCTCGGGAAGCAGGTACCACTCGCGGGTCTTGGTGAACGGGTACACCACCGCATATCTCTTGGGGGTATCGTCGGTCAGAAACGAGGGCGTCCTCTCTCCGGTGGAGTATACCGACGGCCGAGTGCGGGATACGTAGTTGAGTGAGGGCGTGATGTACTTGCCGAATACGGTGGAGTAGAGCCGGGATGTCACCTTCTGTATGTCCGATATGTTTGGGGAGCCGACCCACACCATAAAATCGGCCTCGGCGCGCAGCCCCAGCGTGGAGTACGTCCTAAACCGGACTCCGGTCTGCTCCAGCACCTGCTTCACTTCGTTGGCGGACTCGGACTTGCCCATGTCGGCCAGCCACCTCCACTTGGGGTCCACCTTGTAGAACGCATACCCAAAGTAGTATGACTCGGGAGCCACAGTGCGGAGGAGACCGGGGGCCATATATTAATTGAAATCGACCGGATCCGTCATTCTGGAGTCGCAGAGATCAGACAAGGCAAGGGTTGATCCCCGCTCCTCAAATAAGAAAAAATCCACCCCGAACTACTTTGACCTTCGGGCGGTGATCGCCAGCCAATACACCAAGCCGGGCGCCAAGCCCACAATCAAGGGTATCCATACGGGCCATCCATCTGTTACGTCTGACATGGTGTGCACGGGTAACCGTTTGTATTTAAGTTTACCTGTGGGGCCGGCTCCGGCGCGGCGCAGCAATGATTGGTATGAGTTGCCTGTCTGCGCCATATGGCGCCAGGCAGTCTGGCTGGCGTGGCATGGATACAAGGCTTGTGGATTTTGGATGTTCGGTCGCTTGGCCGCGCCTGCGGGGCCGCCGCGCAGGAGGGTTCGCGGCGGCTTGGGTGTGGATCATGGTGCCCGACGCACGGCAAGGCCGCCGCCGGACTAATTAACATATAAGGAGGAGTGTGGAGGGAGTGCCATGCCACTGAAACGCGCAAGCCGGGGCCGCACCAAGGGCGGTAAGGGCTCCACCGGCGTGGTGCAGTGCACCAACTGCGGGCAGACCGTACCCAAGGACAAGGCCAAGAAGGTGACCTCCAGGCTGAATCTGGTGGAGCACACCTTGGCCAAGGAGCTCCGTTCCCAAGGCGCATACATAGCGGCTCCCACGGTTCTCAAATGGTACTGCATATCCTGCGCCATCCACTTCAAGATCCTCAAGATACGCTCTGCCGACAACCGCCGCAAGCGCGGCCGCCTTCGGTAGGCGGCGGCCCGTTATATCGGCGGATGCGCCCTGTGAAGCACTGTTACACTACGCGCGTGGCCTTGCGGGGATGCGGTCCTAGTCCAGCCGCCCGTACACGTACCGCATGCGCTGCGCCACCGTTATGGCCGATATGACCACCACTGCCAGCACCGCAAAGGGCATCATGCCCGGTATCATGCCCACTATGGCTATGATGAGCAGCCGCTCGGCCCTCTCGCCCACGCCGACCCCCCGTATCTGGATGTTCAGGGCATCGGCCTTGGCCCGCGCGTAGCTCACCAAGAGCGACATCCCAATCCCCAGCAGGGCTATCTCGGGGGCCACTAGACCACCCGAGGCCAGTCCAGCAAAGATGGCCACCTCCGCTATCTTGTCGAACATAGAGTCCAGGAACGCCCCGCGTTTGGATGACCTGCCGGTGGCGCGGGCCACCTGGCCGTCCACCATGTCAAAGAAGCCGGAGACCAGGAGTAGTATGCCGCCCAGGATATACGCGTACTCCAAGAAGCTGCCGTACACTATGGCCGCCGCGAAGGCGACCGCCAGCCCCACGCCCGTCCAAAAGTTGGCCGAGAGACCCGTGGCCGCAAACGCCCGCCCCACACGCTCCAGCAGGGGGGACAGCCTCTCCCGAAGACGGTTCAGTACCATGGTATCATCCCGCCGCGTCCATGGCCACCAGCTCGGAGAGCAGCTTGGCGGCCAGCGCGCCGCCAGCCCCGTTGTCAAAGAGCGGGTTCAGCTCCACTATGTCGGCGCACGCCACCGGCCGGCCGGCCAGCCCCCGCACCATGTCCAGCAGCTCCCGGGTTGTTATGCCGCCGGCTTCGGGGTTTCCCACCCCCGGGCAGAAGGCCGGATCCAGAACGTCCATGTCTATGCTGACGTATATGGAGCCGTACCCGGCCAGGAACTCGGAGAGCGCGCCGGGGCCATCCCCGCTTCGCACCATCTCGTCGGATATGGTCCGTATGCCGCTCTCCCTCAGGTATGCCATCTCCTCGGCGGCGCACGCCCGGGCCCCCACGTGTATGATGTCGCCGCCCCCCCTCTCGTCGGCTATCCGCCTCAGGAACGAGGCGTGGCTGAGCCGCGCCCCCGCGTACGAGTCCCGCAGGTCGTAGTGGGCGTCCAGCACCACCAGGGCAGTCCCGGGAGGGAGGGCCATGTACGAGCCCAGCGTCAGCAGATGCTCGCCCCCCAGTATGACGCATATCCCGTCCCGCAAGACCAGCTCGCCGGTGACTGCTCCCACCATCCTTATCATCTCGGCCGGATCAACGGTCTGTGATATGTTGCCGGCGTCGTATATGGCAGTCTCCTCCAGGTCCACCCCAAACCGGGGGTGGAACATCTCGATGTTTCCGTACATGCCCCGGATGTAGTCGGGGGCGAACCGGCACCCCGGCCTGTACGAGTGGGTGGAGTCGAAGGGCACGCCCAGTATGCTGGCGCGCGGCTCCCCGTCCCCAGACATGTACAGGGGCGGGCTGGTGTACAGTCTGGTGTGGCTCATACCATTATCTGCGGTCTCTTGGAGAGCAGCCGGGGCTGGTTCAGCATAGCGTACGGCTTTCCCCGCGTCTCGCCCTTTATGCTGGATATGAGGCCGTCCAGGGTGGTCTTGAGCATGCCGCCGTTCCGCCGGTCCCGGACCGTTATCTCCGCCTGTAGCCCGGCGGATGCCTCCCGGCCGCCCACCACCACCACGTAGGGTATCCACTCCTTCTCGGCCTCCCGCACCCTCTTGCCGGTGCTCTCGTTGCGCTCGTCTATGTCGGCGCGCACCAGCCTCCCGGCGAACCTGTCGGCCATCTGGGCGGCGTACTCGTTGGCGTCCTCGTGGACGGGTATTATCCGGACCTGGGTGGGGGCTAACCACAGCGGGAAGAAGGGCTTGCGGCCCTGCCTCGAGTCCCGGGCGGCACCCTCCAGCAGCGAGTACATCACCCGCTCTATGGCCCCGCTGGGCGAGTTGTGGAGTATTATGGGGTTCTGCGGGCGGTTGGCGCTGTCCACGAACCGTATGCCGTACCGGCTCCCGTTCTCCACGTCTATCTGGTCTGTGGAGAGCGCCGAGGCCTTGCCGGCCATGTCTATGTAGTTGAACTCCCACTTCAGCACGAAATAGAAGAAGCGCTGGTTCCACATCTCCACCAGGACGGGTTTGCCGTGCTTGGCCACCAGGCCGACCACCGCGTCCCGGTTGCCCTCGTAAAAGTCCCGGGTGAAGCGGACGGCCATCTCGTAGTCTTGGTCTTGTATGCCCAGTTCGCGCAGCACGCTTCTGGAGAGGTCAAAGCGCACCCCAGCCTCGGCGACGGCCTGCTCCATGTCGGCGCAGAACGCGTGGCAGTCGGGCATGGTGAACGCCCGCAGGCGCCGCAGCCCCACCAGTTCCCCGGACTGCTCCCGCCGGAAGCTGTACCGGGTGAGTTCGTACAGGCGGTAGGGTAGGTTCTTGTACGACATCTGGAAGTCGTTGGCCATCAGGAACTGCCCGAAGCAGGCCGCAAACCTCAGGAAGAGCTGCTTTCCCTCCGAGTCTATGGTGTACTGGCGGGCCGGAAACCTGTTGAAGTACTTTATCATGCTGGGGTGGTCCGAATCATACATGATGGGCGTCTCCACCTCGAACCCGCCGTACTCGCGGACCTGCTTGGTGACGTACCTCTCTATTAGGGACTTGATGAGCCGGCCGTTGGGGTAGTATCTCATGTTGCCCTGGTCGGAGGCCGGCTCGTAGTCTGCTATGGCCAGCCGCTTCATCAGGCCCACATGGGGAGGGGGCCGGTCCTCGCCGCGCTTCTTGGCCGCCTCGTATTTGGCCAGCACCTCCAGGCCCTCATGCCCCGCAAAGTTGAACTCGGAGACGGGCGTCATGGTGCCGTCGGGCGTCATTATGTACCAGTGGGACTCTATCTTGGCTTCGGCGCGCACCGCCTCGGACTCGCTCTCGTCCTCGCCATCGCCACCGCCCCGTATTATCTTGAGGCCCTCGGCCAGCGGGTGGCCCTTGACCTTTATGGCATATGATTTTGTCCAGCCGAATGCCGAGCGGTGCGACTCTATGTCTTTGGCGTGCTCGGACATACTCTGCATTACGTCTAGGGCTATCCGCGCCGGGGCCAGGTCGGCGCTGAGATGCGCATACGGGTACAGGAGCAGCCTGCCGCAGCCCAGCCTCTCCATCACCGACTTTATTTGGGCTATGGCCCTGGAGGCCACCGTATCGTCGTCGCCCTTCTCGACGGCCACGAAGGCCACCAGCACCTCCTCCAGGCGGACAGTATGCGGTTCTGCCTCCTCGGCGGCGGGTATCTCTTTTTTGGTGGGGGTGTACTCGACGTGGTCGCAGTGCAGGTGTAGTATGCGCACGAGGCAGCGAAATCGCACAATCGAATTAAACCTTACCCGGTCTGTCTAGCGCCGCCTCCAGGGCCACCCTGGCCCGGAGTATTGCCCCCGACGGACCCACACTGGACACGAGGAACGCCGCCGCGTCCTGCAGCGGGGTGTCGCCCCGGTACCCCTCGTCGTATATGGTCTCGATGCTGTGGCCGTCCATCTCCAGATACGCGGTTATTATGGAATAGGGGCGGCTGGGGTCTCCCTCCGTGTACAGGCGCAGCTCCATCCTGGATACGGTCGAGCCGTGCAGGGTGTGGGGTCGCTCCAGTATGGTGACCACATCATCGGGTCTTCTGGATATGCGGCCGGGGTCGGGCACATCGGTCACACGCAATACGTGTACGGGAATGTCCTTCCAATATAGTGTTTGAATCCACAATATCTTAGACTGCTATAGCGCGGCCGCAAGGGCCGGGTCGGTACGGGGAGTATCGTCACTGGGTGGCCGGTCGGATGAACTCGCCGGGGTGCCTGCCCATGCTCTCGGGCAGGTTGGTTATCCCGCCGTTGAGGCTCTGCGCCGTGATGCCGTTCTTGGCCAGAACCTTGGATGCCATCAGGGAGGTGTTTCCGGCCATGCACACCAGCAGCGACTTGCCCTTCTTGCCCTGCAGGTCGCGCTTGATCTCCTCGGGGACCTCCTGCGTCATCAGCATCCTTCCTACGGTGCTGGCCTTGGGTATGGATATCTTGGACTTGTCCACCCCCAAAGATCTGGCGATGAGGTCGATGCCGGCCTCCCGCGGCGTGTACTGGGCGTGGACCCAGATTATCCTGTCGTAGTCATCTGTGGCCGACGCCGCGTCCTCCAGGGATACCTGCGGGTTCGGGCTGGCGGCCGCCTCCAGACTCTTCCTGTACTTGTTGATCCCGTCGGCTATCATCACCACGAACCGCCCGCCACCATCACGGCTTGCCATCCGCATTGCCGCGTACAAGGCCAGGGCGCTGCTCTCTCCTATGTCTCGGCCCCTCTTCGCGAAGAACCTCAAAAGACGCCTCGCCCGCTCAAAGTCCACCTCGTGCTCCCCGGCATACTCCTGTGGCCTGTACAGCCCCAGTCCGTCGGCCTTGTCCTTGGTGCGAATGCCGGCAACATCCTGCCCGGCCGGGGGGAAGACCACGTGGACGGACCTCTTCCCGTATTTGTCGTAGATGTAGCGGCCTATCCCTCCGGACGTGCCGCCGGTCCCGAACGTGCAGAGCACCGTATACTCCCCCAGCGAATGGCCGCGTTCGTGCAGCTGCTGGTCCATCTCGGGGGCGGTTATGGTCCTGTGCGACTCTATGTTCAGCTCGTTGTCGTACTGTTCGGGGCAGAACATGCCGTATATGTTCCCCAGCAGCTTTGCCAGGTTTATGATGTCCTGTGCCGCCAGGAGCTGCTCTATCTGGGGGTATGCCTTGTCGAAGACGGCGGGATCAAGTCCCAGCTTGGCTAGCTGCATCCGGATGTTGGCCGCTGTGGCCTTCGCCGCCAGGGCGCCGGCACTCTCCTTCATTCCGGGGGCGGGGCATATGTCCATGTCGAGATCTATGGTGTGGACATTCTCGCTCCTCAACTCCTCAAAGACGCCCTCCTGCAGCTTTCTGGATACCAGCGATACGACCTTCAGTCCGATGTCCGACATGCCGCCCAAGGCGATGCCGAAGTTTCCGGACGTGGCCTCTATTATGATCTGACCACTTCTGAGGGTGCCGGATCTGATGGCGTCATGGATTATGTACGCAGCGGGCCTGGCCTTGATGGATCCGGTGGGAAGATCAGAGTCGAACTTGCCCCATACCATAAGGTCGTCGGGCAGGGGTGCACCGTACACCTGCCTGGCACACTCCCTCATGTCCTCGGTGAGATCTACGAGCGGCGTGCCGTTGACTATCGCATCATCCTGCGCGCCGTTTTGGTGCGGCATGCGGCTCCACGTCTCCCGCTCGAACCTTTCCAGAAGATCCCCATCTGCGTCCGGTGCCATGGCCGCCAAGACCCACCCGCTCATAAAATACCTACCGGCTCCGGACCGGATCCGGCGCGGAAGACACCGAGCTGAAGCGTTCGGCGCGTCATTCCCGCGGCCACCGCATCCTCCGCGCCGCAGCAGGATCCGCTGCCTGCTGCCCGGGGGCTGCACTGCGCTGTGTATGGGTGGCAAACCATGCGGCGGAGCGGTCCCGGCCTCCGTATGCGTGCGCCGATGGGACGGCGCTGCGAAGCTGTACGGGATGCCGGACCGCGGGCGTGTGGCTGCCGCACGCGGCCGGCAGTCCACGGGCCGACACCCGCCTTTGCCGGACGCCCATATCACAGATATTGGCGTGCCGTGGTTCCTGCCATATTGCAGCGTAACCGCAGTATGGGGATGCGGGGGATGCCGGGGTATAGATCTCTTCCGGTTTAACAGCGTGGTTTGTGGCTGAAACCATACCTGCGAGTCGGAATGTGAGCGATCGTTTATAGAAAGCCGCGCCGTCGCATTGCCCGTGGATCCCCACGGCTTTGAGGGGCGGGACATTCCGTACGTGCGGCTGGACCCGGACATGACCATATCTGACTTGGTGGAGGCGTATGCGGCCTCCGGATACAACGGCCGGAGCTTGGGCGAGGCGGCCAAGCTATACCTGGAGATGATCCGCAGCGGGGCGACCATCTGCCTGACCATATCGGGAGCCCTCTCGCCGGTGGGGCTTGGTGGGGCGGTCCGCTCCCTTATAGAGAGGGGGTTCGTGGACTGGATAATAACCACGGGCGCCAACGTCTACCACGAAGACCACTTTGCCTGGGGGCTTCCGGTGAAGCAGGGTACCCACGCCGCCGACGACGCCATATTGTTCAAGAACGAGATCGTCCGCATCCGGGACGTCTACATCCGTTTCTACGACACTCTGGAGGCGCAGGACCAAGTGGTGCAGAGGTACTTTGAGGATGCCATGTCCGGGCCGTTCACCACTGCCGAGTTCTGCCACCACATGGGCCGCATGAGCCTGGAGAACGCCCCGCACCCAGAGCGAAGCTTCGTGAACAGCGCCTACGAGCACGGCGTCCCGGTGTATGTGTCCACCCTGAAGGACTCGTCGCTGGCTCTGGACCTGGCCGTCCACCGCCTCCGGGGCAAGACATACTCGCTGGACTTTGTGCGGGAGATACTGGAGCAGGCGGCCATCGTGTACAGCTCGGAGACCTCGGGCATACTGGAGCTGGGGGGAGGCGTTCCCAAGAACACGGCCCAGCAGACAGGACCGCTCCTAGACCAGATACTGCTCCGCTCCGACGGGGGACAGGACCACATCATACAGATAACCGACGCGCGCCCCGACACGGGCGGACTCTCCGGTGCCACGCTCCAAGAGGGCAAGAGCTGGGGCAAGATACAGGATGCCCGCCGGGGGATGGTCACCGTGTACGCGGACACCACCATCGCCTTCCCGATACTGGCCCTGTACGCCATAAGCAACCACGCCCCCCGCCCGTCACGGCGCATATACGACCACCTGCGGGAGTACTATGACCGGCTGAAGTCAGACTGGCTGCGCGGCCCCTAGGACCACCGGGCACGCTCCAAGTCCCTGTCGTCCTTGGTCTCCTTCTTGTACTCCTTGTAGTGGTCTCTGCACAGGACGGACTTTCTGCCGCTCCCGCTCACCCGCAGCCCGGCGCCCTCCACCTTTGTGGTGTTTATGGAGCGGACGCCCTTGTTGTCACACCCGTCCACGTTGCAGCCGGCGCCCTTCGATACCAGTCCCATCGACCTGCCGCTCCCCCGACCCACTAATAAACGGGCGCCGGCGGGGGCGGCGATTCGTGCCGGCCCCGAGTATGCGCCCGCCGGGCTGCTTAAACCTATTAAGCGGTCGGCCACACCGGGCGCGGTTGTCTGGACGGATACGAGTGGGTCTGGTGGGTATAGGTAACTGCTTCTCGGGCCTCATACAGGGAATCGAGTACTACAGGCGCAATCCCGGGCAGGCCGTCATCGGCATAATACACGACCGCCTGGCCGGATACGGCATACACGACATCGACTTTGTGTGCGGGTTCGACGTGGGGGAGAACAAGGTGGGGCGCACCATCAACGAGGCGATATACGCGCATCCCAACATGGTGGACTGGATACCCGCCGACACCATGCCGAAGACCGGGGCGCTGGTGCATGAGAGTCCCGCTCTGGACGGGGTGGGCATATGGGTGGCAAACCGCATCAAGCCCGTGCGTTCCACAAAGACCGCCGAGCAGCTCCGCGGGGAGATAATCCATACCATACAAGAGACGGGGACCCAGGTACTGGTATCATACCTGCCGGTGGGCTCCGAGGAGGCCACCAAGTTCTGGGCCCAGGTCTGCCTGGACACGGGCACGGCATTCGTGAACTGCATACCCTCGTTCATAGCGTCCGACAAGGTATGGGCGGAGCGGTTCCGGCAGAAGGGGGTGCCCGTAATAGGGGACGACATCAAGGGGCAGGTGGGGGCCACCATAGTCCACCGCACCCTGGCGCGCCTCTGCAATGACCGGGGCACCCGCATAACCAAGACATACCAGATCAACGTGGGCGGAAACACCGACTTTCTGAACATGAAGGAGCAGGAGAGGCTGGTCTCCAAGAAGATCTCCAAGACCGAGAGCGTGCAGAGCCAGCTGGACGAGCGGCTGGACGACGATGACATCTACGTGGGGCCCTCCGACTTCATACCATTCCTGGGCAACACCAAGCTGATGTTCATGAGGATAGAGGGCCGGCAGTGGGCCAACATACCCTACAACATGGAGGTGCGCCTGGAGGTGGACGACAAGGCCAACTCTGCCGGAATAGTGATAGACGCGATACGGCTGGCCAAGATAGCCCTGGATCGAGGAGAGGGCGGTCCCGTCATACCGGCCAGCGCCTACCTCATGAAGCATCCCATGGAGCAGATGTCGGATCCCGACGCCAAGGCGGCCTGCGAGCGGTTCGTGGCATCCGAAGGGGTATGATCCCTTCCGGAACTCGGCAAAAAAATCTGACCGCGCACCAAATATAGTCAGGGACTGATCCACCCTGCTGGGGTATGGTGCACATAGACAAGGTCGAGATATACGGGTTCAAGTCCTTCGGGTTTAAGAACACCACAGTGAAGCTGACCCCGGGGCTGGTCTCCATATCGGGGCCCAACGGCTCGGGCAAGAGTACGATACTGGACGCCATAGCATTCGCCTTGGGGGAGAAGAGCCCAACCATCCTCCGCGTGGACACCCTAAAGTCCGTGATAAACGACGTGGAGGGATCCCGGGCAGGCACTAGGGTGGCCCGGGTCAGCATACACTTGGACAACCGGGACCGGTCCATCCCGGTGGACGACGACAGGGTGGAGATAACCCGGGTGATGGGCGGGACCGGCGAGAGCGCCTACTATCTCAACAAGAAGAAGGGCACCCGGGGCCGCATCCGGGACGTGCTGGAGGTGGCCAACGCCGGGCTGGGCAGGCTCAACCATGTGCAGCAGGGGACCGTCACCCGCATATCGGAGTTCAGCGCCGAGGAGAAGCGGGGGGCCATAGAGGACCTGATCGGACTCTCCTACTTTGACGAGAAGAAGGATCTGGCCTCCCGGCAGCTGGAGCAGGCCGATGGACGGCTGGAGGTGGCGCTGGCCAAGATGGGCGACGTGCGGACGCGCATCATCGAGATGGAGGAGGAGCGCAACCACATGGTGCGCCAAGACATACTGGAACGGGACCTGGAGCGGTACGAGACCATACGGCGGCTACGGGAGCTGGCCGTACTGCGCCGCAGGATGGGGGATTTGGAGTCCAGGATGGAGATCTCAGACACGGAGATGAAAAAGAACGCCACAGAGCTGGAGGCGGTGCGGAGCGAGATGGACTCGGTCGAGGCCGAAAAGCGGGGCATACTGGCCGAAGCCAGCACCCACGACGCCGAGCGCACCCGCATAGAGGGGGAGATCGACCGGATGTACACAAAGTCACAGAACGCCAAGTCCGAGCTCAAGGCGGCCGAGGGGCAGGCATCCCGCGCCGAGGCGCGCCTGGCCGAGATCCGGTCGGATCTGGCTGACATAGCGGTGTCGCGCGCAAGAAACCGCCGCAGCGCATCAGGCCTGCGCGCCCGTCTGGAGGAGGCGCGGGTGCAGGCCGGCCGGGCAACCGAGGCGCTGGGAAGTATAAACGAGAGGCGCCGGGAGGTGCTGGGACGGCAGTCGGAGGCCGCCGCCCGGCGGGCACGATCCGAGGGCACGCTCCGGCTGTTCCGCAGTACGCTGGCCGGGCACGAGCGCCGCCTGATGGAGGTGCAGACTAGGATGGAGAACGCCGCCCGGCAGGCCAGCTCGGACCGGCGGCGGCTGGGCAATCTGGAGGCGGGTCTGGCCGAGTCGGACGTGAACGAGAGGCGCCTGGCATCGTGGATAGACCGCCACACCGGCCGGGCAGACTCGGTCGACGGGAGTATCACGCGCCTGAAGGATGAGCGCGCCCGCCTCCTATCGGAGGCGGCCGAGATGGACGATCTCATACGGCGCGCCGGACAGGCCGCCGCCCGATATGACTCCAAGCTGCGGCTGGTCCGGAAGGTGATGCACGAGGACTATTCCATAGGCCGCCTGCGGAACGACGCGCCCGGCCTGGGCGTCTTGGGACTGGCGTACGAACTGCTGTCCTGGCCCGAGAGTGTGGATCGCGCCGTCATGGCCGCCGCCTCCGACTGGCTGAAGGCCCTAGTGGTGGAGGACATGGAGTCGATGGCGGCCATCTCCGAGGCGGCCGTCTCCATGGGACTGCCCCGCCTGCGCATAATACCATTGAGCTCCATACCGACGACGCGCCCGGCGAGCGGGCGGCTCTCCGAGCACATATCTTGTGGCAGTGAATTTGAGCCACTCCGCGAACTCATATTCGGCGGGACAGTCCTGGCCGAATCCGAGGAGTCGGCCCGCCGCCATGCAGCCGCCGGAACGCGCGCCGTCACCAGGAGCGGCCTATGCGTGGAGCCGGGCAGGGCGGCCACGCTGGACCTCGGTTCCCGCATCTCCAACCTGACCAAGATAATCTCCATGTCTGCAGAGATCGGCGGACTGCAAAACTCAGTCTCGCTGCTGGAGCGGATGCGCGCCCACCACTCAACTAGACTGCGCGACAACGATGCGGATCTGCACCTGGAGTCCGAGACGTCGGCTGGGCTGCGCGCCGAGCTGGCAGCCGCTGCCCAGACCCTCACCGACGCAGAGTCCAGGTCCGCTGCCACGCGCCGTACCTTGAAGTCGCTGCGCACCCGGCTGGCCGCGTACGACTCGGCTATGCCGCAGATGAAGCGCAGCCGCCACATTCTGGGCAGCTTGGTGGAGCGTGTAAAATCGCTGATATCCGCCGAGGAGGCACGCATGCCGACAGACTCCGACCAGATAGCCTCCCGCCTGGAGTCGCTGAATATACAGAAGGCCGAGTTCGAGCAGCTCCAGACCCAGACCAACACCGAACTGGCCAGGATGCGAGCGGAGTGGTCCGGAGCGGTCTCGGCCGGGGATCGGCTGCTGCGTCGGGCCTCGAATCTGGCATCCGAGCAGCTTAATGCCATAGCCGAGCGCCGTGACGCCCTCTCGTCGGTACCGCTGCTCCACGATACCATCGGATCGGCCCAGGACGATCTAGCGGCCCTGCGCCAAACCCAGCAGCAGATGATGGAGACCTCCAGTCAGTCGGCCTCGCGGCAGCGCTCTTGCGATAGTGCACTGGCCGGGCTGCGGAAACAGGAGAGGGCTCTGGCCGGAGAGGCGTCCCAGATGCAGAGGCGCCACGACTCCCTGGAGCGGGACCTGGCAGACTGCCGCGCCTCTACCTCCAACATCGCCGAATCGCTGCCGCCGCGGCCGGATCCTGGCCTTCCACTGGACACGGACCCGGCCCCGTTCATAGCCGCCCTGAAGCACGAGATGGAATCGCTGCCCCCCCTCAACGCCAACGCTCCGGCGGCGTACGCCAGGGTCACGTCGGAGTACCGTTCCATGTCCGAACGCAAAAACTCGCTGGAGGAGGAACGCAACCGCATCGTCGCGTTCATAGAGGATGTGGAGCGGGACAAGCGGCAGACATACCTGGACGCGTTCGATACCGTGGACAAAGAGATCCGCTCCATATTCGACCGGATGTCGGGGGGCAGCGCATGGCTGGAGCTGGAGGATGAGGATGACGTCTTCGGCTCGGGCATACGGTACATGGTGCAGTTCCCCGGCAAGTCCAAGAGGACGTCGGCGTCCATCAGCGGCGGTGAGAAGACGCTGGCAGCCGTCGTCTTCGTACTGGCACTGCAAAAGCTCAAGCCCTCCCCGTTCTACCTGTTCGATGAGGTGGATGCCCACCTGGACGCCCCCAACTCCGAGAGGCTGGCCGGAATCCTGGAGGAGCGCGCCCGGGACAACCAGTTCATCATGGTGTCCCTGAAGGAGTCGGTGGTCCAGAAGGCCGGACTCATATACGGAGTGTATCCCAAGAATGGACTCACCCAAGTGGTCTCGTACCGGGACCGCCGCCTGCGTCCGGCGGCGCGCTAGATGGTCTCCCAGTCCACCAGCGCCTTCTCCCGGAACCTGTTGGCAGGATCCGGATCCGATATGGCGCCGATGAGGGCCTGCGTGTAGGGGTGCTGCGGATGGTCCAGTACGCCGTTTATCTCACCCTTCTCCACTATGGCTCCCCGGTATAGTATGGCCATATCCGTTCCAAAGTGCCGGGCCGTGGCCAGGTCATGCGTTATGTAGATGAAGGATATTCCGTGTTTCTGCTGCAGATCCCGCATCAGCTCCAGCATCTCGGCCCGAATGGATACGTCCAGCATGGATACGGGCTCGTCGGCAATTATGATGCGGGGCTTCACGGCCAAGGCCCTGGCCAGAACCACCCTCTGCCTCTGGCCGCCGGACAGCATGTGGGGGTACTTGTGCATCATGTCGTCCGGATCGAGCTTTACGTCCCGCAGCGCCTCGCTTACGCGCACCTCCCGGGAGCGGGCGTCGCCGATGTGGTGTATCTCCAGCGCCTCGGAGACGATGCTGCGGACTTTCATGCGCGGGTTTATCGAGTCGTAGGGATCCTGGTGGACCATCTGGCAGCTCCTTTGTAGAATGCGGCGCGACTTCTGGTCGCGTGCCATGAGGTCGCCGTCCAGGTATATGCTTCCCGTGTCCGGGTCCAGCGCCCCCAGTATCAGCTTGGCTATGGTGGACTTGCCGGATCCCGACTCGCCGGCTATGACCAGCACCCGGCCCTCCTCCAGCCTCAGGGAGACGCCGTCGACGGCCTTGGTGACGGAGGGTTTGCCGAAGAGGCTCTTTCGCACGAACGTCTTGTTGAGGTTCTCTACACGGAGTACCGGGGGCATCGACATGGTGGCACCGCCGACGCCAAATAACGTTTGGCGTGGCGGCAGCCTTGCCCGGGGCATGAGAGCTTTTGCTCTTCACTCTCTCTCATCCCCTTTGGGCTGGCAGACAACAGGGCCGCAATTGCCTATCGGGGCTAGCCGCGCCCCCGTCGGGGCCGGTTGCCCACAGAAGCGCCAGCTTAGGATCTGCCATTCAAACTGAAGGGCTTGAAACCCATGATTTTCAAGCAGCCTGCTCGCCGTGCAGGGTAGGGCAGAGTCGAATACACTCGCCTCTAAACTGCCGGAGGGACATGCCGGCGGCGGGTCTGGAGGCGCGGCGGTTCTTTGGAATGGTCCTGGAGGGGCGCATGGTCTGTTGAAGTGGGCGGGGATGCTTGGATCCTTCGGTGCGTGTCTGGACAGATCTTGCAGCTAGTTGCCAATCGAGTCCCGGCTTGTGGGGCAGCATAATCAGAATCCGGGGCGCGTACTGCCTGATGTATGGTGTGATAAGCTCGAATGGGACGTTGAGTCGGTTTCCAAGAGGGGCCACTCCGCCGACGCCTTAAATTGGAGCCATACGCAAAAGCAACCCGTTGGGGGACGTTCTGGTCGTTGGATCCGCCGGGTTCATAGGCAGTGTTCTGGCCCGGACGCTGGAATCGCAGGGCCATCGGGTATATGGGCTGCAGAGGAGTGGTACGGCAGGGCCCGGCGTTATACTCGGGGATATCACCAAGCCACCCGTGCCGGTGGGGGATGTGTCATACGACTGCGTGTTTCATCTGGCGTCGCTGACCCCGATGGTGCGCGATGCAGGCGCCCTCCGTAGCGTGAACGTGGAGGGCGCCCGGAACCTCCTTGAGGCGGTCCGGGACAGGACCGGCGCATTCGTGTATGCCTCGGGCTTGGGGGTATACGGAAACGTGGACGGGGCCATATCCGAGTCCACCCCATACAACCCCGACACCGAGTTTGCCAGGATGCGCCGGGAATCTCACCAGCACTTGGAGGACGGATGCCGCGAAGCCGGAATCCGGTTCTCGGCGGTCATGTTCGGCGACGTGTACGGACCGGGCGGCTGGTTCCGCGACATGCTGGTAAAGCGCATCAGCGCGGGGACCATGATGCTCCCCGCCGGGGGCCGGTACCGCAAGGCATTCCTGCACGTGGAGGATGCAGCCGGAATCATGTCTGCAGTACTGGACGCCGGACTGGAGCGTCCCGCATATGTGGCCGCCAGCCCGCAGAGCGTAACGTTCCGGGAGTTCGTATGGCATACGGCCGACGTGCTGGGCGCCCGGCGGCCCCGCGGGGTTCCGGCGTTTGCGGCCAGGCTCGCTTTGGGCAAGGATATGACCAAGCTGCTGTGCACGCCCACGGCCGTCTCCGGCGAGGCCGTGTCCGAGATATATGAGCTCAAGTACGCCGACTACAGGTCCGGGCTGGACTATACCATATCCGCGCTGGAAGGGCGCTGAGCGGGCAGCCGTGTGTGTGCCCGGGCAGCGACCCGGCCGGGCTCGGGCCGGCGTCGTGCCGCCGTCCTCAGCATGATCATATGGCGGACCGGGCCGTGCAAAGAACTTCGAACGATTTTTAAGGGCGCGACGCAAAGCGACCGCATGGAGACCGAGCCACCCGACGTGATGGTGCTGGGGGCAATCCGCCAGGGCAAGAAGAGCTTTGACAAGATCCAAAGGATCACGCGCCTGGATCCGCCCACGCTCGAGGGCATACTCTCGCGACTGGAGGAGCGGGGACTGATAATACCGGTCCAAAAGAAGAGCCTCTTTCGCACCAAGGTGGAGATCCTAATCACCGACAAGGGCTCTGACGAGCTGGACCAGCGCCTCTTTGAGGCCCGCCAAAAGTGGGGGCAGATGCAGGAGCTATACCAAAAGAAGGACAAGAAGGGGCTGGGGCGCATGATGGACGACAACCGCTCGTTCCTGCCCATGATGATGTTCTTTGGAATAATGGACATCATGATGTTCAGCATGATGTTCAGCATGATGGGTGCTGCCATGACAGACTACGTACCCGCCGAGAGCATCCCGGAGGGATACGGGGATGCCGGTGATGCAGGCGATGCGGGGGATCTGGGCGATGCCGGCGACGCGGGCGTTGACCACGGATTCGGAGACGGCGGCTTCGACCTTGGATTCTAGTTGATCACCGGCCCACAGGCCCGCGCCCTGCCCGAGACCCTGGCAGGCATGGGGGCCGGGGAGATGGCCCGCCGGGTCATATATTGTGACGAGGTGGGATCCACCCAGGACACCCTGATGCGGAGGGCCGACGGCGAGCCGGATGGGGCAGTCTTGGTCGCGGGCCGGCAGCTCTGTGGCCGGGGCCGAATGGGCCGCTCGTGGGCATCCCCGCCGGGGACGCTGACCTTCTCTGTCCTGCTGCGCCCGGATATCCCCCCGGACATGTCCGGCATTGCTATGCTGGGCGCCGCCGTCTCCCTGTACGACACCATACGGGAGTACATACCGGGGGCCAGGCTGGAGTGGCCCAATGATATAATGGCCGACGGCAAACTGGCCGGGATAGTGCTGGACTCGTCGGTGGCCGACGTGCTGGAGTGGGTGGTGGTGGGCGTGGGCGTCAACGTTGCCAACGACCCGCGCGAGGTGGCCGAGGAACTGACCTCCGACGGGAGCTTTGGCGGTTCGGACTCGGTGCACCTGCATGCCGCCGAAGCGTCTGCCTACGATATACTGGCCGGCTTTCTGGCCCGGCTCTACTCGTACCACTCCAGCATGGGGCGCGACGCGCACCATGTCATCTCCGCGTACCAGAAGAGGTGTTGGAACGTGGGCCGCCAGATACGCAGGGGGGACGTGCTGGGGACGGCCCAGGGTATAGACCGCGACGGGGCCCTGCTGGTGGAGACCGAGGCGGGGATGCGCCGCGTCCTCTTTTAGCGCCCCATCTCCTTGGCCTGAAGTCGCAGCAGCTCGATCATCTGGTGTTGTATCTCCACCAGTCCGGTGGATGCCTCCTCCAGAAATTGGGTGTACTGGGCGTACGCCCGGATCATGTCCGACTGTATGAGATCCTTCTTGGCCAAGTACTCGTTCTGCCGCACGGCGTTGGTCGATATGGCGAACTGGGGGAGGCTGTTGGGCCCGGGCCCCAACCCGTCCAGACGTGCGGATAGGTCCCGTATCTCCATCTTGAGGGCTGTGGGGTCGGTTGCCATCACATACTATTCCACCCCATGGCGGTTAAGTTTTTTCGGGGCTTTGAGCCTACCCCCGTTTCACCATGAGCAAGGGTATAAAACTCATAAATGCACGATTGGCACCTTGTACCTGTGATAACTCCGCAGAATTCGGGTACCCGGTGCCCAGTATGTGGTCGAACCGGACTGGTCACCGACGACTCCACCGGCGAGCTCTGCTGCGGCACCTGTGGCAGCGTCATAAGCGAGAAGGTTGAGGACATGGGGGCCGAATGGCGCTCATTCTCCAACGAACACGGGAACCGATCCAGGACGGGGGCGGGCACGTCCCTCACCATGCACGACATGGGTCTGTCCACCGTGATCGACTCCAGCAACAAGGACTCGGCAGGCAAGCCGCTGGCCGCCGGCGTCAAGAGCTCCATTGAGCGGCTGCGCACCTGGGACAGCCGCACGCAGACGTCCTCGTCGGCGGACCGCAACCTGAGGCAGGCTCTCAACGAGATGGACAAGCTCAAGGCCAAGATGGGCCTCACCGATGCCGTAATCGAGAAGGCCGCCTACATATACCGCAAGGCCATGGAGAAGAGCCTTGTCCGGGGCCGCTCCATCCAGGGTCTGGTTGCTGCGTGCCTGTATGCGGCATGCCGCAACACCGAGACCCCCCGCACCCTGGACGACATATCAAGGAGCATAAACATACGCCGCAAGGATGTGGCGCGCTGCTATCGGCTCATATACCGGGAGCTGGACCTGCAGATGCCCGTGGTGGATCCGGTCAAGGGAATCTCCCGCATAGCCAGCGAGGCGAGCCTGATGGAGCCCACAAAGAGGCGGGCCGTCGTCATACTGAACCAGGCCAAGGAGAATGGACTGGTGGCCGGCAAGGATCCCATGGGAATCGCCGCCGCCGCCTTGTATCTGGCGTGCATAGAGAACGGGGAGGAGAGGTCGCAAAAGGATATCTCCAACGCCTCGGGGGTAACCGAGGTGACCATCCGCAACCGCTGCGTCGGACTGCGGCAGATGCTCAACAACCTGCTTTGAGGTACCGCGCACGGTATCGGTGCGCAGCGGCCGTCCCGGAACGGCCGTCCCGGCATGGGGCCGCAAAGCGGGCCTACGGACGACCGGCTCCGCAACTGTGGGTGGCGGGTACGTGTTTATAACCAGACACCGAGAGTTACCGACATGCCGTCGACACGCGCCAACCCGCAGGAGGACGTAAGCCCGCCGCCCGACACCGATCCTCAAGAGTACTACAAGCACCTCTCGCTGTTCTGGACAGACCTGCTATACCTGATGTCCAGCAAGCCCCAGGCGCTGTCCTCAACGGGCCCGATGAGGACCATGGCATCAAACTCCAAGAGGGTGGCCTCCGAGATAATCGAGATAAACGAGGATCTGGCCGGCTTCGGCACCCATCTGGCCACATACTACAAGCAACTGGCAGACACCTGGACGGAGGCCCAGAGGAAGGTAAACCTCAAGGCCCCGGATCTGCCCCAGGATCCGGAGCACTTTGAGGCGTACAAGCGCATCTGGATAGACATATTCGACAACGACTTTACCGAACTCTTCGACTCAGAAGAGTTCGGGGCCAACTACGGAAAGATGGTCTCAAAGGAGCTGGAGATGGCAAAGCACTGGAACAACATGGCCGACGTTGTACTCAAGACTGCCAACCTTCCCAACCGCCACGAGCTGGACGAAGTGTACAGGGAGCTGCACTCGCTACGGAGGCGGGTGGCCGAGATGGAGGGCGCCTTGCGCCGGAGGAGAGGCAATGGCCGGAAGAGCAAGTGACACTGGACTGATAGACGAACTGGTGCGGTTCGGATCCAACGTGGCCCGGGCCCCGGACATGGTACCGGCCCCCGACGAGGTGGACTTGGAGGTAACCCCCCACCAAGTAGCCCACACCATAGACAAGGTCAGACTGCTCCACTATGAGGGAGCCGGGGAGGTCACACACCGCACTCCGATAGTAATAGCGTACGCGCTCATAAACCGCTATCACATACTGGACATACAACCGGCCAAGAGCTGGGTGCGCAACCTTCTGGACCAGGGATACGACGTCTACATGGTGGACTGGGGAACGCCCAGCAACATGGACCGCTATCTGGGCTTTGATGACTACGTCAACGTATACCTGGACTCGTGCATCGAGAGCGTGTGCGATGAGGCGTCTGTCGACAGCGTCACCCTGCAGGGATACTGCACCGGAGGGACACTAGCCACCGTGTATGCGGCCCTGCATCCTGACAAGGTGCGCAACTTTGTGGCCACCGCGCCGGTGATCGACGGCTGGAAGGACACCACCGTAGTGAGCAACCTATCAAAACACGTGGAGGTGGACAAGCTGGTGGACACGGTGGGCAACATGCCCCCGGAGTTCATGTACTATTGCTTCTCGGTCCTCAAGCCGTTCGAGCAGGGCATAGAGAAGTACATCCGCTTCTTCAAGAACATAGACAACGAAAAGTTCGTGGACAACTTTCTGCGGGTGGAAAAGTGGCTCAGCGACACCCCTCCCATCCCGGGCGAGCTCTTCCGGGAGTGGATAAAGAACATCTACCAGAAGAACCTCCTGGTGAACAACAAAATGCGCGTAGGGGGGCGCGTGGTGAACCTTCGCCGGATAAAGATGCCCGTCTTCACGCAGGTGGCGGTGGGGGACCACCTGGTCTCCCCTGAGTGCAGCATGCCTCTCCACTATGCGGTGAGCAGCCCCGACAAGACGCTGCGGCTGTACCCCACCGGACACGTGGGGATGATCGCCAGCGGCCTGTCTCAAAAAATGGTGCTGCCCGAGATGGGCAGCTGGTTGTCCAAAAAATCGGACTAGGCCTGATGGCCTAGTTGGTTATGCCGAATGCCGTTATCCACGATCGCACGGTGGTCTGGCTGAGGTCGTTGTATGCCTTGACGTTCTCGCTCACGTTCTTGATTCCAGCCTGGGTGGCGTCTATGGCTGCTAGGGCAATCTGGTTGCCTATGCCTGCCATCTTGACGTAGCCGTCGGCGGTATCCTTGATGGCCCGCAGTCCGGTCTCGGGCAGGGTAGTGGGTATGCCGGCCTTTGCGGCAAACTCCTTCTGCGCCTGTATGGTGAATTCCACGCTGTTCTCCATCGCCTTGAGCATCTCCTGCTGGGTATTCGCTATGGATTGGTGGTATCTGGGTACGGACTGGTTGATGCTCTCGAATGTCTTGTCGACAACACCCTTGTATGTGGTAAATACGTCCTTTGCCTTCTCCTGTGCTTGCTCACTCTTATTCATTGTTTCACCTCCTTTTTCTTTGACACTGGCAGTACGATAACCTGAACCAGATCCCCCTCGCCCAGTCCCAAGGCGCTGCGCTCGGCCTCGGGTATGGAGATGCGCCCGTTGCTTCCTATTCCAGTCTTGAACGTCGCCCAGCCGGTCAGCATGCTGGGTACGGAGACGAACTCGGTGGGCTGCTTCCACGGCGACATGGCGCCCCGCATCGCTTCTGCGAACTGCTGGACTCCTTCGCCGCCGGCCTTGGACATGGCTTCCATTTGGTCGCTGACCCTCTGCCATGTCTGGGTCATCCTGCTGATGTCGTTGGACTGTTGTGTCATCCGGTCAAAGCCCCTTTGGAACTCGTCCTGGATCTGCTTGGTCTGCGACAGCCACTGGTTGTAGAGTTCGGCGGGATCGTATGGGTTTTTTGTACCACTCATTGGTTTTGATTGGATATGGCCATATATAAACAAAACCCGCCTTCGGCTTCAGACGGCCGTACCGCCACTGCTTCCTCGAATCCACGACCATTCCAGCCAGTGCGGCCCGGGCGGCCCTGCAAGCCGTACATGTCAGGTGGCAGCGATTCTCCAGCGGGCGGCTGCGCGGCCGCCGGCTGGCGCCGCCTGTCATTCCGGTTTCGCTTGCCATCGGCGGTAAGGAACCACGTCACATGAGTGTACTCCCACCGGCCGTTCAACCGAGTTACCGGAACGCCATCGCTACGGTTTTTATAGCCAAGCATGGTGAGTATGGCAGTGTCCAGATACCAGTCACCAAACGTATCGGTGAACAGGGGCGTCGCGCGCGGAGTGGCCATCGGAATAATAGCGCTGATCGCCATTGGACTGGTAGCGTACTCTGCCGTCCAGATCGTAGATGCCGGACACCGGGGCGTCCTGCTGCACTGGAACGCCGTCGACACCACCGTTCCACCGCTGAGTGAGGGGCTCCACTTTGTGATGCCGTTTGCCGATAGCGTGGTGCAGATGGAGGTACGTACACTCAAGTATGTAAAGTCCACGACGTCGGCCTCAAAGGACCTCCAGACCGTCTCTACCGCCGTGACGGTCAACTACCATCCGTCCCCCGAAGCGATACACCATCTGTACCAAGAGGTGGGACTGGACTACGAGGACCGTATAATCCAGCCAGCGGTGGAGGAGGTGGTAAAACAGGTTACAGCCAACTATAACGCCGAGGAACTGATCACCAAGAGACCACAGGTCAAGGCGGACATAGAGCGTGAGATAACCGATCGGCTGGCCGACTTTGACATAATGACCGAGGTCATATCCATCACCGACTTCCAGTTCTCTACGCTCTTTGCGGCCGCCATTGAGGCAAAGGTGGAGGCCGAACAGAGGGCACTCAAGGCGGAGAACGATCTGCTCAGGATAGAAGTGGAGGCGCGCCAGATAGAGCAACAGGCCCAGGGCGAGGCCAACGCCAACATAGCCCGCGCAAACGGTGAGGCCGAGGCCATACGCATCATCAATGAAGCCCTAGCCCAGAACCCCAACTATCTGGAGTGGCTAAAGACGCAGGCCTGGGATGGCCAGCTGCCCTTGGTGGTCGGCGATGGCGGAACGCCCTTCATCCAGATACCTGTAACACCTTAGCGGCGCCAAAGGGCGTCTGATTTCTCGTAGGGCAAGTCGCTTGGGCGCAGTGTCGAACACCTTGGAGCCGACAATCCCGCCGCGGGCATGCTTCCCCGCGATGTCCGCACGCGTGTCCTAGTCCCGCTTCGGGAACCGCTACCTGTCGGACCGTCTCTCGCGTAGGGCGTCGTACATCTCCAAGAACTGGTCCGGATTTGTCTGCCGGTACATCTTTTCCAGGGTGCGCACCTGCCTCTCGGATATCTTCTCGCCCCGGATGACCTCGTGGAACTCGCGTATTATCTGGGAGGGCGACTTGCGTATGTCGTAGCTGCTCAGTATGCGGTTCACCGACATCTTGCACATGGCATCATACACCACATATCGGTACAACAGGTAACCTCCGAGGCCTGCTATGCAGGCCAAGATCAGCGGGATTATGAGGGCCGTTGCCATTACACCCAATATGGTTTCTTCGAATATTTCACTGTTGCCGAGTAGGCCTCCTCTTGCGCGAGCGGGCGGCATGGCGGGGAGCGGCGCCGGACACTAGCACCTAGCAGGCAATGGGGTTGTTGGCGGCATCACGCGCCGCGGGCGCCGGCACAACCTTGGCATGGCCGGGCCGCCGACTCCCGCGGGAGGGTCCACGGCTAGTGTTTCGGTGGAGGCCCCATCCCGCCTGAGGTCGCTGGGTTGCTTCCCCGGGGGCTGGGCGGGCGCCGTACCGGCTTCCGGATCCGATCTCTAGGCGTATGTAATTTTAATATATAAATACAAATCGTCGAGCTTTTTTGGTTATGATAGTGGATCTCCGACTAGATTCCAAAAGGGTGTTGGTGGTCGGAGGCGGCCGCGAGGCCACCAAGCGGGTTGCGGCCATGGCCGGGGAGGACTGCACCATAACGGTGGTGAGCCCCGCCCTCTCCGACGCCATACTGGGGATGGTGGATTCGGGCCGCATCACCGCCGTGCGGGAGAGGGCCGACGCGTCCGTGGTGGAGAGGATGCGCCCGGACGTGGTGGTGGCAGCCACCGACGACCGCCCTCTGAACCGGTCCCTGGTGGACGAGGCGCGTCATCGCCGCATACTAGGGTACAGCTCCAGCGATCCGCAGTGTAGCGACTTTGCCCACTTGGCGCAGGCTGAGTTCGGTGGAGTGGTCAGGGTGGCCGTCTCCACCGGCGGAAGGAGTCCGGCGGCGGCCAAGCTCATACGGGACGAGATCAGGCGGGCCATGGAGGGAGTCATAACCACCCGCCTGCTGCAGGACATAGAGTCCCGGGGGAGGGAGAGGGCATCGGGGGCGGGGGCGCAGTGAGCCGCATACTGAACGCCAGGATCACGTTCCGTACCACGCCGGTGCACATGCTGGAGAAGTTCATGATGAAGGACCACAAGGACGCCTACCGGAGGTTCCGGGAGAGCGGACTGGAGGAGTGCGTCATAGTGCAGACGTGCAACAGGGTGGAGCTCTTCGGGAAGGCGTCCGAGGCCGACTACTCTGGCATCATAAGGGCGTGGTCTGAGGCGACCGGGCTGGACGGCGGGGCGTTCGGCGCCATGGAGACCGGCGAAGACGCGGAGGCCATCCGCCACCTACTGGATCTGGTGTCCGGACTGGACTCCATGGTGGTGGGCGAGGAGCAGGTGCTGGGACAGGTGAGGGAGTCGATCGCCTCTGCCAAGGATGCCGGGGCGTCGGGCATGCACCTCAATACGCTGTTTGACCGGGCCGCCCGGGTGGGCACCCGGATACGGAACGTCACCGGACTGGGCAAGGAGGGGGTCTCGGTGGGATCCATGGCCGTGAGGCTTGCCGAGGAGAATGTCAACGACCTCAAGTCAAAGGGTGTGCTGGTTATAGGAACAGGCGAGGTGGCCACGCTGGTGGCAAAGTCCTTGGCCAGGCGCGGGTACTCGTTCTCGGTGGCCAGCCGTACCCTGCAGCGGGCTGCGGCCTTCTGCGAGGCAGTGGGCGGGGACCCGGTCAGGTTCGAGGACGTGCTGGCCAACTTTGGGAGGTACGACGTCTCCTTTGTGGCAACCACCGCCCCGTTCTTTTTGGTGGCGTACGACGCGGTGGCTGCCCTGTCGCCGGTCAGCGGAATGATGATATTGGATCTATCAAACCCCCGGGCCGTGGACGAGAGGATAGCCCACATCCCCGGCGTAAAGCTGATGAACCTGGATCAGATAGGCGAGATGGTCGAGCGCAACATGAAGGACCGCGCCAGCAAGGCGGAGGCCATTCAGGGAACCATAAGCGGCGAGGTCTCGGCGCTGGAGGCGTCCATGCGCCGCTTGGAGGCCGAGCCGCTGGTCAACGAGACGTTCCGCATCATAGAGGAGATACGCGCCCGGGAGCTGGCCAAGGCCGTCCAGATGATCGGGGACGCGGATCCGCGCACAGTTCGCATAATGGAGGATATGAGCCGGGCCGTCTTGGAGGGCATGGCGTCCACCCCCATGAACAACATACGCCGGGCGTCCGAGCACGGGGACACGGATGTGCTGGAGGCGGCGGCGCGCATATTCGATTACGACACCCAGCAGTGATTCCAGTGCAATAGCCGTACATGTGTGAGTAGTGACGGACCTTGCCCGGATGGCCTGCCATCGGCACCGAGTGTACATTCAAACAAATTTCATATATCATCACGCCCCTTGCGATGCCGTGAGGGTGGCCTTTCAGGGAGAGTATGGGGCGTACAGCGAGGAGGCGGCCATCAGGTACTTGGGCACCGTCGAGACGCTGCCGTCGGCCACCTTTGTTGATGCACTGGACAGCGTCGAGCGCGATCATGCCGAGCGAGCCATAATCCCGGTGGAGAACAGCACCGAGGGGTCGGTGGGCGAGGCCAACGATGCCATACGCGCAAAGAGGGAGACGCTGCATATAGTGGGCGAGACGTACCTGCACGTCAAGCACTGCCTTGTAGGTAACACCGACGACATCTCGCGCATAGACACGATATACTCGCACCCCCAGGCCTTGGGCCAGTGCAGGAGGTTCGTCTCCGGATACAGGACGATCCCCACGCACGACACGGCCGGCAGCGTGCGCATAATAGCCGAGGACGGATCCGACAGAGTGGCCGGCATAGCCAGCCGCCGGGCCGCCGAGCACTACGACCGGACGGTCATCAGCGACGACATCAGCGACATCAAGCACAACCACACTAGGTTCGTGGTGCTGGAGCGCCGAGGCGCATCCCCACAGGAGGGCGGCGACAAGGTCTCCGTAACCTTCACACTTCCACACAGGCCTGGTAGCCTGCACAAAGCTTTGAAGAGGCTGCTGCCAGTAAACCTGACCAGAATAGAGTCGAGGCCCGACCGCACCGGGGGATGGAGCTACGTCTTCTTTGCGGACTTTGTTGGGGAGGCCAGAACGCTCGATACTGTCGTAGATGGCCTCAGGGGGGAGTGCGCCACCTTGGATGTGCTGGGCTCGTACCGGGCTGCCCCGTTCGAGCTGTCCCCATAACGGCGCCCGTGCAACACGGGATGCCCCCGGGCGCTCACAACTCTGTGTCCTAATTGTGCCCCACCTTTCCCTCGTTTGCGTGGCTGACCTCGTCTTCCCACTCGGGATTGTACTCTGAACATGTCCGCCCCCGCTTGACGTACTTTTCGTTGTCCGTCTTTGTCATGGAAGGGATGGCCAAATGACGCGATCATTATGCCTTTCGACCCGCACGGGCGGCTCTCAAGCGCTATTAGGACACAGAATTTCCCCACACATTATCTTAATAGCGATGGACTACTAGGAAGAGAACAGGAGGCCAGATATGCGCATTACACTCACCAGCGTCTTCGTAAGTGACCAGGACGAAGCTCTGAGGTTCTACACGGAGACCCTCGGCTTTGTGAAGAAGCATGACGTCCCTCTGGGGGAATTCAAGTGGCTTACCGTCGTCTCGCCCGATGACCCGGATGGGACCGAGCTTCTGCTTGAACCAAGTGACAACCCGGTAGCACAAGAATATCAGAAAGGGATATTTGACCAAGGCATACCAGCGGCGTCCTTTGGCGTTACGGACATCCGCGCAGAATATGAGAAACTGAAGTCACTGGGTGTAGCTTTTACAATGGGGCCAACAGAATTGGCCAACGTCACTATTGCGGTCTTTGACGACACCTGCGGTAACCTGATCCAGATAATGCAGACGTAACTACGATCGACCAGACTGCCCTGTTTGGGGCGCGGGTGCAATCTAGCCCATCCAAGCACTTGGTGGGCCGATTTTGCCGATAGGCCGAACCGTTTTTGAGATGTGGTTGGGGGATCTGGTATTCCCAGCATGTGTTGGTATTGCAGGCACGCCCTCGCTTTCGTGGGAATCTATGGCCTCCGCCGCGGGAGAATTGTATCTGCCGAGGCTCCCAGATTCCCGCTTTCGCGGGAATGACTAGGGCTGATTGGCGTATAACCAACACACATTGAGAATGCCGAGGACGATGTTGCGTTCCCTGTCAGGTGGTCTGGCAAGCCGACTACAGGGCAGGCTGATTATGCTGGCCGCCGCCCTCAGGGTTGGGCTGGGAGTCCAGTACAGGCAGCTCGAGGGGGCTGTCGGGAAGATGATCGGAGAGTCCAGGACGCCCTCCTTCAGCCAGCTCCGCAAGCGGATGGGGAGGCTT
>JAEFDA010000002.1 GCA_016126025.1 Nitrososphaerota archaeon | reverse complement strand
GCCCCAAGGTGACTCTGATGGGCCGGCCTCTGGCTCCGGTTCTGGTTCCTCTGCGCCTTGTTTCTCGCCCTCGGGCACGTCTGCCGTTGGGGCCTCTGGTTCGGCCTCCAGCTCTACGTCTTCAGTCTCCGGCCCGGGCGCTGGCTTGGCTGCAGATTCTGGTTCGGCCTCTGGTTCTACCTCCGGTTCCACGTCAGTCTCCGCAGCCTCCGGCTCGGGCGCGTCATCTGGTGCAGGCTCGGTTGCAGATTCTGGCTCGGCTTCCGGCTCTGGCGCATCACTGGGCGCAGGCTCTGACGCATCCTCTGGTCCTGAGCCTCCAGTCTCCGGCTCTCCTCCCGCCGCACCATCACTATCAGATCCCGGCCTTGTGTCCCCTTCCGGGTCTCCGCCCGCACCAGTCTCCGGCCCGCGCTCCCCACGCACCATGTCCTCATGCAGTATGTCCGCCGCCGAGAGGCCCGGCGGCTTCCGGGCCTCCAGCATCCCGGCCGACTCGGCTATGTCCTCACGCATATGCCGGGCCCTAAGCTTGGCCAGCTCCGAGGACACCTCACCTGACCCGCCGTCGGGCGGTGGCGAGGGACCCCCGCTCACATCGGGCAGGAATCCCAGATGGTCATATGCCACCCTGTTGTCGTCTACCCTGACGAATGGCTTGCCGTCCAGCAGGAACGCCCGCACCCGGTCCCCCCGCTCCCACCCCCCGGCGGTCTTGTGACCCGTCACGTAGGCGATCTTGTCCTTTATCTCCGAGACCAGGGTCATCTTGTCGGCCACCCGCCCCTCGGAGACCCCTTGGCTGGTGATCCTGTGCCTGAGCACGTGGAGGAGCTGCCTGCCGGGGCCGTAGCTGGCCTCCGATATAAGATAATCAGCCCAAAGCTCCATTGGTCAGCCACCGCGGGTGCCATATAAAAGAGCGCAGTCAATTCACCAACATGCAACATATAAGGGCGAACCAACCATTCGAAACCATGGCGTTTCTCGCGTACGACCAGCCGCTGTACCGCCCCCCCTCCGAGGCCAAATCCCTAATCTTCCAAGTCACGCTGGGATGCTCGTTCAACGAGTGTTCCTTCTGCGACATGTACCGCTCCAAGGAGTATTCAGAGAGGCCCCGGGACGAGGTCCTGGCAGAGATGGACGTGATGGCCCGGCACATGCCCCAGACCCGCCGGATATTCCTGGCCGACGGCGACGCCCTGAACCTGGACACCGACTACATGGTGGACATCGTATCACACCTGAGAGGGATATTTCCCCATCTGGAGAGGGTATCCTGCTATGCCATGCCGATGAACATCCTAAAGAAGACGCCCGAGGAGCTCTCCCGAATGCGCCGGGCCGGGCTGGACATGCTGTACCTGGGGATAGAGAGCGGCTCGGACATTGTCCTCCGCAAGGTCACCAAGGGGGCTTTGGGGGCCACCATAATCCGGGCCGTCAACAAGGCCCGGGCGGCCGGCTACACCATGTCGTGCATGGTCATACTGGGACTGGGGGGCCGCAGGTACTCGGCCGAGCACGTGGAGGAGACTGCCCGGGTCATCAGCGCCTGCTCGCCGGACTACGTGGGGGCGCTGACCCTGTACCTGGAGAACGGCATCAAGCAGGAGTTCTTGGACAAGTACGAGGGCGAGTTTGAGAGGCTCACCGACGCCGAGGCCCTGGAGGAGCTCAGGGGGCTGATCTCGCGCATAGACACCAAGGAGAACATCGTGTTTCGCGCCAACCACGGCTCCAACGCGTATGCGGTAAAGGGGACGCTGCCCCAGGACAGGGATGCCATGCTGGAGCAGATCGAGTGGATGGCCGTCCATCCGGAGACTGTTCGGCCCCGGGGGCTGCGGGGCTTCTAGACCATACCGGCGGCGCGGATGTACACCACCTTGAATATGACTACCTCGTAGTAGCCCTCGAATATGCGGGTGATCTCTCCGTCGGTTACGTCCAGTACCCGGAACCTGTACTCGTACGAGCCGTCCTCCTGCACGCCCACCTGCGCCAGATGCATCAGCATGCCGTCTTGGTACACCTGTATTATGACGTCATATCCCTCGGCGGGATTCTGTATGGTCCCTCTTACGTGCCCCCAGGGGAAGGGGCTGTCAGCGGGCACGTGCATTGGGATGGTGGTCCTCTCCAGATATATGATCCCGTCTATGGGGACGTACTCGGTGGTTATATCCTGGGCCTGGACAGGAGCCGCGGCCCAGAGCGCCGTGGCCAGCGCCAAGCCGGCGGCCAGCGCCGCCAAGGCCGGGCGGGTGCGGTTCATGCGAGAGAGTGGGCGGCGTTCGTTAATATCCCTTGCTTCGGGGTATTTCCCCAGCAAGGACTGGCCGGATTGCGTTCGGAACATGGGCGCTTGACGGCGCACTGCGTCTACCATTCCCCGAATGCGCCGTCCATGGAACGGTATAGGTCCTAGGCGCCGCCGCCTTCCAGTTCCGGCCACCACCCGTTCCCGCTGGAGCCCCAACTCGGGACTGTAACGTTGACAGCTCCCGTAACAGACGGCACCGGGGTGGAGGCGGTGGTCCGGCGGATCAGGCATGCGGAGTGTCAACGGTGGCCAAAACCGCAGAGTGGAGATGTAAGTCGGGGTAGAAACGGTAGTCGGCCGGCGGCCAGGCGCCATCTGTTACAGGCGCTGCCAGCGTTACATCTCACTACTGCTTTAACAGATAAATACTTGGATATCCAGTACGTATATTGGACGTGAATGTAACTGAAACATCCATTACGGACAGGGCGCGCATGATTGCCGACGTCTGGGACAAGGAGTATCTCGGGGGGAGATACGCCGGTGAGCCGCCGGTGGGTTTTGCCGGGGAGATATTGGCCGAATTGGCGAAGAGGCCGGAAATCCAACACTCCCGCGGCCTGTACGTAGGATGCGGCAACGGCCGCAACTACCTGAAGCTTGCCAAGGCCGGCCTAGATGTCATAGGCCTGGACGTGTCCGCCGCTGGCCTAGAGCAGATAGCATCCAAGGAGCCGTCGCTGGCGCACAAGCTGGTGCAGTGCGACTTTCTCAACTATGATAACGGGAGGTTCGGCTATATCGTCGCCATACAGTCATTCCAACACGGCGACGCCGCCAGGACGGCGGAGTACTTCTGCAGGGCCGCGGCCATGCTGGACGCCGGCGGCCTGCTATTCGTGCGTGTCAACGCCGCAGATACCGACGTGGGGCATCCTCATTGCATCACGGAGAGGGCAGACGGGGGGTTCACCATATTGTACGAGGGCGGACCGAAGAGCGGACTCCACGTGCACTTCTTTTCGCGGGGAGAGCTGGGGATGGCCGTGACCGGATCCGGTCTCCGCATGATTCGCCCGCCGAGAATGGTGACGACCAAGCGGCCTGGAGGGGCTCCCGGTTCGTGGTCGCAGTGGGAGCTGGTAGCCGCACGGGGCGTGTAGTGGTGGCTGTACTGGATAGGTTGGTAGCAGACAACGTCGCATCGGCGCCGCTGGCCGGCAAGTCGGTGCTCGTCTGCACTCATGCAACTACTGCCACCTCCAAATTGATAATGGCAGTAACCGCGTTGGGCGCAACCGTCACATACGTTCCGGTTTCATACAGCGGCGAGGGTGTCGTGGATGATATCGGCAACAATTCAGGCGTCGTTGTGGTGGAAGCCCCGCCGGATGCCGTTCACCGAAATCTTCTCTCAACCGACATAATATTGGAGGACGGTATGCGCATAAGCAGTATCGTCTACGACAACCCAGAGAGATACCGGTGGAAAGAGCACCTATACACCATCGAGCAGACTACCAGCGGCATCCACGGTTTTGAGAGATCCATGAAGTCTGGACTCTTGTACCCGGTAGTGAACCTGGCCGAGGCGGAGATAAAGCGCGAGATGGAGAATTCCGTGGCCACGCCGGAGTCGATACTCGCTCTCCTCGTGTCCAGAGAGTCGCTCACATTGTCCCGGAAACGCGTCTTGGTCATGGGATATGGATCCGTAGGCCGCGGAGTCTCAAGACTCTGCGCTTCACATGGCAGTGTAGTGACTGTTGCGGAAGAGGATCCGGTGCGCCGCGCCGTTGCCGCATCGCATGGTTACGCGACGGTTGACGTACTAGACATAGACACGGCACTGGCGCACCAAGACATTGTGGTCTCCTGCACGCCTAACGGCAGCGGACACTCCCTTGAACTGGAGCAAATCATGCTGATGAAGGACGGCGCTTTGGTGGTCAATGCCGGTACCGGTACGGGCGAGGTGACACGTGACGCGCTGGCGCCAGGCTCGTACGAGAAAAACAGGGCAACAATCACCATAACGAAGAGTGGAGATGGCTGCGTCACATGCGGCTTTGAGAAGATGGGCATGAGGAAGACTGTACGCATAGTGTGTTCGGCCACACCGCTGAATCTCGGCTGCGGCGCCGGCACGACGGATGATGTGATGGATGTGGTGTTCGCCGCCGCCCTGGCCACGATGATTGGTGTGGACGGCCGGCAACTGTCCAACTCCATACACAGCGTGGGCGCCGATATCGAGAAGCATGTGGCGACGGCACTACTGCCGCCAAAGTACGGCTTGGTCCCAAACCATATCGCGGAGGGGGATTTGGTTCACGAGGGGCGGCCTTGGGGATGCCTGTTTAGGTTCGTGCCGGCAGAGGGGGCGCCCGCCCTCACCCGGTTCTCCACAGCCAGGGCGTCGTTTGATCCTGGCTCCACCACCGAAGGCCACTACCATGCCGTATCGGAAGAGGCGTATCTTGCGGAGTCTGGCAGCGCCGACATCTTGGTATGGGATCCGAAAGACCCGAAGGCCGAACAAAAGACGTACCATGTGGTGACCGGAAGCTACCTGTCCATACCGCGCGGCATGGCGCATCGCGTATTTGCCGACCCTGCCGAGGGTTTCGTGTGCGTCATAGTCGCGTCCCCTCCTTTCTCGTTCTGGGATCAATTCTTCCCGAACCGGCCTGTATAGGCGCGTCTGGATATCGAGATGTACGACTGTCAGTTGCACGGTACGGAGTACGTGAGCGGGCTGTAACGTTGACAGCTCCCGTAACAGACGGCGCCGGGGTGGAAGCGGTGGTCCAGCGGATCAGGCATGCGGAGTGGCAACGGTGGCCAAAACCGCAGAGTGGAGATGTAAGTCGGGGTAGAAACGGTAGTCGGCCGGCGGCCAAGCGCTGTTACAGGCGCTGCCAGCGTTACACACCTCCCAACTCACAAGATTTTTAATTGCGGGTCCGGCAGGGTATGGCAAGCCCTTGTAGTATAGCCCGGTCTAGAATTCGGCCCTGTCACGGCTGAGACGCGTGTTCAAATCCCGCCAAGGGCGCCACTAATCTTTGAGGCGACGTAGTCGGCCGCCTCCGCGTCGGCCGCCGCTATGAACGACACCCGGGTGCCGTACCCCAGATCCGCGTCCAGCGGCCTCATCTCTGCGTCCAGCAGCAGCCCCCCGGCCTCCTTCACAAGCAGGTAGCCGGCGGCGATGTCCTGTATGCGGATCTTGTCCCGTATGTCCACAAAGGCGTCCATCAGCCCCTCCGAGAATACGGCCATCTCCAAGGCGTTGGCGCCCATGTGCCGTATGTGCGCCGACTCGGTCAGGGGCCGCATCCGCTCCATCAGCTCCGGCGTGGCGCCCGAGAGGTTCAGGCCCAGTATGGTGTAGCCCTCCTCCCCCCGGCCCGCCCGGATGCGGGAGCCGTCGGCAAAGGCTCCCCCGCCCTTGACGGCCCAGTAGGTACGGCCGGTGGCCAGGTTCTTCACCACCCCGGCGGTGACCTCCCCCAGGCTGTACCCCTCCGCGTACGCCAGAGAGCTGCAGTAGAACGGGAACCCCCTCACCGCGTTGGCCGTGCCGTCGATGGCATCCATCACGACGTACGGGCCGCCGCCGGATACCTCCACCCGGCCGCACTCCTCGCCCAGGACCGTGCACGGGAACTCGGCCTCCCGGAGGTATTCCAAGACGGCCCCCTCGGCGGCCACGTCTATCGCCTTGCTTATGTCCCCCCCGGCCCCCCGGCCGTAGTCCCCCCCGGCCGCGTCGGTGCCGGCCATTCCCCGCACGCTGCGGTGTATGCGCTCGGAGGCCTCCCGCAGTATGTCCAGCGGTCGCATGACACCCCCCCCCTCCGCACCATAATTAAAGTCGAGGGGGCGCCCCAAAGTTAATGCCGCCAAGGCATAATAGGCAGCCCCTACCGCTCCTGTCCATGATAGGCAAGGACGACTCGGTGACCAGCAAGGAGGGCCTGAGCACCACCAGGACGGGCAGGAGCATCCTCAAGGAGGCCCTCTTCAAGTCCCGGGGGTACAGGACGTTTGCCAAGTACAAGGAGGAGACCGCCAGGCAGTTCCCGGACTTTGAGTCGCGGTTCGTCAAGGGCATGGTGGAGGCCCTAGAGTCGGACGGGGACCCCGTCGCCACCCAGCGGGAGTTCGCCCACGAGATAGGGACCGACAGGCTCATGGCCGACCTGGACCACATAGACGACGCTAGGGCGCGGCTTCTGAAGCCGGGCGCCATGGCCGACCGCGTGCACCGCATACTCGACTCCAACTTCGTCAAGATGACCTTTCCGGTGTTCAACGCGCTCTTCGATGCGGCAAACCCCCACAGCGACCCGGCGCTGAAGCGGGACATGGTGGAGGGCCACATACTGGCCATCGACCTGAGCGAGCCCATGGACCGCATCGTGGACAAGGACGAGGACCTGGAGTACCTGGAGGACTACCGGCTGATGAACCCCTACATACTGGGACTGGCCCGGGCCAAGATATCCCGGGGCGGGGTGGCCGTACTCAAGTCGTTCGAGGACGGGTTCCGCGATGCCCGGAGCGGGCAGTACATGGACGAGGAGCTCAAGTCGCACCCCGACCGCATGACCGAGGTGCAGATGGAGTACTCCTACAAGAAGTACCGGGCGGTCATGGGGACGGCCGGCGCCAACATGGCCATGGCCGAGCCGCCGCTCTCGGAGGTGTTCTATTCGGGCATGGCCCACGCCTCCGAGGCGGTGGGCTGCGGCAACGAGATCGAGGACTCGATGCGGAACGGCTACGTGAAGGTGCCCTCCTGGCCCCTCTACTACTCGGTTCTGTCGGGGGACGTGCACGCAGGGTTCGAGGCCACCCTGGAGCGGAGCCGGCAGTACCTGGAGAGGGCCCGGCTCTCGCTGAGGCTGCTCCCCGACGGCTTCACCCATCTGGAGTTCCTCAAGTTCCTGTTCATGACCGTGGAGCACTATACCGAGTTCTGGTACAACAAAATATCCAAGGCCGACCGGTGGCTGCAGTTCCAAAAGAGCATACCGGTGAGACGCGGTTGATGTGGTCGGAGAGCCACAGGCCCGGAACGCTCGGCGAGATGGTGGGCAACGAGGAGGCCCGCGCCCGGGTGGCCGAGTGGTTCTCCGGGTGGGGCGCCAAGTCCAAGCCCCTGCTCCTGACCGGCCCGCCGGGCACCGGCAAGACCACCCTGGCGCACGCCGCGGCCCGCGCCTATGGATACGGGATGGTGGAGCTGAACGCCAGCGATGCGCGCAGCAAGTCCAGGCTGGCCAGCGTACTGGACCCCATGCGGGAGAACCGGGCCCTGGCCGGGCGCACCATGCTCTTCATAGACGAGGTGGACGGCATACACGGCCGCTCCGACTACGGCGGGGCGGCGGCGCTGCTGCAGTTCCTGAAGGGGGCGGCGCTCCCGGTGGTGATGGCCTCCAACTCCGAGGATACAGGCAAGATGAGGGAGATGGTCAGGGCGTCCGTACACGTGAGGTTCAGGCCCGTCCCGCCCCGGCTCCTGCGCGTGTACCTGGCCCGCATACTGGAGAGCGAGGGGGTACGACTGGGGCCCGGCACCATGGTCCGCATCGTGTCGGAGGCCCGCGGCGACATACGATCCATGCTGAACAGGGCCCAGGCGCTGGCCGGCGGGCTGGACCCCCGGACCGAGACCACCATGCCCGAGCCGGACATCGAGGAGGGCGTCACCTCGTTCTTTGGGGCCGAGTCGCCGCAGGAGGCCGCCGCCGTGCTGTACTCCATGTGGACCGACCCCCGCGAAAAGATAAACGCCATATATTCCAGCATAGTGACCGCCAAGATGGACCCCGGCAGGAGGGCGCGCCTGCTGGAGGCAGTCTCCGAGGCCGACATGCTGCACGGCCGCATACTGGCCACGCAGGAGTGGAGGCTGCTCAGGTACCTCAACCCCATACTGGCGCGGACATACGAGAAGGGCAAGCCGGTCAGCTACGCCCGGTACAACCTGGATTTCAGGGTGCTGAACCGCATACGCTTTGACGGCTCCAAGATCCGGGCCCTCAACCGGCACCTGGGAAAGAGGCTGCACATGTCGGGCAGCGCGGTGGCCACCCTGGTGCTGCCATACTACATCAAGATGGTCGGCGACGGCACCATACCCGGCGCCGAGGAGTTCGCGGACACAATAGCAAAGGAGGCCAAACTGCAATGAGCTGGGTCCGGCTGAACATGCGGTTCCCTGGAACGTGCCTGGAGTGCGGAAAGAGGATCAATCTCGGGGAGCAGGGCCTCTGGGCCCGGGGCGTGGGCGTAAAGCACGTAGAGTGCGCAGAGCGGAGCGCCGGGCAGGGCCCAGACATAGCGTGCGCCGTCTGCGGCGGGCCGGCCGGCTGCGGCACATGCGAGCTGGCCGACAGCTGCGACACCAAAAAGGTCTCGCAGCTGTGCATATGCAGAGGGTGCAACACCGGCGACGCCATGGCCAAATATGTGGGTGCTGTGGCCAGAAAGTTTCCCAGCCTGCGGGGGGATGGTATCGGAGCCCCGAGTTGGGGCGCTGCTGAAGGGCGGCCGCGGGGCATCACCTAAATTGTGCACATTCGGTGGTTTGGCTGGGGTCTATGGCTCAGCCAGGTAGAGCATCGGACTTTTAATCCGGCTGTCGGGGGTTCGAATCCCCCTAGACCCGCTACTATACGTGTAGGCTCAACACGAGTTCTGCTGACTCTTACCGGCCTGTTTGGCACGGTCCGCACGCTTTACGCCATCGACCAGTCATACTCAGCACGTCTGCAAAAACTGCCAGATCAGTACCGCATGAGCTCTTCCCGAGCGTTTTTTCTGGCATCACGCTGAGCCTAAATGTGTACAAATCCCAAGTGTATTTATTAGTAAGAAAAATCTTACAGCATACATGTCAGAACCGATAATGAAGACTGTGACAGTTTCAGGGAAGGGCCAGATCTCTATACCGCAGGAGATCAGAAAACAGCTAGCCGTTGAGAAGGGGTCCAAGCTGGTGATCGTTCTGAAGGACAAAAAACTCCTGATCCGCAAGGCATCCGACATATCGCAATCTATAGAGGACGGCTTTGAGGACGTGGTACTGCACTCGGAACGCTCGCTGAACAGGATATGGGACAACGAGGAGGACGAGATATGGAACAGGTACCTGAAGACGTAGTCCAGCAGCGTAGCGTTGTCATACTGCCGTTTCCATTCTCTGATCTGCAGCGGAGGAAAGCTAGACCGGCAATCATCGTATCGAACAACAGATACAACAGGCTCTCGGATGACGTAGTGGCCGTACCACTCACGTCAAACTTGAGGCCATCGGAATACAATGTGCCGGTTACAAACAAGGATATGGAATATGGCAAACTTGTTGTGGACAGCCGGGCGAGGGTAGACAAGCTGTTCAGCGTCGAGAAAAGGATCATAGCAAACCACATAGGAATGGTGGACGGCAAAACCCATACCGCCATATGCAAATTGCTTTCTGCACTTACCAGATAATGTGTAGGGCGTACGGGCAACTGGAAATTACGCGCATGGTATGGCCGTAGCCCACACTGTAGAACTGCAAGGTACGACCATTTGGTATTAGTCCCCTCTAGACCCGCTAGTCCATCAACTGCGAACCCATCACCCCTTGCAATATCGCTGCGGGTTGGTAGTATCTGCAGAAGGTGGTACCCATCCGGCACCACCGCCGTACCCCCCACATCTAGACCTGATAGAAACTGTCTGGATGGGCTTGGAGGGGAGGCTTGTTGGCCGGCTCCGCGCCGGTAGTTAATAATAAATATAGGGATATTATTAACAACCCCATGAAGACCGGCTTGGTTGTACTCTCGATGGTGGCGGCCCTGATCCCGCTGGGCGCCACAATCCAGGACGCGGCCGCCGAGGATATACA
>JAEFDA010000132.1 GCA_016126025.1 Nitrososphaerota archaeon | reverse complement strand
GTGGCGGGGAACCGGATGGTATCGTCGAGCATGTGGTGGTTTGGCGGCAGCCCCTCCCAGGATGCGGGGACGGCCCGGGCCAGCCCCCACCACACCGAGACGGGCCCGGCGCGTATCTGGACTATATCTCCGGGGGTATAGTCCCCCGAGCCGGGGATAGGCCCGGACAGTACGCCGGAGTATGAGGCGCGGACCTCCACCACCCTCTCATAGTGCGATGTGATGTGGGTGGGGCCGTCCACGGTGAGGGCCAGGTGCCCGGAGTCCCCAGATTTGGCGCCGTTTATGGTGACGCCGGACAGTGTGTAGCGGCTCCCGCCCAGATGTGCGTCACGTTCCAGGGTGGCGGCGTAGGCGCCCGGCGCCAGGGGCGTGGCCTGGCCGGGGAGCAGCGTGTGCGATATGTCGCCCGACTCCATATGTATCTCGAAGGGGACCGGAACCGAGTCGTTTGACGTGGCCGAATATGAGACGTCGGCGTAGTGGTCGGCCACGTATGGTATGGCGCGGGAGTGCGGGTGCCAGCCGGGGGCCGACACCGTCACGTTTACCACATACTGGCCGGCCTCGGGGGGCCGGGCCGTGTACGAGTGCGGCGGGGTGTGGGTGAATGTGAGGGGGCCGTCCGTCCGTATCTGGGCGCCGGGGGGCGCCCCGTGCACGGATATGGTGATGTTCTGGCCTAGGCGCACCTGCGCGTCCCCCGTCCCGATTCGTATGTGGGGCATCTCGTTGAGGAACGGCTCGGTGTGGCCCCAGGCGGCCGCCCCCTCCCATACGGCGGCCACGCCCCCTCCCATATGGTCGGCGACCAGCCTGTGGCCGGGGGCCGGCGAGACCGACCCGGAGGCCAAGGATGCATCGTGTATGCGGCGTACGGGTACGTCCCCGGAGACCGCATGTATCACATACGGGAACTCCTCGGATATGTGCACCCTGTCGGGCATCCACAGGGAGATGGCGTGCGGGGTGTCCTGGGCGGCGGGCAGGCGGGCCGGAGGGGCGCCGGGGAGCCGGGCCAGCACGCCCCCGGACCAGTCCGACTCGCCGTATACGGCGGCCGCGGCGCCGTATGGTATGGTGTGGAGTATGGTGGCGTTCCCGTACCCGGATATGGTGAGCTCGTGCAGTGCGTGGCCTGGATGTATGGCGCGGCCCGCGTGGTCGGTCACGTATATGATCCCCAGCAGCCGGGGCCCCTCCGTATGGGGCGCCGGCTCCCACGATATGTGGAGGTCCGGCGGCGCGGGGCCCGGCAGGGACAGGCTTGCGGGGGATATCCCCCCGCCGGACACGGTGAGGTTGAGGGGGGCGGGCGTGTCCACGGGTATGGTGACCGGACCCACTCCAGTACTGTAGGGGGCCGAGTGGCTGGTCACTATATCGGATGTGTCGGGGGGAGGCGCCGGGACCCAGACGCCGGGTATGCCGCCGGTGGCATAGAACCCGGCCACCACCCATGCGGTGTGGTGGGATGTGTCGGGGAACGCCCACAGCCGCGCCGCGTCGGCGCGGGGGTGCGCGTCCGCGGCGCGGAGGGCGGCGTGCATCCAGTCGGGGGGTATGCCGTCGTATACTTGGTCGGGGGTGCCCCCCAGGGATGTGAAGGCCCCCAGCATGCGGCCGCAGGGTATGTGGCGTGCGTGTTCCGGTGATGACTCTATGCAGCCCCGCAAGGCGGAGGCGGCCATATCTAGCGCCTCGGCCGGGTGGGCGCCCACCGATATGGTGGCGCTGCCGCTGCCCACGCCGGGTACGGTGGCCGTTATGGTGGCTGTATTGCCGTACGCGCGGGCGTCGCCGGGGCCTGCGACCTGCCCGGTGTGTATGGTGCCGCGGTATGTGCTCTCGGAGATGGCCCCGCGGAGGACGGGCCCCGGCCCCGGACCCGGGGCGGTGGAGGCCGCCGGCGAGTCCGAAGATATGAGCACCTTGGTGCGGTGCGGCGGGTCGTATAGGTGGCCGTCCCGCTCCAGCCACACGAAATATGCGGCGGTGGATCCCTCGGGGGCGGGATTCGGCGCCACGCCCACCCGCACCATGATATTAGTGTCGTCCCGGTGTATCTCGGCGGAGCCGCCGGCCGCATATTCGGAGGATGCGTGTATGGCGCCGGAGCCATACACTGCGGCCTGTACCATGGTGTGGGTGCGGCCCGGGCGTATGGCGGCCTCATACGGGATGTCCATGGAGGGCGGCGCGTCCAGATGTATGGGTATGGCGTGCGGGGCGGGCAGGGGGCGGCCGGCGCCATCCACCAGGAATATGAATATGGGCATGTGGGTGGCCGCCAGGCTCCGGGCCCCCGGCAGTATGATACTCAGGCGGGGGGAGTCGGGGTGTATGGTAGTTGTGGCGTGTGAGGGCGGACCGCCGGGCGGCACCGCCGATATGCGCGCCTCCCCGGCGCCGTGCGGGTATATGCTGAATATGCCGTGGTTGGTCCCGGCTTGTATGGTGATATTGTGGGGTATGCGGACGGGGCCCTCGGAGGCCAGCAGCAGGGTGTGGGGGCGGGCGGCCGGCTCATCCAAAAGTATCATGCCCTCGTAGTGCATGTTTTGTATCATGGAATCGGGCACGTACAGGTGCATGTCGGCGTGGGCCGCGCCACACAGAACGCATGCCACACATATCAGGGCGCCGGCTACAGGTATCATGTGCAAGCCCCCGGGTCCGGCACGTCATCGATCAGGGCGGAGCCGCCCGCCGGCACGCTGTGGTGGAGTGGGGCCCTGAGGATGGCGCCGCCGTCGCATATCACTATGAGGCCGGTTATGTGGGTGTCGCCGCCCCACCTGTTCTCCAGCAGTATGCCGGGGTCCTGGTATGAGGCCGATACGTCCTCGCGGAGGCGCGCCGCCCGGATCTCGTCAGATATGTCGCGCACGCGCTCTATGCGGTCCCTCTCGGCATAGTACTCCAGGAGCATTCCGGCGGCCAGGACGGCCATGGCGGCCATGCCCACGCCCAGCGCTATCACGTCTTGGGGATGGCATGCGCGATTTAAGGGGGCGGGCGCCAGAAGTCACAATGAGTATGGAAGAGGGTGTTAGGACAGCATGTGGTCGGCCTAGCGCCGTCGGGCATCGGGCGCCCCTTTACATGGCATTCCACTATCAAGCCGGGCGTGTTCACCTTTGCGCGGAACTGTAATGTTTGCGCATGATGGGTACAGCATAGATGCGGTGGCTGTAACATTGAAGGCTGCTAGGAGACCGGCGACAGAGTTTTTGGCCTGTCCGGGAGTCGCTACAGTAGCATTTCACTTCTAATCCGGTTGGCGCTTGATCTAGTTCCGCGCGCTGGCCAGCTCAGGCATGGACACCATTTGAGGCGAAACGTCACAATGCAAATAGAAAAATCGGATCCGGTACGTTCATAACCGTGCAATGCATTGCTAAAGACTGGGTGACATGTAGTGATTATCGAGCCCATAATTTGGCTTCATTCACTTGGTGTCGTTGTAGTGGCCAAGTACCATAACCCCTCAATACTGAACAAAGATTTTTTGGTACGCCGTGGAATAGTACCTGAGAGTTGGAAGTCCGAGGAAACCATTACCACGCCGGCCGTATCTGTTGTAAAGTACTCAAATGGTGTTCAATGGACGATAGACCAAGACAGGTTGACTATCACGGAGGCATGCGATCAGTTGTTTCAGCAGAACGAAGATAGTAAGGTGCATGACCGAGCAATTCTATATGTCGAAACGCTTCCACACACACCCTACACTGCATTGGGTCTGAACTATACTGCATCAGTCATCCGCAGGGATCCTGATAGTTGGATTACACAACATTTCCTGAGTGAGGACCTCCGCAGCCAAGGACTCGTAATGCGACCTACGTTCACCATGAACGTGGACGATGCAATACTAAATCTTAACTTTAGAACTGGAAATGCGGATCGCGGTAATGAGAGTCACAAAAGCATCATAATAGATTGCAATATTCACTATGGGAATCTTGATTCAGCCACCTTGAAAACCAAAATATCTGAGTGGAAGAATAGGAAGGACATAATCCATTCTAGGTTGGTCGCGATGCTGGAGGAACATTAGAATGTATGCGTCACTAGCTGAAAGCGAGAGTTCAACGTTCAATAGTGACCGTAGTAACCCGATGCTCCGTTATCTACACGAACATCATCTCTCAACAAGGAACCGAATAAAGAAAGTTCATGAACATCCTAATGTGTGCGGCTATTCATTACTGCCAGTATCTAGTGATGGTGATGATGGTGAGTATAAAGACGTCGTATATCTGTCTGAACAAGTCAATAAGATTACTGCTGAACTGCTGGCACCAACACAGCCCATATGGATGCAGACCGCGTTCAACCAAGAGCCGCCGGCTTGGCAAACACACCTCAAGAATGCTACGACGGTTGAAGGTGTAGTTCTCGTGATCAGCCACTTTGGTCGATCTCCCATTGCGAATAGGTTGCATTACCTGCATGGTCTGCCGATAGATGAGCCATATCAAAAACCTATGAATTTAGAATCCGTAAAGGGGTTTGCGCTTTTTATCATGAACAATGCATATCTGCCTTACCCGGATATTATAGTCAACCCGGATGGCCGTGTTACCATTGAATGGGATGTGGTCGGTCACGGTACGCTGATCTTGGAGTTCTTATCTTCGGAGTATGTTGAATATCTTGATGTATTGCAACAATCCGAGCCGGTGCGTCAGAGACAATACCGCAGCGGAGTATCGTCGATAGACAGCGTAGTGGATGCCGTCAAACTGGCCATAGACAAGCTGATGTCTCAATGAGTGACGATCCACCCAACGAAGGGCTGCTTGGGAACCAGCATAACGTTGTTCGGCATTGTGGGGAACAGGCTATTAGCGAGTCCAGCGGCCTACCCAAATCAGCTGCCTTCAAAATGCGTGACAACGAGGATTACCTGTCAGTCAACTGGCTGGAATGCTTTCACGAATTTGCTCCCGATATCGCATTGATAGGAATTTGATGTGCGCTGACAAGGAAGGGCCGTACTATCGGAACAAAGAGCAAATTTGCAACTCTTAATGTGGGTAATGCTAGGAACGCAATTTCACAAAAACTAGAATACGTACCACAGATTATACGCAAAATGGAAGAATTTGACGAATCTCATGCTGGAATTTATGTGCGACGGGAGAAAGCCCTACTGACCGCATACGAACTAGCGGAGCAGATCCGTCGCACCAACATGCGTTCAGGTAAAGGATATGAGCCGTGGTATGTGTAGTAGAGGACTTACAATACATCTAATTGCAGCTTTGCAGTAGGCTGCGCTTTTATGCCGTAAACAAAATGTGATCCAATAGCCAGCATTAGCCGCTGAACCGTACACTACAACTGCATTGTCCACGCAGAGGTACGGGCCGAAGGCGCATGCGCCTGGGGAGGGTTTGCTCGCCACATTGAATAGCATATATGACCACTATCAACCATAAGATTGCTTGATCGTAAGGTACAATAATCTGCAGCCAAGTACGCCCTCATGTATGGCATACCAGCACCTACGGTAGTACGGTTTCCAGACAAGTCGGAGACGTCAATGCCACGGGCTGCGCGCCTCGCGCATGCAGTTTAGCTCCTCGACCGTCATGTTATACTCGCGTACCGTATCGTTGTACTCTTTGACCAGCCTGTTGTACTGGTTGGCTTGGCTCTGGGTCTCAAAATAGATGGTGTTGCCCTCGCGGTCTCCCCGGGCCTCCAGCCTGTCCAGATCGGCGCCCAGCCTGTCCAGCTCGGCCCTCAGCGTCAAAGTTTGGTTGTACAGTTCGGCCTCGCCGATGAACCACTCCTCCAGGTTGTCCGGCACCACATACCCGTGTGTCTCGTATGGGTCCACCTGGTATTCTGGACCATACATCAGGTGGGTCGTGTTGGTGTGGTGGTTCAGCCCCAGTATGTGTCCGAGCTCGTGTGCCACCGTGTTTCGCACGCTGTCGGGGTCGTGGTATATGCGGCCCCCACGGCAGTCATACCCGTACAGCGCTATCTCCATAAACGGATCACTGTATAGGCACCAGAGGCAGGCCAGCCCGATATACTCTGGCGTATAGTCCACCCATTCTACCCATACGAGCGGGTCACGCTCCACCCACACAAACTCTAGGTACGGGTTCAGATCCGACCACGCCGAGAACCCGTCATGGACTGCCTGTGTGGTCTGGTTGTAGTCGTATGCGTATGACGCCAGCAGGCCGTCGTTATACCCGTACGTTATGATGCATTTGGGGTCATGGTGTGGCGGATCCCCTACCGTGCGCAGCGGCATTTCAGCCGGGGTCATCGCCGCGTCGGTGCCGGCTTCGTGGAACGAGCCGTTGCGGAACTGTATGTATGGCTCGAGCATTCCGGCCAGCGACTCGCGTTGGATCTCGCCGGGTTTGATAATGATGGACATCCGGTCCGGGCTGACCGCGTCATAGTCGCTCCAGGTGAACGCGAGTGCGCATAAGCCGTCGGTTATGCTGATGCTGGACACGTCCATGTTCCATATGTTGATGCGCCCCGTAAAGTTCAGTATGAGCGTGTTGTCGTCCCATACGTATTGCGCGTCGCTTACGGTAAAGTCCGGCGACTCCGCATATGTGGGGGCGGGCAGTGCGGCCAGCGCCAGGGCGGCGCCCGCCACGGCAAGAAGAAAGAGTGTAATCCCCAGTGTGCTGCTCAAGGCACCACCCTGACCTGTGGAAGCGGTATGAATCCGGGTTGATATCGGTCACCATACACGATGGTCTCGGGCTTGATGTGGAGCGTCGTGTCCGTTATGCCATTCAGCTGTCTGGCATCATCACCACACCGCCCACGCACAAACGGCAAGATGTGTCGTTCTATGGTGCCCCCATAACCATACTCTGGTATGTTAGAGAATGTATGTTCATCCGATATCATATCCAGTTCAACGACAAAGCACAACGTCAGTACCTTGGTCTTACCACACAGGAATAAACTTTCGCTGACATTCCTATTGTCATATCGGCAAAAATTGGAATGTACGCTGACTGCACCTTTATCGTATGTGTCTACGCTCGTTATCTCTGACTGGCCTTAGTCTGTGGCGACATGGACCGTGTTAGCTTGTCAGCGTATGTGCCTGGGTTCCTGATTCGTACACCCTCAGGGCGGCGTTTCCCATCTACTCCGGTTTGATGCCTGATCTGGCACCGCGCGCCAGCCTAAGCGCGGATGTCGTTTGAGGCGAGACTCTACATTATCGGGTTCACCCAGCAGGAAAGCGCGAATCGGCGCATCATAGCCTTGATACGTATATGCTATAAGCAATCAGGCACGCGCGTATCTCATGACAAAGCCGTACGGGGACAGCCCCCGTTGCTTCTCCAGCCGGCCCGGGGTGGCCGCCGCCGGCGGACCGGCCAGGATGCCCAGTCGGAATGCCGCCCTGCCAGCATGCGGGGCGGGCCAGATGCCCCGGATCCGGGTGTGGCCGGTGGCCGGCCGGGACCGTGGGGGCCGCCGCCGGACCGCCGCCGTACCCGGGGGGCGCCCGGAATGAAGGACAACGCCCTGCGGATCATACTGTTCATGTACATCCTGTCGGGGTGCCTGGCCGCCGCCGACGTCCTGATTGCCGCCCCCTTGGGCATACAGCTCCAGACCATGAGTGGCGAGCCGGCCGGCCCGCAAATCTCAACGGTGTACGCCCGCATGGCAGAGCACGACATGAGCATGCGCATTATGGAGGTGTCCGGCCAGATGGATACCGGGGACGTGTTGGCCAACGCCGTGCGGTCCGTGGAATTGGGCTTGGAGATGGCCGTCGAGATGTTCAAGCTGATGGCGGGCCTGTACGCCTTTGACGTGTTGACGATATTCGGTATCCCGCACGAGATAACCGCTATTATCGTGTCCGTGTATGTCGTACTGGTGGGCCGGGCGCTCATCGGGTATATACCCGCCGTGGCGGCCGGCATCCGGGCCGTGTCGTCGGCGAGCCATACCGTGCTGTCCGGCATCCGAACCCTGAGGTCCTAGCCCTCCGGTCTCTGTCGGCACGGGCCCCCGCCCCTCTCTATGTCTATGGTGGTGGCGTCCCCGCCATCCACGCGCTCGCCGCCGGAGCGCGACACCATCCGGCCCATATTCATGGGGACGGAGGCCATGTCGCTATCGTCGGGGAGGCGCACAAAGAGCCGCAGCTCCGTATCGCTCAGTATGGGCGTGCGCGAGCCGCCCAGCCAGGGAATGCGCGCCATTCCCGAGGACACCAAGTCTATGTGCCTGGCATCCGCCCTGGTATGGCGCCTCAGCGACATGGATGGGAACGAGGACTCGACGGCCCGCAGGTCGTCCATGGAGTCGGCGGAGGCCACCACATGGCATGCAAAGAGGTGGCGGGAGGCGGCCTTCTCCCGGGCCAGCTTGGCGTTGCGGGTCTGGGCGGGGCCCGGCTTGGAGCCACCTCCCCACACGCCACACATCAGGCCGGCCAGGCCGTCGGCGGCCTGCCCCCGCTCGGTCCTGCGTATGTACTGGGATATCCGGGGGTGGGAGGCCCTCCGCCTGCACCACACCATCAGGTACGCGGATCCCGCCACCGAGTCCCCCATGATGCGGAATATGGGAGAGGTGCCGGCATCGCCCACCGGCAGAGCGCAGTGCCGCGCCGAGCGGTACCGGTATGATATCGTGTGCCCGTGCAGCGCGGGGGGCCCGGAGGGGACCGGCTCGGTGCGGCCCAGGCTCTCCAGCAGCGGCAGGTGCCTGGCTGCGGTTCTCATGTGTGTGGCGAGGCGGCCGTCCCGCACCGACACCACGAAGACGAACTCGGGTATGTGGTCCAGTATGGCGCCAAAGTCGTCGGAGCTTTCGTTCCCGGGGTAGGGCCGCAGCTCGTACCATTCGGACAGGGCCGCCCTAGTCCTCAAATGTGACCTCCTTGGACACCAAGAGGGCGCCGGCCGCGTCGTTGCCGTCCACCTCGTGTATGGATATGGTGCGCGTGCCCACGCAGTCCTCCGGGTGCAGTATTATACTGACGCGCCCGGCCCCGGACGGGACGGCGGTCTTTATCCCGGAGCCGTCCAGCATGATGCGGACGCGGCCCCGCCGGGCCCGGTTCCCGCCGGTCCTCAATACCATGGATATCTCCACGGGCCGGCCGGCGCCCCGGACCCGGAGGGGCTCTGCGGGCCGGCCGGCGCCCCTGGCCGCCTTGGCCCTCTTGGGTACGGACAGGGAGGCGGGGACAGGCACCGCCAGGGCGGCGCTCCCCACCTTTCTGGGCCGGCGCCGCCGCACGTAATACCACACCAGAACGGCCAGGCGCGTCTCGTACCCCATCACGGGGGGCCGTATCAGGGCGAAGGCGGCGACCGCCCCCAGGGGCATCAGCGCATATGTGATGCCGTATGTGTTCATCACCACAAAGAACGCCGGCAGCCCCGCCCCGAAGAACAGGGCCCCCTGCGATCCCGTCACGTACCCTATAAGGGGCATCTGGAAGAGCGGCTGGTTGAGGGCGGTGGGCTTGTGGAACCAGATGGCCGCCTTGTCGCTGTAGGACAACATGCTTCAACGTATAGCCGGTTAAAAGGGACGTACCCCCGGCGGGGCATATCTACACCAAAAATGAAAAAAAGAAGAGATCTAGCCGGGCTTTACCCGGGCCGAGAAGGCGTCGGTGATGAAGTTGTCACCTCCCGCCCCGACCCTGAGGGTCATGGTGAGGCGGTCGGAGATGTTCACGTGGCCTTCTATGTCCTTGGTTGCCGTCGAAGCTGACTTTATCTCCAGAATCAGAGCCGCCGACTGGCCATATGGTATGCTGACCGTGCTGGTGGGCGCGGTCAGCCCCTCCACCGCGGCCGTGTAGTCGGTGCCATGCGTCTGGTTTGTGCCGTCGATGTCCAGCTTTACTATGGATGGACCCGTCTGGTATATCTCGATGTCGGAGACCAGAATCTTGTCTACGGTGACCTCGTCTATGCGGGTCTGGCCGTTGTTACGCAGCGTGGCCGTTATCCTGAGCAGGTCCTCGTCCTTTACGACGCTGAGGTTTCGGACGTCCAGGGCGGAGCTGGACTTGAACGGGTCCGTCTGGCTCTCGAACGTGTAGTACAGGGTGGAGCCGGCCGCCGCCGTGACGCCCACTCCTATTATTATGCCCACTATGGCAGAGAGGGCGGGGGCCCTGCGCGACGTTTGTCGTATCATTGCGCCCCGAGCCACGCCAGAATATAACGGCCGCATGCGGGGCATGCCTCGTTAAATAGC
>JAEFDA010000115.1 GCA_016126025.1 Nitrososphaerota archaeon | reverse complement strand
AGAACATAGAGGACGGCGGCGCGCGCAAGCTCGGGAGGCCGTGCAGGCGCGGCAGCATATTGGTACCGCTGTGTCCGGGGATGATTCCTGGACGCGCCCATGTTAAGGGGCGCCTGGACGTGGAGGGTTCTAGCGCAAGCACCCCGCAGAAGCGTCAAGCACCGACCGGTGGCGTCCGTCCGTCAGGGACGGTCGTGCTGTACCATGACGTGTAATGCTTGCGAATCATGCTATCAACACGGTTTGCAAGAGAACCAGGTGCGGTGCACGGGATTTGAACCCGCGATACCCAGCTTGGGAAGCTGGTGTCATACCGAGCTAGACCAACACCGCTCGCGTATTCGGCAAATGAACGCAATTAAATAGGTTCAGCGCGTACGGCACTCGTGGATGCCAAATGTCCCGAGTGCGACGGAGTGGCGGTCCTCGACGAGGATGTCACTGAGGTCATATGCCACCACTGCGGGTTCAAGGCAGGGTATGAGCGGTACTTGGAGATCATGAAGGAGGCGGCGCTCAACATGGCCGCCGACTATATTCCTGACAGGCCGGGCCTGTAGCCAGCCATTCCATACCTGTGAAATTCGGGATACGGGCAGCCGGTGTGAGACTCGCTAGGTGTGGTAGTTTTTACCAGAATGTGCCCTTGTCGGTGCAATCCAGTACTGCCCCGCAGTTGCTGCAGTGTAGATGACACGCCTGCATCCTGTCCATCGTGTGGCCGCATATGGGACACTCGTGATCCTCCATGCCGTGGGACATATGCCGGACAGATATATGTGCACCGGGTCCGGCGTTGATGGCCGCCCGCGCCCACCCACCGGCATCAGGACCGCAGTAGCCCTAAAAATGCCAACGGCAGCATGCAAACCACGCTAAATTTTCATCTGCGCCGAGGCTCCCTGCGACAGAGATTATGCTTAATCATTATTTTGCAGATCCTCGCCTAAATGGTTCAATTAGGACCGGTTGTAGGTAATTCCGAATGCCGCCTACCCGTCTCTTTTTATTCCGTTTGAATAAAAAATAATTTTTGTGTGTCGAGGTTCGGGAATGGTTAAAAATTCTCACAAGTTTTTTGCAGGGCGTACAGCGCCCCCACGCTCCAAATCAATTGGAATGCCCGGAATTCTTCCGTAGGTTCGCGAGAGTGGACGCCGCCGTTAATCTGCCCAAAAACACACAATCAGCCGAGCGCAGCGGCTCCGAGCCCCTCCCGGACGGTTCTGGTATATTTCATGTTGTAGTCGTATATTATGCTGGAGTATTCGGCCAGTGTATGACTCATCTCCGATATGCCGTCCCCAAGATAAAATCCCGGACAGTCTCCGGTGAACTGGAATGTGGCATGGACCCGGGCCCTCCCCCCCTCGTTCTCCAGCCACGTGGTAAACGGGTACAGGTAGCAGACGCCGGGGCGGGCCGGATGCAGGGAACAGGATCCGGATCCGTCCAGAAAGCGGCAGGGTATGCGGGTTCCGTCCTCCCCCTCGGTCTCGTCGTCTTTTCGCTTTAGGTTTATTCCGGTGATGGTGGCGCCTCCACTAGGCTCCTGCCATGTCGCAACCAGCGTCTCTTTTCTTACAAACTCGGAGGTCCTGCGATATTTTAGGCCCGTCCCGATGGTGATCAGATCATCGGACGTCAGAGGGAGTCTGCCCTGATTTAGGCAGCAGTTGTGGCAGTCGGGCCAGTAGCATTTCCACAGTACGTATTTGCCGTGGGATGGCAGGTGCGGTATGTGGAACGTCACACCGCCCGATACGTGCCTGCTGTCGGTCGCGTCGGTCACCCTGCCCAGAACAAAGTCCTTAAGCAGTGGATCGATCTCCCAGTCTCTCTCCAGCAGGGTAAGTGACCGCTCCAGCTCCGACAATATCGCGATAAATTATTGCGCTCGAAGTTATTAACGTTGAGAACCTAGAATAGGCGTCTTGGGGCCGCAGGGCCGGGTGGTGGCCAGAGCGGCGGCATGGCGCCGAATCTAAACATCGTGGCAGTTATGCAGGGGTGGAGCAGGATTGTGCGGCGCGGGGCCTGCTGCATACCCGGCGGCGCTCATGGCTGGCGCGCCTGATCTGAAAGAGTCTGATTGTAAAGGCGCCCCACCCACCATCGGTCGGTTCCGTGCATCATATGTGACAATTTTCCGGCCGTCCGTAAGGCGGCGCCAGAGGATCGGCTCTTGCCGTTTGGGTGTGGCGGTACAGGCGGTGGGGAGTCTTCGGGCATGTCTGCCCCACAGATCTGAATGGTGCGGGAGATGGGATTTGAACCCACGAACTCCTGAGAGATAAGGACCTGAACCTTACGCCTTTGGCCGGGCTGGGCGACTCCCGCACCGGTGCCGCCGCCGGGCCGAAATAATACTCTTTGCCATATTATGCTGCGTCATGATTCCACCGGTTCTACCACATGTTTGGCTCCTGTGCTTGGGGGTATCCGTCATGTGACGGCCAAGGTAGCCACGCATCATTGCACTGCCGTGCCGGTCAGTTTGACTCTGCCTCAAACTCCCGGAGAAGCTCCTTCTGGCGCCGGTTCAGCTTTTTAGGTATGTCCACCACCACCCTAGCGTATAGATCGCCCCTCCCCCACGAGCCCATTCTGGGCAGGCCCTTGCCGCCCATCTTTATTATGGTGCTGGACTGGCAACCGGCGTCTATCTTTATGGTCTCGATTCCCTCCAAGGTGGGCACCTGAAACTTTCCGCCCAAGGCCGCGTCCACCATAGTGATGTGCCTGTCGTGGTACAGGTCGGCGCCGTCGCGCCGGAACTGGGGGTGGGGCCTCACCTTTACGGACACGATGAGGTCGCCGCTCATGCCGTGGGGTACCGCGTTGCCCTGGCCCTCTATGCGGTAGTTGCCGGTGTCCACTCCCTTGGGCAGCCTGAATGCCGCGGTTGCAACGCCCCTCCGGATGCCCTCGCCCCGGCAGTTGCGGCAGGGCTTTTGTATTGTGGTACCGGTTCCCCGGCAGTTCCTGCACGTCTCGGCCGTCACGAACGATGCGAACCCCATCCTGCGCGTCTTCTGGGTCTGGCCGCGCCCGCCGCACTTGCCGCATGTCCTCTTGGCCGTCCCCGGCGAGCAGCCGCTGCCACCGCATGACTCGCATGCCATGTCCCTGGTGACGTTGAGGCTCACCTCCTTGTCTTGTAGTATGTCCTCCAGGGATACGGTGACCTCCTGTATGATGTCGGCGCCCCGCCGCATGCCGCCTCCCATTCCGCCCATCCCGCCGAATATGTTTTGGAAGATGTCGTTGATGCCGCCTCCCATTCCGCCCATCCCGCCGAATATGTCCTCCTGCGAGTACTGGCCGCTGATGCCCGCGTGGCCTCCCTGATCGTACAGCTGACGCTTCTGGGGGTCGGACAGGACTGCGTACGCCTCGGATATCTCCTTGAAATGCTCGGGAGCCTCATCTGACTTGTTCCTGTCCGGGTGGAACTTGAGGGCAAGCTTCCTGTACTGGGACTTTATCTCGTCGGCGCCGGCATCCCTGGAGACGCCCAGCACCTCGTAGTAGTCGCGCTTGGCACCCGTCGCGGCTCACCCCCGGCTAGCTGGGCCGGGAGCTGTCGCTCTTGGAGTCTGTCCGGTCAGCCGCGTCCTGATCCCGCCCGCCGGTCTCCTGATCGTCTTGCTGTGTGGCCTGGCCCTGTTCGGTATTCTGGTTCTGTTCAGCCTTCTGGCTCTCCTGGGCGGCCTTCTGGTATATCTCGGTGCTGACCTGGTTGACCAGTGTCTTGAGGGCATCCAGCTTATTTTTCAGCTCGCCGGGCTCCTTGTTCAGCGCCTCCCTGGTCTCCCGTATGGCATCAGTGATCTTTATTCCTTGATCCTGGCTTATTTTGTCCTTCATGTCCTGGGTGATGAGCTTCTCGGTAGTGTATATCATGCTCTCGGCCTCGTTGCGCAGCTCAATCTTCTCCATCTTGGCCTTGTCCTCCTCGGCGTACTTTTCGGCATCCTCCCGCAGCTTCTCTATCTCACCCTTGTCCATCTTGGAGCTGGATTCGATGGTGATGTTGCTCTTCTTTTGCGTACCCATGTCCTTGGCTGTCACGTTGATTATGCCGTTGGCGTCTATGTCGAACTTCACCTCTATCTGCGGGACTCCCCGGGGGGCCGGCGGCAGGTCGGTCAGGTTGAAGCTTCCCAACGAGACGTTGTCGGCAGCCATGGGCCTCTCTCCCTGAACCACGTGTATGGTGACCGAGGTCTGGTTGTCCGCGGCGGTGGTGAATATCTTGGCCTTTGAGGTGGGTATGGTGGTGTTTCTCTCTATGAGGGGCTCCCGTACGCCGCCCAGCGTCTCTATGCCCAGAGTCAGGGGCGTGACGTCCAACAGTACTATATCACTCTGAACGTCGCCGGCTATTATCCCTGCCTGTATGGCTGCCCCCATGGCCACCGCCTCCATGGGATCGACGCCGGCCTCCGGATCCTTGCCTGCAACCTGCGCCACAAACTTCTTGACCAGGGGTATGCGGGTGGGGCCGCCAACCAGCACTATGCGGTTTATGTCCGAGGGCGTTATCTTCGCATCCTCCATGGCCTTGTCGAGGGAGGGGCGGCACCTCTCCACTATGGGCCGGATCAGGTCCTCCAGCTTGGCCCGGGTAAGCCGCAACTCCAAATTTTTGGGACCGGCCTGGTCCTGTGCGATGAACGGCAGGTTGATGTCTGTCTCCATTACCGTGGAGAGCTCGATCTTGGCCCTCTCGGCGGCCTCCCGTATGCGGGTCATCGCCGTGTTGTCTCTGGAGAGATCGATGCCCTCCTTCTTGCGGAACTCGTCCAGCACATGATCCACCAATGCCCGGTCCATGTCGGTCCCACCCAGGTGGGTATCGCCTGAGGTGCTCATCACCTCGAACACGCCGCCGCCCATCTCCATTACCGTGACATCCAGCGTGCCTCCGCCAAAGTCGAACACCAGTATCTTTAGATCCTCGCCGGTCTTGTCTAGGCCGAACGCCAACGACGCGGCAGTGGGCTCGTTTATTATTCTGACCACGTCCAGGCCAGCTATCGTGCCGGCATCCTTTGTTGCTTGGCGCTGGTTGTCGTCAAAATAGGCAGGAACCGTAATTACCGCCTTTTGTACGGTGTCGCCGGTGAATGCCTCTGCGTCTTTTTTTATCTTCTGCAGTATGAAGGAGGATATCTGCTGCGGCTTGTAGCCTTTCCCCTGCACATTGAAGGTGTGCTCGGTGCCCATCTTCCGCTTGGCGGCCACTACCGTGTTGTCGGGGTTGGTCACCGCCTGCCTCCGGGCGGGCTCCCCCACTAGCAGCTGGCCGTCCTTGGAGAATGCCACCACCGACGGAAATGCCTTTCCGCCCACCGAGGCGCCTTCCGCGGCCGGTATTATCGTTGGCTTGCCGCCCATCATCACGGCCGCCGCCGAGTTACTGGTTCCCAGATCAATACCGATTACTTTGGCCACTTAATCAGCATCTCCCTTTGTTGATATCTCTACCAAGGCCGGTCTAATCACCCTGCCGTGAGTAATATATCCCTTTCTTAACTCCCGGGTAACTGTCTGCTCTTCCAGATCCGGCTCCGTTTTGGTGAGCATGGCCTCGTGGAGCCGGGGATCAAAGGTGCATTCTGCAGTCTTGATGGCCTCCACGCCCCGGCGCTTGAGCATGGCATCGACATTGCGGATTATGGAGTCCAGCCCCGCAGTCTCTGAGCCGCCCGAGCGGTAGGCGTCCCGGGCCCGGACAAAGTCGTCGTGTATCTCCAAAAAGTCGCGCAGCAGGGAGTCGGTCGCCGTATTAATGCCGTTCTGTATGTCCGTGGCGGTGCGCCTTTCCAAGTTGGCATAGTCGGCCAGGGCCCTCTTGTACTTGTCCTCGTAGTCTTGGGAGCGCTGCCGCTCTGCCTCCAGCTCGGCCTCCGGCCCCGCCCCGCCTTTGGGTTCGTCCCCGTGGCTGCCCTCGCGTTCGCCGCCCGGCCCAGGAGCGCCGTCGGGCGCTCCTGCCTCCCCGCCCGGGGGGCTCCCGCTCTCGGGCGTGGTGTCCTCGGATGTGGTGTCCTCGGGTGCCGCCGTCTTGGCCATCGTCACTTGCATGGTGGTGGTGAATTTATAGCATATTATCGGCCGCGCGGCCCACGGGGGTTCACTCAGGGATGGCCGGCACGGCCTTGATGACCACTATGTCGGGGCCGTCCGGATCCTGCTTTATGCTGTTGTAGTCGGCCCGGGAGCATGCCACCACCAGCATCGTCTTGTCCGAATAAAATCCCTGCCTGCTGGCGTACTCCAGCACGGTTCCGGTGTGGCTTTGGAGGCGGTCGGTGAGGTTCTGGAAGATGTTCATCTTGTCGCTGCGCATGCCGTGTCTGTCCAGGCTCCAGGCCAGCGCTATCTCGGTGCGGCTCACCTTCAGGCCGTTCTCCCTTATTACCGTCCTCACGCTGTCTGCCAGCCTCCGGACGTAGCCCTCGATGCCCCGGATGCTCCCGTTTATCAGGTACTGGGCAGCCCTGGCCCCCTGGTACGAGTCCTTTATGAGCTGCAGATCAAAAAGCCCGTCGATCATCGAGTCCAAAAACACCTCGTCGCCGGGGGGCATCGGCGACCTTCCGGAGTTTCTGTATATCTCTATGGCGCTGATAACGCGGGAGAACTTGGAGAGCACGCGGACGGCGTGCATCCTTTCAGAGGCCTCCATGTCAACGAACTCCTTGCCGCCGCCCAGCAGCCTGGCCAGCTCTGTATCCTCCCGGCCGCCGACCGAGCCGATGGCATCCGGCTGCCTGTCGCCTTCCAGCGGGTAGTAATGGTAGGATGTCGTCTCCGTGGCGTCTATGCCGGCGACATGCTTGAGCAGCTCCATGTATTCGGCGTTTCCTCCCATCCCCACGGGCGCGCCGTACACCACCGTGCTGTCCTCGGAGAGGTGGGCGGTGGCGTCCTTGAACTTGAGGCTTATCTCGGTTCTGGCCTCGGCGCCGGCCTTTCGTATCCGGGGCGTGAAGAACAGGTATCTGGCCTCGGCAACGGCCGTCCTTACGGGCTTGGCATCCAGCAGCGGCTCGTCGTCTATGAGGGTGGCCACATTCGGGTATGTCTTGGCTATCTCGGGTCTGAGCCGGACGGCCGAGGCGGTGGACTCGTCCACCAGGTGCACCTCGGCTCCGTTCTCGGCCAGCCGCGAGGCCAGGGCGTATCCCTCGGTGCTGTATCCGTATACGGTCACTTTCACCATGTCATTTGGGAATGCGGCGCGTCCGCAAAAAAAGTTATGGGAGCGTACCTAAAACCGAAAAATCATATTGGCGTGAGGCGGTGCCGGCGCAGCAGCCCGGTAGTGTAGCGGCCAAGCATAGGGGCCTTTGGAGCCCTTGACCCCAGTTCGAGTCTGGGCCGGGCTATCATGAGTGACATCGGAGCCGGCTCCGCGGCCATGCCCCGGGCGCGGCTAAAGGTCCACCTTTGTCATCATCTTTGCCGCCACCACAAAGAGCGTGGCAGCAATGGCGGAGAGTGCCGCCATCTCCACGAACACCGCCTGGGTTATCCCGCCGAATATTCCGGCGCGGATGGCGTCCACTATGTACGTCAGGGGGTTGAAGTAGAACGCCGCCCCCAGCCCCTCGGGGGCGCCCTCGGCGGGGTAGAAGGCCGTGCTGGCAAACGCCAAAAAGATGAATGTGGTGTTTATGACCACGTTGAACCCCTCGCTGGAGGTGAGGCGGGTGGATATTATGGACGCCAGGGATCCGAACAGCACGGATCCGGTGACGGCCGCAAAGACGATGAGAGGGATGGTGTATATGGTGAACTCGGCTGACTCCTGGAACACCGGGTAGCCCACCCCCACTATGAGGCCGGCGCTTATCATCCCCACCGTGCCTATGGTGCAGATGTTGGCCAGCACGTACTGCATGCGGGTGTACGGGCCCGACATTATCTGCTCGAACATGCCATGGCGCCGGTCGTTCCAGATTATCAGGCCGGAGACCAGCGTGCTGTTCATTATGTTGAAGCCGATCATGCCCGTGGCCAGAAACGCGGGATACGTCACATGCTCGCCGTTGTATGTCACGCCGGGTATGAGGGAGGTGTACGCAAAGCCCACCACAAATATGTAGATCAGCGGGAATAACACCTGCCATATGAGAAACCCCGGGTTCAGGGAGACCGTCAGGTTGCGGTTAACCAGTCTCAGAACCGGATGCATCGCGTATGGTCTCCAGGAATATGTCTTCTAGGGTGGCCGCCTCGGCGGATATCTCGCGCATCTTGATACCGTTCTTGCGCAGCCGGCTTAAGACCTCCATCAGGATGTGCTCTGGCTTGGCCGACTCGATGGTTATGCTGGCACCCATTCCGGTCTGCACCACGCAGTCGGGAATGCCGGCCAGCGCCGTAGCTACGGTTTGGTCGTCGGCGTTGGTGCGCAGGGTGATGGTCTTTTGGCGCCCCAGCCGTTTTTTTAGGGCGGCGGGGGTGTCTGAGGCCAGTATGCGCCCCTTCTGTATTATGGCTATGTTGTCGCAGAGGTAGTCTGCCTCGCTGAGGATGTGTGTGGTGTAGAATATCGTAAGGCCCGAGGCGGCTTTCTCCTTGAGGTAGTCCAGCAGCTCCCTCCGGGCGGCGGGATCCAGTCCCACGGTGGGCTCGTCCAGGAATAGCAGGTCCATGTCATGCATGAACTCCCTGGCAACCTGCACTCTCCTCCGCTGTCCTATGGAGAGGTCCTCGTTGCGCTTCTTTCTCAGGTCTGCAAGCCCAAAGTCACGCATGAGCCGTTCGGCCCGGCGCCGGGACTCGTCTCCGGGCACGCCCCACATCATGCCGTACTTGGTCAGGGACCTCTCCACGCTCAGCGTGGGCTCATAGCTGGGCTGCTGCAGCACCACGCCTATGCGGCGCCGGACCCGTAGGGGCTCCCTGAGGGCATCCACCCCCAGTATGTTCAGGGAGCCGCTGGTGGGCCTGATCAGGGTGGTCAGCATCTTTATGGTGGTGGACTTGCCGGCCCCGTTGGACCCCAGGAAGCCGAACGCCTGTCCCGGCTCTACGTTCAGGTCTATGCGATCGACAGCCCGGGTGTCGCCGTACGCCTTCGAGAGGGCGGCGGCGCTTATGCACTTCACGGATTGAGTGGCGGGTGCTTCCAATTTAACCGATCGCCTGCGCGCCGGACAGCCAAGCACTCTAGGGCGTGTTCTGCAGCTGGCCCTGCACGCTTGGCCCTGCCGCCCAACTGTATATCTGGGCGAGCCTGCCCGGGTCGTATACGGCCTCCCCGGTAGAGACGTTGGTGGGGGAGATGCGATGTGCTAGCTTGTTCTTACTCTACCTGCTGCCGGTCTAGTCCTTGACTGGGCGGATGATCAGGCTACCGGTGAATATTATTTTGCGCAGAGTATTTTTTCTTCGGCAGCTAAACTGCGCTCTACATCCGCGGCTTCGCGACATGCGGTGGCTGACATGCGTAGAGCCATGGTCATCTCTGGAGATGCTTTGGCCGCCGCAGCCTCGTTCTGCTCTGCCTGCGCTTCCCACCATTCAGCCCTTTCTGCTGGATTCATGCTACTATTTGCATGTGCATCATTATAAATTCTCACCAGCCGAATAGGCTATGGCAGAATACACGGATGCCGACTATATCGCTTTGGATATGCTTCCGCGCGCGGAGGAGAAATTGGAGTATTGCGACAGCCGTATTTCTGGGCTAGAGGCAACCGGGCGCCACGAAGCAGCGAGACGATACGAGAATCTGCGGCCTGCCTTGGTGATGGCGCGGGATTATCATGCCGGCGTGCTGCGCCGGTGGGAATCCGACCCCATGTAGTGTCTGCCGCCGGATTTGGGTCGGGCCGCCCACGGCACAGGCGCCGACCCTCATACGTTCGGTTCAGCTTGGATGTGTTTCTGCTCTACCATATGCTCGGGAATTTGGGATTTTTGCGCAACCGCATGCCGAAGAGGAATGTGTTTTCTGTTTTGCACCATTGAATGCGCTGGGCAATTTCCGTTTTTTCCGTACTGCGCATACCATATTGAGATCACAACCCCGCCGACCTGCCATCTTGTGCCTCGACATGAGATAATAGTCAGAGTGTTGAGTAACCGCCCAACTCCGCGCCATCAGTACAAGGCTTTGGCGCCCGCTACCGGGCCTGCCCGAGCAGGCCCTTGGACACTGCCTACCTTTCACACTTCATGTATCATTGGCATTATTCGTCGCGCATACTTGACTAGTTATACTCGTCGTCTTTGTCATACTCGTCATACTCACCATACTCGTCGTCTTTGTCATACTCGTCATACTC
>JAEFDA010000056.1 GCA_016126025.1 Nitrososphaerota archaeon | reverse complement strand
GCTCATCTGCGGGCATGGCCTCTGCCATGGCGCTGTCGGGTGCCGGGTCCATTTGCTCATCTGCGGGCTCGGGCTCCATGGCAGCTAGCGTAGCATCTGCCAGCCCGCTTAGTATCACCGTGGCGGCGCCCGCGGGTATCTGAATGATCATCTCCATCATCGAGTCGGTCGTGGTGAGCGCAGGTTCGGCGGGCTGGCTGTCCACTACGACGGTGATACCCTCGTCGCTGCCCGGAACCACGACTGCCGTGTCCAGCGTTATCATGAGCGTGCCACCTTCAGACTGGATATCCAGCAGAATCTCGCCAAACTCGATGTCTGCGCTTACTGCCACTACGTCGACACCGTCACCCGAGTATGTGATCCCGTCTACGGAACCCTCCTGCGCGCCGGCCGTTGCGCCCAAGACCAACAGCACCGCCAGCAGGGGAGCTCCCGCAATCGCTCTCAACGTATAGCGGGAGCGCAGTGGGCATTAAAATAGTTGCTGTCTGGATCGGGATCCGCGGTTCCCGACGGGCGATTCCGTCAGATGACTCCCCGTTCTATCTGGACGATCTTCTCGGCTATGACGTTTGCCGCCAGCGCCTGCGCCTCGGCGGTCTGGGCCCCTATGTGGGGGGTCAGTATGACGTTGTCCACCTCCGCCAGCGGGTTGTCGGTGGCCGGTTCCTTCTCAAACACATCCAAGGCCGCGCCGCCCAGCCGTCCGTCTTGGATGGCATCGTACAGGGCGGCCTCGTCTATGATTCCTCCCCGGGCCGTGTTGATTATGCAGGCGGTCTTCTTCATCTTTGAGATGCTCTCGGCGTTTATCATGTGTCTGGTGCTCTCCAGCAGCGGCACGTGCAGCGACACGTAGTCGGAGCTCTGCAGGAGAGTGTCAAGATCCGTCTTCATGAGGCCTACCTCTCTGCAGAACTCCGGGTCTATGGGTATCACGTCGTACCCTATGATGTTCATGTTGAAGGCCCGCGCCAGGCGACCCAGCCTCTTTCCTATGTTTCCCACGCCCACTATCCCCAGGTACTTTCCCCGGAGCTCGGTGCCCTTTAGATCCTTCTTGAGCCAGCGGCCCTCCCTCATGCCCCTGTCGCCGCGGGGTATGCCCCGGGCCAGCGCCAGCATGTGCGCCACGACCAGCTCGGCCACCGCGTTCATGGCGCCTTCGACGGCGTTTATCACCCTGATGTTGCGGCCGGCGGCCGCCTCCTGGTCTATGTTGTCCAGGCCCACGCCCACTCGGGCTATGACCTGGCATTGGTTGGCCCTCTCCACCACTTGGGCAGTCACGACGGTACGGCTCCTCACCACGATTATCTCATATCTGCCCGCACTCTCCAGCAGCTGGCCAGGGGTTATCTCCGGTTCGTACTCTACGACCATGCCGTTGTCCCGCAGCACCTTTGGCAGTATCGGGTCGACCTGGTCGCAGATCAGCACTCTCTTGGACACAAAAGATGTGCGCAGAGCGCTCCATATAATCATATAGAAAAATAAGAATACCTAGAACGGTGGTAGCGTCGGTACGACTTCCCAGAGGGGGATTGCGCCGTCGTCTATCATCATCTGGGCCACTTCGTCGGTGTAGAGTCCGTGCACGTTGATTGCCGGATGCGGAATGCTGTTCATTCCCATCGGTGGGACTGCGTCGCTGGGATTGCCCAGCACATACGCGTAGGAGGGCACCGGAGCTTCAAGTATGCCGGCAGCTATGAGCCTGTCGTTGAGGCCGAAGGGGTCTCCTGCCACAAAGACGGTGGCAGCGCCGGAGTATATCGCCGCATAGTCGTGGTTTACCGCCGCATAGGTGCCGGGTTCATCAAACACCAGATCAACGATCATGTTCTGCGAACCGCCCAGCAGCCACGTCTCGGTGGCCGCCGACTGCACCCTGTTGCCCTGCACTACCCTGTCCAGTATCTCTCCCACTATGTGGAAGAATACGGGCTCGTTGCCTTGGTTCTCCACGAAGATCCTGACGTGCTGGTCGGTCTCCACGTAGAGAAGCTGGGCCTGGTACTGCTTGAGGTCAAGGCCGTTCCACGGCTGCGCCACGAATATGTTGCTGTTCTCGTCGCCCTTGATTATCGCGTTGTGCACGCCGTTGGGCACGTAGCCGAACTGCATGCCGTTGACCACCGTGGCGGTGTTCTGGTGACCCATCATGGCCACCATGTCGTAGGTACCTGCCTCAGTCAGGTACATCTGGTTGTACTGGAGCTGGAACTCCAGCGCGTCGGCATCGTATATGGTGCGGTCCAAGCTGACCACGCCGTTCTCGACCTTGGTCTTCTCCACCATGAGCTTCTTGTAGCCGTTCAGCGGGTCGACGATGGCGATGCCATACATGCCCGAGAGGACGTGCTGGTCCATCGCTGCCAAGTCCACGCCGGAGCAGTGGTACTTGTAGACGCCAGCCGCCTCTGCGATGTAGCAGTAGGTAGCCGACTCACCAGGCTGTACGGCTCCGAAGTTGGCCGAGGACATCTGGGAGGAGTGCATGTCGTTTCCGTGCGCCGTCGCTTCATCGTCAGGTATGGTAAGAGTCATCTTTACCACGTCGCCCTGCATTACCCTGAGCGTAGGCCCGGGTACTTGGCCGCTGAACGTCATGGCATGGAATGTGCCGCCTATTGTCGGCAGTTCGACGGATTCGCCGATCAGGTCGAACTCGACCACGGTGCGTCCGGAAGACTCCAGCATCTCGCAGGAACCCGCCGCAAACGCCTCGGGCATCACCAGCTGGAGACCGCCCATCGCGTGGATCTTGTCCAACATGTTGGTGTCGTCGCCGGCTGCTGCCAGCTGCGTCTGAGAGTAGTTGGTACCTAGAAGTGCCGCTCCCACGATGGCCACTGTGGTCACCGTGAGAATCATGCTGATGCGTTTATTCATTGGGACATCGGCCATATCTTGACTATATATAGAATACTATCCGGTTCCCTTACGGAAAACGGATCGGGGCTAACGCGAGGCGCCGAGCCTCCAGATGACCGTGGTGTCCGGTGGGCGGCCAACTAGACCCAGTCTTGCCGTACGCGTTCAGGCTCAGCACAAGAGCCTTTCGGATTTTACCGGCTTGTTTGGTATGATCCATGCGGTTTGAGGCGCCATATGGCCAGATCATACATGTTATGTTACAAAAATTGCCAGATCAATACCGCAAGATCCCGTCTTGCATGTTTTCCGGCTTCACGCTGAGCCTAAACATGTGCGTCTTGGCGTACCTCAGACTCAAATAACGGCGGCCCGGCGTACCTGCATGGAGTTCCGCATCGATGAGGACTCGCTGGGGAAGGTGCGAGTCCGGGCCGACGCGTACTACGGGCCGTTCACGACTAGAGCGCTGGAGCAGTACAGGGTGACCGGGCGCCCGGCCCACCCCGACCTGATCCGGGCGTTCGTCATGATAAAGAGGTCGGCGGCGGTGGCCAACATGGATGCGGGTGTTCTTGACGACGAACGGGGCGGGCATATAGTGTCGGCGTGCGACAGCATACTGTCCGGCCAGCTTGTGGAGTGGTTTGCCGTTGATATGATAAACTCGGGGGCCGGGACGGCCTTCAACATGAACGTCAACGAGGTGATAGCCAACGCGGCCTTGGTATCCATGGGGCGCAGACTGGGCGAGTACTCGTATCTCCACCCCAACGATCACGTCAACATGTCCCAGTCCAGCAACGACACCTACCCGACGGCGATGCACATGGCGGTGCTGTTCGGTATGGGCAGGGTGGCCCCCGCCGTGGACTCCTTGGCGGAGTCGCTGGGCCGGAAGGCCCAGGAGTTCGGGCAGTTCAGGAAGATCGGCAGGACGCACCTGATGGACGCGCTGCCCGTCACGCTGGGCAGCGAGTTCGCCGCGTACCGCACGGCCGTGTCCAAGTGCTCGGCGCTGCTCAAGTCCTCGTTGGCCGGCCTGCATCCGGTCGCCTTGGGCGGCACGGCGGTGGGCAGCGGGGCAAACGCCCCGGCCGGATACCGGGAGGCGGCGGTGTCGGAGCTGGCTCGTATATCGGGCCTGCCCTTGGTGCCGGAGTCTGATATGCAGCACGGCCTGCAGAGCAGGTTTGCAGTCGCGGCGGTGTCGGCCGCCGTCCGCAGCCTGGCCGTGGAGCTGAACAAGATATCCAACGACATACGGCTCATGGCCTCCGGACCGGTGGCCGGACTCTCGGAGATCGGCATTCCAGCGGTGCACGCCGGCTCCTCTATAATGCCGGGCAAGGTGAACCCCTCGCTGGCTGAGTGCATGAATATGGTGTGCTATAACATAATGGGGAACGACACGGCCGTGGCGCTGGCAGCCCAGGCCGGACAGTTCGAGCTGAATGTAATGCTGCCGGGCATGCTCAAGTGCATGCTGGAGTCCGCCGATATGCTGGCCGGGTTCCTGCCAGTGTTCGGCGCCAACCTAGTAGACGGCCTGACCGCCAACGGGGAACGGATGCGCGATACCATGGCTCGCAGCCCGGTTATAGTGACCCTGCTGGCGCCCAAGATAGGCTACCAGAGATCCGCCCAGCTATACAAGGAGTCGCTCTCCAGCGGACGGAGCATCCGGGACTTGGCGGTGTCGTCTGGACTAACCGCCGATGAGGTGGACTCGCTGCTCTCCTAGGGTCATGGCGCGCATATATGTGGAGGCACACGGCTGCTCGGCCAGCTACTCGGACTCAGAGATGATATCTGGAATACTGATCAACGGCGGCCACACGCTGGCCCGGAGCGAGTCTGAGTCTGATGCGGGAGTATTGGTGACCTGCTCGGTCAAGGACGCCACCGCCGACCGCATGATACACAGGATCAAGTCCATGGGGAGGAGACCCCTGGTGGTGGCCGGCTGCATGCCTAAGGCCGAACGGGAGACCGTCGAGAGGTTCGCGGGCAACGCCAGCCTGATGGGCCCCGGTTCCTTGGGGAGCGCCCTGCGGGTGGTGGACTCTGCCCTGAACGGCTCAAGAACTGTAGTGCTGGACGGAGAGGCATCCAAGCCGGACCTGCCCCGGGTGCGGCTGAACCATTCCATATCCATAGTGCAGATAGCCAGCGGGTGCATGAGCGAGTGCTCGTTCTGTCAGACGAAGCTGGCCAAGGGGGACGTGTCCAGCTACAGGCCCGGCGACATCGTCCGCCAGGTGCGCCGAGATGTTGCGGACGGGTGCCGGGAGGTGTGGCTGAGCAGCACCGACAACGGGTGCTACGGCCTGGACATGGGCACGGACCTGCCCGCCCTGCTGGATGCGGTGACGGACGCCCCCGGGAACTTTATGGTGCGGGTGGGCATGATGAACCCTATGTACATGCCCCGTATACGGGACCGGCTGGTGTCGTCGTACCGCTCCCCGAAGGTGTACAAGTTCCTGCATGTGCCGGTCCAGAGCGGCAGCGACCGGGTGCTGGCGGCCATGAGGCGCGGCCACACCGCCGGCACATTCCGGGACGTGGTGAGGCTGTTTCGTGGGGAGTTTCCACGCTCCACCATATCCACCGATGTGATAACCGGCTTCCCCTCCGAGACCGACGAGGAGTTTGAGGAGACAGTCTCCATGATACGGGACATGCGCCCGGACATGACCAACATCTCCCGGTACTCGGCGCGGCCCGGAACCGAGGCCGCTGGCATGGAACAGTTGGACGTGGCAACCATAAAGCGGAGGAGCCGCATCATACACGACCTCACCACCAGCATATCGCTGGAGTCCAACCGGGAGTGGATCGGGTGGCGAGGGGATGTCCTCTTTGCCGAGTCCGCCACCCGGGGGGCGCGGGGTCGCAGTCCGGCCTACCGGCCCGTGCACGTACCAGACGAGGTGCAACCGGGCTGGCGCCGCGTCTTGGTGACGGGAGCCACCGAGCACGGCCTGTCGGGCGCGCTGGATTAGGCTTTTCGGCACCCGGTCACTTTTTTTAGACTATGCGGCCTTTTATGCATGGGGGGTGTGCCATCACCGTGGACGGAGACGGACTGGTGGTTGGCATCGGGGGCGCAGGATCCCGCTTGGCCGACCGGGCCGCCCGCATGCTGCATCTGGAATGCGTTACGGTCTCGGCCGACGCGTCAGACCGCGTCCCCGGGCACCGGTTCATACACGTCAATTGCGGCGCGCTGGCCAACCCGTCGGTGCATTCCATTCGGGGAGCGGCGCAGCCGGCACTGCGGGATCTGGAAGGCATGTCGGAGGGGTATGGCACCATACTGCTGGCGGCCAACCTGGCCGGCAGAACGGGGGCCGCCCTGGCCCCGCTGGTATCAGGAGCGTTCGCGGGGAGGCGCCTCGTGTCCTTTGTCGTGATGCCGTTCGGGTACGAGGAGGACCGACTCTTTCAGGCCGGCATCGCGCTGGCGCGTATTCGGGAGGGCTCCAACTCCACCGTGATACTGGACAACGACTCGATGCTGGAGTGCAACCCGGACCTGAGCGTCGATTCGTGCTATGAGGCCGGCAACGGGGCCTTGGCCGGCATAATGGGTTCGATGGGAAGGGCCGTCCTGACCGGCGACTGCGTGGTCTCGACTGGGCCGGAGAACCGGAACGTGGACGAATCGATGCGCGACTCGATCAAGATGCTGTACGAGACGGCTCCGCCGCACTCGGTCAAGCGCTCCGTACTGTACATGTCCGGAAGCGTGCCGGTGGGAGTGGTGGAGTCGGTATCCCGGTTGACCCGGGGAATTACGGATGCCCCGGTGGCGGTGGTGACCGGGGCGTCTAGCCGCTCCGGCGTGGTGCTGGTCTCGGCCACCGACGCGCTGGCAAAGTTTGAGGGGTATGATCCGCTGTCCGTTATACCCGGAGACCGCACCCTGGACTGGGAGGAGCCGGAGATCTCAGTCGATGCGGATCTGGGGCTGTACCAGCTGGAGTAGGTGCGGCCGGTTTACGGATCGTGTGACCGGATACGGGGACTCTACTGCTCTTTGGCAGGTTTGGCGGGCTCTTCCTGATCCGCCTCGCCGGTTTTGACATGTTCGGCATCCGTGTCTTGGGGTTCCAGGGGCTGCCGGGGCTCCGGTACCGACTCGGAGACCTCGCCGGGCAGCGCTCCTGTGGGAACGGCCGTACTCGCGTCTTCGATGGCCGACTCTTCTGTCTCGATCTCCTTTGCCGCATCCTCCTTGAGTGGGGGTGCTTCCTCGATTACGGATTCCGAGTATGGTACCACCAGCACCTCGCCGCCGTCGTCTATGAGCTCGACGGTCACTTTTCTGGGAGGCCGCCGTACTCCCCTGGCCCATATCATGTGGGCCAGCTCTTGGTCTATCTTTACGTTGGGGGTGTTCTTGTGTTTCTGTACGTACTCCCGGATCATGTTGATGGCGCGTACGGCTCGATGCTGGCTCTGGGATAGGATGACCTTGCCCAGATTAATGGTGTGTATGTTCTCTCCAGCCAACTAGCCCACCTCGGTGTAGCCTGCCCTCCATGACCGGCGCTTGGGGTTTGTCCTAACGCGTCTCTTGGTCTTGAGGATGACCCAAGTGGGAACGGGCGAGGCCTGCCTTGTCTTTTTGATGAGCCGGATCTTGCGCGAAGAGGGCTTGCGAGCGGGCATTCTGGTTATGCACTTTGGATACGCTTTTTATACTTATTTGAGGCGGGGAGGAAAATTATCGTGGCTGATGCACCGGATTGCTTGGTGATTGGACTTGAGGAGTGGATGTCGGCCAATGGGTCATACCAGGGGGCAAGACCCGTCGTATCGGATGGGTGGGGCATAGGTCGTGTGGCTGGGCAGCGTATGATCGACGGGTTCGGCTAGCGCATGCCTGCCCGGTGCCCGGCCAGTCGGCTGCTTACCTGCTCCAGTATACGCGCCGATGCTCCCCAGATTGTCTTGTTCATGTACTGCAGGGTGAACATACCCTTGCCACGTCGGGTATCGGCGGCCAGAGTCTTTAGGAGTGGCTCCAGCGGAATACACAGGATCGCATCCACCTCTGCGTTGGCCCGCATGGAGGGTATGCGCTCTTGCACTGCCACGAAGGGAAGTATGGTAAACCGGGAGTTCATGGTATGGACTGCCCCCAGCTGACCCACGACGCTGCGGCGATCCGCACCATACCCTATCTCCTCGCGAGCCTCCCGCAGGGCAGTCTCACACAGATCCGCATCCACACTCTCGGGCTTGCCGCCGGGAAAGGATATCTCGCCGGCATGCACTCGCATATGCTGGGGCTTTTCGGTCATTATCACGTGGGGTATCCTGCCGCATATCAGCAGCAGAACCGCCGCAGGTCTCCATCCGGGCTCGTCCAAGACGGGATCCAGCGGACAGGCTAAGGAATCTCGAATAAAGTCCACCTCCACGAAAGTAATGTGTGAATGTAAGGGAATTATATAGCTTGATACATTAGGCTCTTCTCGCAAGGACGGGTGGTGGCCTATGTCACATGCTTGGTGGGGCGCGGCCGGCCGTAGCACATCATGGCGCGCTGACATTGGCCGCACAACCATGCCCGCAAGCCCGGCTCAAGAAGGCGGCCAGTCGAATGGTTGGGCATAGGCGCCGGGCAGCCAGCATCCACGTCGCACCGGAGACCTGCCCACACAGAACATGACCAAGTTCACCAAGGCGGCCGGGGGTATCCTGGCAGGAACGTCAAAAGTCCGGCCTGAATCGCTCCGTACTGCTCCATGACTGGAGGGTGTCGACCATGCTGCTCTCCTGCGAACTGGCCGGCAGCCTGCCCACGTTTGCCGCCGCATATGCCAACCAGACGTGTCCTGCGTGCGGATTCGCGGACGAGAATAACAGGAACGGCCGCGAGTTGGCATGCGTGTCGTGCCAGTATGGGAACCACGTCGACCGGAATGTCGGGGCCAACATGGAGGGGCCGGAGTGCGCAAGCCCGGCCGACCGGCCCAGCGGGGCAGGCTGGTGCCGCGACATGCGCCATATCTGACTTACCAACCATGCCAGCTGGCGGCGTCCATGTTGTGGGGCGTCCGGACGCGAGTGTTCTGGCCATGCGTCCACCGCAAAACACCAAACACCGACCGGTACGGTGTGGTCAGGGACCATACCGCTCTGGAATGACGCGTAATCCCGCGGCGGGGAACGTTCATTCTTGCGGATAGGGACCAATATTTCAAGAAATTTATTCGACCGCCGCCTCGGCTATGCATGGCCCTGTTGTACGAGGCCAATCCGCCAAAGCTGGACGGCAACGGGGCTGGCGCGATGGGTCGGTTTATGGAGCGGCTCCGGGACGTATCGGACGTGTGCGGAGGGATTCACATCACAGAGAACGTCTTGGGGATGCGGCGCATATCCCCAATTCTGGTGGGCCGGAGACTCCGGGATGTAGTTCCGGGCGTCACCATGACTCTAACCATGAGGGTTCGGGACAAGAGCCCCGCTGATACTAACGCGTTCGTGGACGGTGCCGTGGAGGCGGGATTTTCGGGCATGTTGGTAGTGGCAGGGGATCCGGCCCCAAATTCCCCACCATCAGGCCAAGTTCCCAGCGGGGTGGTGCGGCGGCTGCTCCGGGACAGGTTGGCACCGGAACTGGATTTGTACCTGTCCATTCCGGCCAAACCTGACTATGCAGCGATGGCCTCCAAACTGGACGCGAGTCCAAAGGGGTTCATCACCCAGGTGATACAGAGTCCGGGTCAGGTGGAGAGCATGGTGGCCCACTTGCCCAAATACGATATACTGCCCATAGTACTGTATCCGTCCCCAAAAAATCAGAAGGCGGCCGCCTTCCTTGGAATAGACATGGGGGCGTATTCCCACGGGTTTGGGGGGTTCATACGTCGGATTCACGATGTCACCGGGAATGTATTGGTGACGTCCCCGGGAGACTACGCCAGCTTGTATGAATTCCTCTCCAAGAACCGCTATTGAGGAAGCGATGATCCTGTTCGTAATTGGCAACGGGACTCGGGCCTAAAGGGTACGCAAAAGATCAAAATACCGCCCCACGCATCTATCTACAGCGCCTTCAAGATCACTCCAAGGAGCACCAGCAAGTTCAAGGCGGTCGTCGATATGCATCCCCGGTAGCCCGGTTTTTTGATGCGTGATGCTGAAAAGAGCTATACCGAGACCAAAGAAGGTGGCTAGGACGGCCAAGCCGCCAACATGGGAGAGGATCGACTAGGAGTGCCGCCTTTCCCCTGTGAAGCGAGACGCTGGCAGCCCTGATGTGCCTCCGGATATGCTCAGAATGCCATGGCCAACCTGTTTGGGATTGGACGGGCGCCCATCTCACACAACATAGGCATGATGGCCACGATCATGCAAAAGCGCCTGTTTCTCCAAAAGACCTGCAAACGGTCCGAGACACGATCCATAATTAGAAATCAAGCGGCGCCCTTCGGAGCAGGCCTCCCCCGGCCCCTCAGAG
>JAEFDA010000094.1 GCA_016126025.1 Nitrososphaerota archaeon | reverse complement strand
GGGCGGGTTGCCCGGCGCCGGCCCAAATGCTACGGGGGCTCCCCCACATGAGATGGAATCGGACAAGATACACAGGGACACATAAAATGCGTGGAATGGCACGTCTCCGGCACGTTCTAGCTTGTTGCTGAACCGGTCATGCGTGGCAGTCTGATTGGTAGACGGAAAATGTCTGGTTGTAGCAAAAAAACTATTGAGCCACAAAATTCTCCACTTTTTTCAGCTCGATTTTGCTGTCTGATATTTTTTACAGCCCTGCGGATCCCGGGGTGGAAAGCGTCCTGACTTCAGGATTTTACATTTATTCCCATGTTTTGGCGCAGGTAGTCGATGGCGGCAAGCCGGACGGACTCGCGGTGTTCGTCGGGTCCGAACACGTAAAACTTGTTAACGGACCAGTCCGATATTATGGGGAAAAATTCCCGCAGCTTGTGCGGCTTGTTCCTCCACTCCACCAGTATCTGCTCTTGGTTGTGGTCTATGGTCGAGGCGTGTGCCATGACATCGTGCTCTTCAAGACCCAGGCTCCCGGCTATCTCCGAGGACATCCTCTCCAGTTCTGTTCGGCTCATCCCAGTGATGAGGGAAGCCTGCGCACTTTCCAAGTCACGATCCGGATACATCTCGTAGCACCTCTTCAGGAGGTCACGCGACCTCACCCTCTCCATTATGCCCTTTGCCGGGCCGTCCGACCCCAGTATGGCATCGGTTATAGACTGGTCGTCCATGCCCAAGTATCTCTCCAAGAATCTTGGGGATTTTACGGACAGCCCGCCTATGGCGCCCGTATCGGCGGCCGCCTCCACCGCGGCCTGGCACATCCGGTTCGCCACGGCTACGGTGTGGTGCTGGTATACCTGCGCGTGCATCAGGTACCTGCAAAGCAAGTACTGCACGGCCACTCCCCATCCCTTGATGCCCACGGCGATCATGCTGTTGCCGGCATTATCGACGGTCTCGGACATCGTATGGATAAGCTGGTCCAGATCAAAGCGGCCGTACGAGACTCCCAGATGGTACGAGTCCCGCCTCAGGTAGTCCATCCTGTCCACGTCCAGCGGTCCTGATATTATCCCGGCGGCCAGCAGGCTGTCGCGGCTGTCCCATCCGGGAACCGGCTTGTGCCCCAGTACGCAGGCCACCTCCTCGGCCGTCCCGCCCAGTATGTCGGTTATCTCGGGATCTCTGAGGATTATGATCCGGGAGACTGCCTCGTGGTCTATCTTTGCGCCGTCCCCCTCGTTGGCCTTGGCCAGCACCTCCTCAAAGAGGTGCGAGAAGGGGCCGTGGCCTATGTCGTGGAGCAGGCCGGCCAGCCTTACCACCCGGCGCCTCTCGCCGTCGAGTCCCAGCGCCTCGGCCACCCGGCCGGCCAGATGGCATACCCCCAGGGAGTGTTCAAACCTGACGTGGTGCGCAGACGGGTATGCCACGTAGGCCTGGCCAAGTTGCTTCAGGCGGTGCAGCCGGCGGAAGTGGGCGGAATCTATTATCTTCAGCTCGGTCTCGTCAAGATCGATGAAGCCGTACAGCGGATCGTGCACGGACTTGCGGTTCATGTTACTCCCCCTGCATCCGGAGGGCCCTCGCCGCGTTCCCCGGGCAATGCGGATGCGGCAAGACCGGGCGCGGCCATCCAACGCCGTATCGCCGCACCACTATTTAACCGGGGCGGCGTGAACTACCTTTGAGATTACACAACGACAAACACACCCGAAAGCCCCTAATATGCCACCATGGCCGTTCTGCCAATGGCAATAAACGTGGGAGATGCGGCGCCCGACTTTGAGCTGGTCGACACCAGCCTCAAGATGAGAACCCTCCGGGAGTTCCGGGGCAAGAAGGTCGTGCTGGCCTTCTTCGTGGCGGCCAGCTCGCCGGTGTGCGAGAGGGAGTTGTGCACCTTCAGGGACTCGTGGAAGGAGCTCTCCGGCATGAACGCCCAGGTCGTGGCGGTCAGCAACGACGGCCCCTTCGCCAACAAGGCCTTTGCGGAGCAGCACAGTCTGGAGTTCCCCGTGCTGGGCGACTACACCAGCGGCACCATCCGGGAGTACGGCATCCTGATGCCCGACCTTCTGCACGTGAAGGGCTACAACGCTGCCAAGCGCTCCGTCTTCGTCATAGACGAGAACGGCACCGTCACGTATGCATGGGTCTCCGAGGATCCGCTCAAAGAACCCGACTATACCTCCATAAAGGAACATCTCAGATAATTTTTCTTACTCTATCTCGGCGATGACGTCGCCCTTGGCGATGTTGGCTCCCACCTTGGCGCGCACAGATCTCACGCTGCCGCTGGAGTGCGCCTTTACGGAGACCTGCATCTTCATCGACTCCAGCACGCACACGGTTTCGCCCTCCGAGACTGTATCGCCGGGGGCGACGGCCACCGAGACCACCTTGCCGGGTATCTGGCTGAGCAGCGCCGACTCGGCCAGGGCGGCGCCTGCCCCGCCGGAGTTCTTGTACACTATGTCGTCCAGTCCGGTCTCCCGGGCCAACACCAGGGGAACCCCGTCCACCTCCAGCTCGAACTTGCCCCCCTTCTCGTCTACGTATCTCACTGCATGGTAGGCGTTGTCCAAGAGAAACTCCACGCCCGAATGGGTGGAGGCGAGGACCTCCATGGTGTGGACCTTCCCGTCTATGGTGACGGCATTGCCCGACGCGGAGGCGGCATACTTCCGGCCGTCCAGGGTGTAGTCCATCTACATCTCACCCCAGCCGGGCGGCCCGGCGGCCCTGGTCATGCTGGCGCGGTGGGCGCCCCTTGTCGAGACGGCGGCCAGGGCGGCGGCGGCCAGCCCCTGCCGCTCCTCCTTCAGCTCGGCCTCGTGCCGTTTTATGATGTCGTATCTGGCCAGAAAGTCCGTGGAGAGGTCCCCACGTATGTACTCGGGGGTGTTCAGGATTGTCTTGTAGAGGGGTATGGATGTCTGCACGCCGCTTATGTGAAAGTCGCCCAGGGCCGCCAGCATGCGGGTGCGGGACTGCTCAAAGGTGTCCCCCCACGAGCACAGTTTGGCCATCAGAGAGTCGTAGAACGGCGAGACGCTGCATCCGGGGTACAGGTAGGTGTCGCACCGCACCCCCGGCCCGTGGGGCAGGGTCACACGGGGGACCGGCCCGGTGGATGGGGCAAAGTCCAAGAAGGTGTCCTCGGCGTTTATGCGGCACTCGATGGCGTACCCGTCCATCTGCATCTCCGGCTGCTTGAAGGGGATCTCCTCGCCGTTGGCTATGTCTATCTGCAGCTTCACCAGGTCCAGCCCCGAGACCAGCTCGGTGATGGGGTGCTCCACCTGCAGCCGGGCGTTTATCTCTATAAAGTAGAACTCGCCGGTGTCGGCCCTCAGGAACTCGGCCGTCCCCAGATTGGAGTATCCGACGGCATCGGCGGCCCGCACCACCAGCTCCCCCACCCTCTCCCGGGTGGCCTGGTCCACCACCGGCGAGGGGGTCTGCTCTATCAGTTTTTGGTTGCGCCTCTGTATGGAGCACTCCCGCTCGAATATGTGCACGGAGTTCCCGTGCTTGTCCCGGGCCATCTGGTACTCGATGTGGCGGGTCTTCTGGAGGAACTTCTCCACCAGGATGGCCGACTTGCCCACCGCCGCGATGGACTCGCCGGTCACCGAGTCGAAGGCCTCCCGCAGCTGGCCCTCGTCGTTGACCAGCCGTATGCCCCGGCCCCCTCCCCCGTACACGGACTTGAGCAGCACCGGGTACCCTATCTGGGCGGCTATGCTGGCGGCCTCGTCGGCGTCCTTCACCAGGTCCGGGCTGCCCGGGACGGTGGGGACGCCGGCATCCAGCATGGCGGCCTTGCAGCGCATCTTGTCGCCGCAGAGGTTCATGGAGTCGGCCGTGGGGCCGATGAACGTGACACCGTTTTTCTCGCAGAGGGCCGCAAAGTCATCGTTCTCGGAGAGGAAGCCGTACCCGGGGTGCACCGAGTCGGCGCCCGACTTTTTTACGGCGTCCATGATGTTGTCTTGGTTCAGGTATGACTTGGCCGGCGCCGCCTCGCCTATGTGGTACGCCTCGTCGGCCCGCTTCATGTGGAGCGAGTCGCGGTCCTCGTCGGAGAAGACGGCCACCGACTTTATGCCCAGGGCGCGGCAGGTGCGCATCACCCGGAGCGCTATCTCGCCGCGGTTGGCCACCAGTATCTTTTCAATCATATGGCATCACAGGTTTATGTTCCCGTGTTTGCGCGGCAGCTGCCGGTCGCGCTTGTCGGCCAGCATCTCCAGGGCCCTTATCAGCATGGGCCTGGTCTGTGCGGGATCTATCACGGCATCCACCGTTCCATGCGAGGCGGCCACGTACGGGTTGTCGAACTTTTCCTCAAAGTTCGACTTTAGCTCCTGAAGCAGGGCGGCGGCGTTCTCTGCCCTCTGCAGGTCCTTGCGGTTCATTATCTTGACGGCGGCCTCTGCCCCCAGCACGGCGCAGCGGGCCGTCGGCCAGGCGTAGTTGACGTCGGTGTGGAGGTTCTTGCTGCCCATGGCGATATACGCCCCGCCGTACGCCTTGCCCACGACCAAGGTGATCTTGGGCACCGTGGCCTCGCAGTACGCGTAGAGAAGCTTGCTGCCGTGCCGTATTATCCCGTTGTGCTCCTGGTCGGAGCCGGGCATATACCCGGGCGTGTCCACCAGCGTCACGACCGGCGTGTTGAAGGAGTCGCAGAACCGTATGAACCGGGCGGCCTTGTTGGAGGAGTCTATGTCCAATGCACCGGCCAGGTGGGTGGGCTGGTTGGCCACCACGCCCACAACGTTGCCGTTCAGCCGGGCGAACCCCACTATGATGTTGGGCGCGAAGAGCTCGTGGACCTCAAAGAAGTCGCCGTCGTCCACTATTCTGGTTATGATCCCTTTCATGTCGTACGGTTCGAGCGTGTTCTCGGGTATGAGCCCCAGCAGGCCCGGATCCGCGCGGTCCGGATCGTCCCCCGGGGTTATGGCCGGTGGCCGCTGGGAGTTATTCTGCGGTATGAAGGATATGAGCCTCCGTATGTGGTCGAAACACTCGTACTCGTTCTTGGAGACGAAGTGGGCCACACCGCTCTTGGTGCCGTGGGCCATGGCCCCGCCCAAGTCGTCGAAGGATATGTCCTCGCCAAGTACGGTCTTTACCACGTCGGGGCCGGTGACGAACATGGTCCCGGCTTTCTCCACCATTATTATGAAGTCGGTCATCGCCGGGGAGTACACCGATCCGCCGGCCGACGGGCCTATGCTGGCGGTTATCTGGGGCACCACGCCGGATGCCATCTGGTTGTGATAAAATATGTCCGCAAAGCCGTCCAGGCTCATTATTCCCTCCTGTATGCGGGCCCCGCCCGAGTCCATTATGCCTATGATGGGGCAGCCTGTCCGCACCGCGTGCTCCATCAGCTTGGTTATCTTCTTGGCGCCCATCTGGCTTAGGGTGCCGCCCAGCACCGTAAAGTCGTACGCGAAGACAAAGACCTTGCGGCCCTGAATGGTGCCGTACCCGCCCACCACCCCGTCGGTGTAGAACTTGCGCTTCTGCATGTCAAACTCGTGGTAGTGGTGGGTGACCATCGAGTCGATCTCCGTGAACGTGTTCTCGTCCAGCAGCAGCCCGATGCGCTCCCGGGCCGTTAGCTTGCCCTTCTCGTGCTGCGCCTTGGTGCGGTCATCGCCGCCGCCATGCAGACTCTTTTCGGTATTGGCCCGGAACTCGTCCATCTTTTCCGCATGCAATACGGAGGGGCGATATCATAGCATATATTAATTTTAGACGGAGGGATTCTAGCGGATGCCCCGCCCCTCGCTAATTTTGGGCGCGCACCACGCGCCGCCGCCATATGTTGACGTATGTTTCCAACCAGCGCCAACCAAGGCCGTTGACTAATCCCAGACAAGAACTCCAACGGGATCCTGTCCGGACAAGAGCGGACCTTGGTCCATACGGGTTCCGTACAAAATTGGGACATGGCAGCCCGGCATGGACTTATTGCAGCACCGCCGCCTCCGGGGGATCCCTGCGGCGTGGTCTATGCCGCGCCGTCTAGAACTTTGATGGAAGCGTTGCGATCTGGCCATTCCATGACTTAGCAAGAGGCACCGGGGTTCTCACTGTCCAGGCAACACACGCCGCCCGGACCACGCGCAGCCCTGTCACATGCAGCCGGCTCTGGGGCGGCTGGGCAACCAAGGTGATCAGATTCACCGTGCGTGGCGAGTACGTCACGGAGGACGCGCTCCACGGTGGGTGTCGTGAGCCAAAATTATCCTAATCATACCAGGGATGGCAGGCGGCGAGGCGCCGCTCGGCGCCGACATGTACCCGTGTTGTATGGTTCCACTACTTGCGCAGCTTGCTCCGGCCGCCGTGAGCCGTCCTAAAGACGTTCATGCCTATGTTGTAGTTCTCGTAGAGGTGATCCAGCGTCTTGAGGTCCTCGACGGCTTGGTGGATCTGCTGCTGGCTTGCCTGCGGATCCGCCTCCAGCGCCTTCAGCCTCTCTTGGGTCTCTTGGCGTACCTGCCTTATGCCCTCCTCGTAGTTTGACGTCCCCCCGTACTCGGGGCTCAGCACGTGCTGCGGATTGTACGGCGGGGTGCTGTCGGCATACTGCTCTACGCGCGCCGATATGGCGGCTATCTCCTCGGGGGTGTATGTCTTTGGCTTGGGGGGTTCGGGCTTGGCCTCCTCAGGCTCTGCGGTGTCATCCTTTGCGGGCTCAAGGGCTTCTGGTGCCATTGTGGTACGGGCGCCGGGAGTCAAATTTTAACTTTTGATTATCTTATGGGCAATGGCCTCGTACTCGGAGAGCGTGGCATCCAGTTCGGTCTGGGAGGGGGCCTCGGCGTATATCCGCACGATGGGCTCGGTGCCGCTGGGCCGCACCATCACCCACCGGCGCTCCCCTAGTTCGATGCGCACGCCGTCGGTGGTGTCGGCGCCGGGGTGGGAGCGGGCCAGCTCCGACACCAGCGTCTCGGCCTGAGGTACGGTGCACCGTACCTTGGTCTTAGCGGTATGGGAGTCCGGGAGGGTTCGGGCCATCTCAGATATGGACAGGCCGGAGGACTCGAGGGCGCCCAGCGCCAAGGCCAGCGTCATCAGGCCGTCCCGCACCTGGTTGTGCGGGCCGTACATGAAGCCCCCGTTCTCCTCAAAGCCCACCATGGCGCCGCACTCCACCATCTTCCGGGACACCTCCACGCTCCCGACCCGGGTCCGGACCACCGCTGAGCCATACCGGGCGGCCAGCCCGTCTATGGCCAGTCCCGAGTTCAGGCAGGTGACCACACCGGCCCCCCGGCTCCGCTCCAGGATGTGCCGGGCCAGAAGGAGGGCTGACCTGTCCCCTGTCAGGATATCCCCGTTCTCATCACAGATCATGCTCCTGTCCCCGTCCCCGTCGAATGCTATTCCCAGGTCGGCGCCGCCCTCCCGTACCGCCGCCGACAGGTCCGCCAGGTTGTCCGGGGTGGGCTCGGATCCCCTCCCCGGAAAGTCGCCGTCTATCGTATCGTTCACCAGAACCCCACGGCAGTCCAGCATACGGCACAGGAGTGGGGCCGCCACCGCCTGGGCCCCGTTGCCCATGTCCAGCGCCACCGTGTAGTCTTTCCGGCGTATGGCGTCGGCGTCCACGTGCGTGAGTATTCCATTCAAATATGTCTGGACGGCCGCCCCCCATGCAGTGGTGGTGCCGAACCTGGGCGGCGCGGGGGCGTCCTTGTTAGTGTAGTGCCGCTCTATAGCGGCCTCGTCGTCCCGCGATACCTCCACGCCGTCTGCGGCCACCGGCTTTATGCCGTTGTACTGGGGAGGGTTGTGGGATGCCGTAACCATGATGCCCCCGGCGCACCCCATGGCCCGGACGCAGTACTCCAGGCAGGGCGTGGGGACCAGGCCGGCGTCGGCGCAGTCCCGGCCCGCGTAGTTGAGGGTGGCGCACACCATGTCCGATATGGCTTGGCTGGAGTGGCGGCCGTCGCGGCCCACCAGCACGCGGCCCTCCTCCAGATGCCTTGATATGGCCATCGTGAGGTCGTGCACCACCTCCAGGGTCAGGTCCTCGCCGAAGACTCCCCGCACGCCGTTGGTGCCAAACAGCCGGCCCATGCGGCGGACTGCCCCGCCCGTGCAATAAACGGCTTTGCGCCGCATGTACGTGTATTGTAACAGAACCATGTCCCCCCCGGTACGCCACTCATACATGGAGCCAGCCTCCATCAGTTGGGGTCGTCCACCCATAGTTTCATACACCGTCTTGCCACGGAACGCCCTGAGTGGAGTCTGGCGGTTGTCTGTCGAACGACCAGCGCAGTCTACTCTCGCATTACATGACAGAGCCAGAGTTCCGAACACTTTTAAAACCAAATCCGACTCTCGCCGTCCATGCCAAAGGAGGGGAACTGATACGGCAAAGTCATTCTACGTCGCGTTCGAGACGCCAGAGGACCTGATCAACCCCATCTACGAGGCAATCCGCGAGGGCGTCGCATCCGGCAAGGTCAAGAAGGGGACCAACGAGGTCACAAAGTCGGTGGAACGCACCACCGCCAAGCTGGTCGTCGTAGCCGAGGATGTGGACCCGCCCGAGGTCGTGGCGCACCTCCCCCTGATATGCGACGAGCACCACACCCCGTATGCGTTTGTGCCCAGCCAGCAGGATCTGGGAAAGGCCCTGGGCTTGGAGACAAAGTCGGCGGCGGCGGCCATCCTGGACGCCGGCGACGCGAAGCACATAGTGGACCAGGTCATAGAGTCGCTGGCAGCCGTCAGGAGCGACGGTCAATGAGCGCCGAGACCGACCAGGTAACCCCTGCCGAGGTCATACAGATAGTGGGGCGCACGGGCATAGCCGGCGAGGTCATACAGGTTAGGGTCCGGATACTGGACGGCAAGGACAAGGGGCGCATACTGACCAGGAACGTAAAGGGCTCGGTCCGTGTTCAGGAGACTCTGATGCTGCGGGAGACCGAACGGGAAGCCAAGAAGATAAAGTGATGGAACTATGAGCCTTCTGGTAAAGCCCTGCAGCTTCTGCGACCGCCCCGTGGCCAAGGGGTCAGGCACCATGCTGGCCAAGAACGACGGTAGCATACTGTGGTTCTGTTCTGCAAAATGCAAGAAGAACGCCCTGGTGCTGAAGCGGGACCCACGCAAGCTGAAGTGGACCAACAAGTACGTCAAGGGCGGCATCCGGCGGAGGGGCTGACACTGCCCGAGGAGACCCTCTTCATAGTAAAGCCCGACGCCGTAGCCCGGGGCCTGACCGGACACATCATGGCCCGGTTCGAGGCCAAGGGGTTTGAGATAACCCGGCTGGCGATGCTCCGCCTAACCAAAAACCAGGCCGAATCCTTCTATGCCGTACACAGGGACAAGCCGTTCTTTGACGAGCTGGTCTCTTTCATAACCTCCGGACCGGTGGTGGCGTGCACCATCCGGGGGAACAACGCCGTCGCCACCACCAGAATAATGGTGGGGGCGACAAAGTCGTACGAGGCGGCGCCCGGCTCCATCCGCGGGGACCTGGGCCTGGGCCTCAGTAACAACGTTATACACGCCTCGGACTCGGCGGCGAGCTTCGAACACGAATCGGGCGTGGTGTTTCCGTGACTTGGCCGTCCGTCAGCCCATAGTGGCGGTACTGGGGCACGTGGATTCGGGCAAGACCTCGCTGCTGGACAAGATCCGGGGCACCGGCGTGCAGGGCCGGGAGGCCGGCGGCATCACGCAGCACATAGGGGCCAGCTTCCTGCCCGCCGATACAATACGGGAGGCATGTGGGCGCCTGTACGACCGGCTCAAGTCCGACACCCGCATACCCGGCATACTGGTCATAGACACGCCCGGCCACGAGGTCTTCAAGAACCTCCGGAGCCGGGGGGGCTCGGCCGCCGACATCGCCATACTGGTGGTGGACTCTGCCCGCGGGTTCCAGCCCCAGACCACCGAGAGCCTGGACATACTCAAGGCCAGGAAGGTGCCCTTCGTGGTGGCCCTCAACAAGTGCGACCAGATCTCCGGCTGGCGCGACCATTCCACCCCGTTCATATCCGAGGCCGCAAAGGCGCAGGACGATACGGTGCGCACCGAGCTGGACAACCGCATATACGGCGTGGTGGGGAGCCTCTCCATCCTGGGGTACCGCTCGGAGGCGTTCTACCGCGTCAAGGACTTCAAGTCGGAGGTCTCCATAATACCCATATCGGCCCGCACCGGGGTGGGGATACCCGAGCTGCTCACGGTGCTGGTGGCCCTCACCCAGCAGTACATGAAGGCCAGGCTGGAGCAGGAGGAGAAGGACCCCCGGGGGATAGTGCTGGAGGCCAACCACGAAACCGGGCTGGGGGACACGGCCAACATCATACTGATAGACG
>JAEFDA010000062.1 GCA_016126025.1 Nitrososphaerota archaeon | reverse complement strand
TGCACGAACATGTAGACAAAGTCCGCCAATCTTTCTGAATATCTATCTGCCACGTAGTTTGTAATGCATTTCAGTTTGGCAGGGTACTGGTGCGGTTCTTGGTGCCGTAATCGTTGGCAGACCCGAATCGGAGATGGTATTTACCGAATACAGCACGTTCCGCGTGTCTCCGAACTCTGATCCAAATGGTCTCTCCGGGTACTGTTTGCGCCCATATGGTGTCGGGAACATACAACAGCACCCAGGATTGATCTCGTTCAGGTTGACGAGACTGTTGCAATCTGCATTGGCCACAAACACACGTCTGTGCGCATCCATGGTGGAACGGGACTTGGCTGTGAATCTGTCAGTACGGTTGCTGTGCGCCATTGCATCGGGACGGGCAGGAACTAAGCACGTGGTGCCGGTGTCGTACGTGGCCAGCTGACATCTGCGCCGACTACCCCCAGGGCGTGCAGGGGGGTGCCCTGTCCACGGTGGTAGTGTTCCGTATGAATGCCCTGCACATGCGGCGTCGGTTACGTGATTCGGGTATCCACCGCCGTCGATCAGGCATGAGTATGGTGTGCAGACTGGGGTGTCGCTGGAGGCTCCCTATATCATGCACAAAGAATATTAACACGTCAGTCCCTCTTACACCCATGCCAGAACGAACTATGCCTGTTTGCTTTACAGACAAGCAGTACAGGATTATAGAAGAATACGCCAGAAGCAGAGGTATGCTCAACGCTGGACAGGCTCTGGAGAGCCTGCTGCAAGACCGCTAGAGAATCCCCGCGTCTCTTTTATAAGCGGATATCGGCGCCTGTTCATGCCGCATCCTCACCTGCACAGTTAAATCCGTCCTATGCCTCCGAGATTGTGTGGGACTCTTCAACAGAAAGCCGGCGCATTGCGCCGTGTGCGGCGCGCTTCTCAAGCATCGACATAAGCCCAAACGAGAGTGGAATGTCAAGGGGTACTTGTGCGGTGATTGTCACGTAACCAAATCGACGGAGTTTTACGAGGCCAAGATCGTACAGCCCTGTGTGGTGTGCGGTACGCGGTACCGTATAGCAGACATGTGGGAGCCACGGTGGCAGTGGGACATGGACGGGCTGCTCTGCAAGGGGTGCTTTGACAAGAAGGAGGAAGACCACAAATCCAAAAAGAGTACATGCGCCCACTGTGGAACTCAGCTTGGCTTTATACGGTATAACCCCAAACCCAAGTGGAGAATGGAGGGTCAGCTCTGCAGAAAGTGCTGGGACGACACAAAGGCCGAGCGGGGATGACTTTGTCTGCCCAGCGGGGCAGATGTGCTGTCAGACCGCCTTTATTCTTTTGACTATAAGAGGCCGCATTTTTACGAAAACACGATATCCGCAGATGCACTTTATCTCGGGCAGCCTACTGAGTTCCTCATTGGTGGTTTCGGTGCCGCACCTCAGACACGAGTACCGTACTTCGAATTTGGTCTCACCAGTATCAGTCTCCGACATTGCCACAACACCTATGTGAGCAGCAGCTCAATGTAGACGTCGTCGGGGATGCGCAACCGCATTAGCTGGCGTATCACCTTGTCATCGGCGTTGATGTCTATGACCCTCCGGTGCATCCGCATCTCCCATTTTTCGTACGTCTCTGTACCGTTGCCGCAGGGAGACTTGCGAGTGGCCACGTGCAGTCGCTTGACCGGAAGCGGTGTGGGGCCCTTTATGCGTACACCGGTCTTTCTGCCTATACCCATTATCTCACCGCAGACGCTGTCCAGCTTCGGAAGGCTGACACTTGTCAGTTTGACGCGGGCAGTCTGGGCCATCCGGGTCTCTCTATCTAGGGATTGTATTCTTCGGTAATTTCTCTGACTACGCCGGCGGCTATCGTTGCCCCCATATCCCGGAGTGCAAACCGGCCCATCTCCGGAAACTCCTTGAATGTCTCTATGGGTGTGGGCCGGACGGGCCGTATCTTCACAATGGCCGAATCACCCACCTTGAGGAACTTGGGGTTTGTCTCCTCAGCGGCGCCGGTGGCCGGGTTTATCTTTTCGAGGAACTCGGTCATTGTGGCGGCAACTTGGGCTGTGTGGCAGTGCATAACAGGGGTGTATCCGGGGGCTAGGGCCGTGGGGTGGTGAATCACAATGATCTGGGCCTTGAACTCCTTGGCCACTTTGGGGGGACTGTCGGGCGTTCCCATGACATCGCCCCTCTTTATGTCCTTTTTATCTACGCCGCGGAGGTTGAAGCCTATGTTGTCACCAGCCTGAGCGGATGGCATCGCAGTGTGGTGTGTTTCGATGGATTTTATCTCTCCGGGGGAGCCTGAGGGCATTACGACTATCTTGTCGCCAGGCCTCATGGTTCCAGTCTCGACCCGGCCCACCGGAACGGTCCCCACGCCGGTGATTGTGTACACGTCCTGAATGGGCACCCTGAGAGGCTTGCCCACCGGCTTATCGGCCATCTTGAAGTCGTCGAACGCCTCTAGCAATGTCTTGCCCTTGTACCAAGCCATGTTCTCGGACTTCTTCACTAGATTGTCTCCCTTCCAGCCGGATACAGGGATAAACGGAACTGAGTCGACCTTGTAACCAACTGACCGGACCAGTTTCTTACCCTTCTCTACGGCCGCATTGAAGCCGTCTTCCTTGTAATCAACCGCGTCCATCTTGTTGACTGCCACGATGATCTGGCCTACGCCCAACGTCTTCAGTAGGAACGCGTGCTCGCGGGCTTGGCCGCCGGGAGCTACAGCGGTATCCGTCTCGCCTTCCTTGGCGGAGAGCACCAGTACGGCGCAATCTGCCTCCGAGGCTCCGGTAATCATATTTTTAACGAAATCGCGGTGTCCGGGCGCATCTATTAGCGTGAAAAAGAACTTTTTCGTCTCAAATTTCTGAAAAGCCAGATCTATCGTAATGCCTCTTTCACGTTCGTCTTTTATGTTGTCCATTACCCAAGCATACTTGAAGGTGTCACCCTTGCCGGTCTTTTCAGACTCGGCGGCATGGGAGGCAATGGTCCTCTCGTCCACCACGCCCAGATCCATCAAGAAGTGGCCCATGGTGGTGGACTTCCCGTTGTCGATGTGACCTGTGATTATCAGGTTGAGATGGTCTTTTTCCGCCATGTCACCCCGGCTCTACTGCCAGAATATATACCATGCGAATACGCTAGTTGCCGGAGCTCCAGTCCGCCTATTGATGCCGCACCGAAGGGTAGCGCGGGGGGATGCGGCTGCCGCCATGGGTTTGGGGCGTCACGAAGATACAATTGCCAGCTCCGTCCCGGATCCCACCGGACAGCGCCGCCGGTCTCGCCGCCGGATCCGCACCGTGAATAATACGACACGCCCGCTGTGTCTTGAGATGCGATCAGTATTAGCCGTGCGACCTGACCCGGGGCTTCAAGACGGCATCGCGATCAGAGAACCATCAGATGAGCTATGCGGCATTCAAGATCGTGCCAAGGAATGCCCGCGCGTTCAGAGCGGCTGCTGGCATGCCGCTCCGGCAGGCTGGTTTTTCTATGCGCAACGTCGAAGAGACCTGCATAAAGGCCTAGAGCGGGAATTTTGAATGGTCCGACCATCAGCAACGGGTCGGTTCGGGGGGGAGCGCCAGTTTCCCCTTCTGTGGGACGGGGTCTTATGGCCCTGATGGCTATGATGGAACGATGGGTGGGTCCTGAGCAGCATGGGCATACGGTCCCGGCCGTGGAGTGCCTGTTAATCTCCCAAGAGCATGCAAACGATCAGGAGTGACGGCGGCCCATACTACAACCGAAGCGGTCCTACACGGAGTCGCATCATGCCGAAGGCCAGGATCCATATGGCCGGGTTCCGGCGCATGATGGGCTTCGACGGGCTGTCATACATGAACAAGCACCCGAATCGTCGGAACGACCACATACAGGAAACATCCATGTTTTCCTAGACTTCCATACGGGGGTGGCTAGTGCGCGGTATGTCCGTGGCCACCTGCGCCGCTGTGCGGACACGGCGCATACCTTCATGGGCCAGGTTATCTCGGAGTCGGGCTGTGTCGTCCCGATCAGACTCTGGCCGTGTGGGTACCGGGTCCGAAAGGCCCACAGCGGGGTCCGTTCCATGTACCCCATGCCACGAAGGACCGGTACGGGCACAGGCTGGAACGGCATGTCCGCATCTGTGGTATCGTCTGTGGGGCGGCCGGTCGGGCAGTCCTGCTAGCGGGGTTTGGAATCCTCAGGAATCGCATGATTTCTAATCATAGATCGCATCTCAGACCGACTCCTAGGTGCGGCTGGCGGCCGGATTTTCAACAAATAAATCACAGTAGGAATCTAGTCATGCTATGAGGATCACCGTCTCTGCAATAAAGGCCGATGTTGGGGGTGTGGGAGGGCACACCCGGCCCAGTGACGGCTTGCTCGGAGCGGTGAGGAACACGGTTGAGGAATCAGGTGATCTGCTACTGGACTACTACATAGGATACTGCGGGGACGATGTCCACATCATAATGAGCCACACCAAGGGGATGGATGACTCTAGGATACACTCGCTGGCGTGGGATGCTTTTATGGCAGGCACGCGGGTTGCCAAGGGCGAGGGACTGTACGGCGCCGGCCAAGACCTACTGAGCGACTCATTCTCCGGCAACGTAAAGGGCATGGGTCCGGGGGCCGCTGAGTTGGAGTTTGAGGAGAGGCCCAACGAGGCCTTTGTCGTATTTGCCGCCGACAAGACCGAGCCGGGCGCCTTCAACTACCCACTGTACCGGCTCTTTGTGGACTCACTTAGCAATACCGGACTGATAGTCAACAAATCGCTGGCCAGCGGTGTCCGATTCAAGGTGATGGACGTGGAGGAAGGGAGTGTGGCGAAGCTGGACCTGTGGGAGGACAAGCCCACGCTGGAGGCGGCGCTGATGTATCCGGGCCGCTACGTCATCGAGTCCATACAAACCAAGGACGGCGAGCCTATTGTGGCTGCATCCACCGACCGGCTGCACAATATAGCCGGGACGTACGTTGGCAAGGACGATCCCATATGCATAGTACGCACCCAGAAGATGTTCCCAGCCACCGAGGAGGCCGGCAGCGTCTTCAACAACCCACATCTGGTGGCGGGTAACACCCGTGGAAGTCACAACATGCCACTGATGCCGGTCCGGCTCAACTCGGCTGCCTCGATCAACTTTTGCATACCCATAGTGGAGGCGGCCGTATTCAGCATGAAAGGGGGCAAGTTCACTGGTCCGTTTGACGGCTTCTCCACGCCTGACTGGGACGCGGTGCGCAGTGTGGCCGCGGAGAGGGCTAGGGCAGTGCGGAGCCAGGGGTTCGTACACCCTGCCACACTGGTGCCCTCCGAGCTGGAGTATGCCGAAGGGTACAGGGCACGGATGGAGGACTTGCGCCAAAAGATGGTGCCGCTGGAGAAGTCTGGTGGGACTACACGTAAAGATAGCTACGAGGACCCCGACTAGCATGGCCCGGATACGCCAGACGGCCTTATCGGTGTGGGGTGGCCTGAACCAACTCTTCACTTGGAAGGTGTATGTACTGACGGCGGTGGCCACCATTGCCTTCGCCAACGTGGTGCTGGCACTCTTCGGCAACACCATCCCCAACGCATTTCTGATGGTCTTCGGCAACACCATCCCCAACGCATTTCTGATGGTCTTCGGCAACATGATACCAGGCGTCTTCCAGACGGCCTTCAAAGTGGCAGCCAGCGGCGTGGTACTGGGAGCGGTCTTTGTTTTTGCCATGGCTTGGCTGCTCAAGGCCAAGCCGCACAGCCGGCCCCGGGCCTACAGGGTGGTGATCTTCGACGTGTATGGCCGCGAATCGGCCATAGACGGACTGCGGCTGAACTTTAGAAACCACGACGTGGCATGGAGCTATATGAAACAGTACAAGGCGAGTTACCCACTGCACAACTTTGCACTCGTATCGGACAACCCCGAGAGCCGGCCCACCATATACCGCTACATCTAGGGATGGTACAAGCCGTTTACCGTGCGGGGAATCCTGCCACGCCAAGACACTCCGGGCCGGGCGAGGTTCCCCGTTGTGCCCCGCCCCCCTCCAATGGGCCTTTGACCGAGCCTGCATAACCAACCAACGACGTGCCGTCTCAATCCCCTTTTATCACAAATCCGACCAGCCCCGTCGTGCGCTTTGGGGTGCTGGCAGAGACGTTCGGCAAGATGGAATCCACCAGTAAAAGACTGGAGTTAACCGCACATCTGGTAGAAATGTTCAGACAGACGCTGCCAGATGTGGTGGCGCGTACCGTGTACCTGCTCCAAGGCAAGGTAAGGCCAGACTACGAGGGGGTGGAGCCGGGCGTGGCCGAGAAGATGGCCCTGAAGGCTGTGGCCAAGTCTTCTGGAGTGTCCGTACGGGAGGTCGATGCCCAGTACAAGAAGTATGGGGATCTGGGGGCGGCTGCCTCGGCGGTCTTGGAGGGGAAGGCCCAGACCACGTTTATGGCCGAAGAGATAACCGTGGAGCGGGTCTACGATACGCTTTACCGCATAGCCAAGCTGGAGGGGTCAAGATCCCAAAACATGAAGATGAAGTACGTGTCCAGTCTTCTGAATGACGCCACGCCTCTGGAAGCTCGCTTCATACTGAAAATACTGTTGGGTACGATGCGGCTGGGAGTGGCCGAGAACACCATCATGGATGCCTTGGCCGAGGCGTACACCGGGGAGCGATCCAACAGGCCGTTTCTGGAGGGGGCCTACAATGTTTCCAGCGATCTTGGCCGGGTGGCAGAGACGGCTGCCCGGGACGGCATAGCGGGGATACGGTCGTTCCGGGTGGCGCCGTTCAGCCCGGTGAGGCCCATGCTGGCAGAGCGGGTGCGCAGTGAGGAGGAGGCCGTCGGGGCGATGGCGGGTGGATCTGCCGAGTACAAGCTGGACGGCGAGCGGGTGCAGATACACACCGACGGCACCCGGACGGAGATCTTCTCTAGGAGGTTGGAGAGGATAACCGACCAGTACCCTGACGTGGTCGAAGCAGTCCCTGTTATGGTTCAGGCAAACCGGGCCATACTGGAGGCCGAGGCGGTCGCCATAAACCCCGACACGGGGGCATTTCTCCCGTTCCAAGACCTGATGCACCGGCGACGCAAGCATGGCATAGAGAAGGCCGTATCCGCGTATCCGGTGTCGGTGAACTTTTTTGACGTGTTGTATCTGGACGGGCGGAGCTATCTGGATGTCCCGTATATCGATCGTCGCCGAGCCCTCGCGGCTGCGATAGTTCCAGGAGAGATGGGCCGGCTGGTCCCCGCGGCCGAGGTGACCGACGTGGCATCCCTTGTGGACTTTATGGAGAACAGTATAAACGCCGGAGGCGAAGGCCTCATGCTCAAGGCTGCCGACAGTGTATACCGAGCTGGATCCCGGGGTAAGCAGTGGGTGAAGCTGAAGCGCGAGTACCGAGACAGCGTGGGGGACTCGCTGGATCTGGTGGTGGTGGGCGCCTTCTACGGCCGAGGTCGCCGCACCGGCACGTACGGCACGTTCCTGCTGGCCGCATACGACGACGAGAACGATGTGTTCCAGAGCGTGTGCAAGGTGGGAACCGGTTTCAAGGACGAGGATCTGGACACGCTCCACCAGCTCCTCCGGGACATGACCATCCCCCGGCGCGATTCACGGGTTGACAGCGGCATGGAGCCGGACGTGTGGTTCGCCCCCGAGATGGTGATAGAGGTAGTGGCCTCTGAGATAACGCAGAGTCCGGTGCACCGAGCCGCCGCCGACGTAGTACGGAAGGGTACAGGTCTGGCTTTGCGGTTCCCCAAGTTTACAGGCAGGGTGCGCGACGACAAGCTGGCAGAGGATGCCTCCACTGCCCAAGAGGTGGTGGCCCTCTACCGAGGCCAAAAGAAGATCTCGTAGCGGTCCACGCCGTGGGGTTGTGTGTCCGCCTTCCGATATTAGGATCGAAGTTGCTTCCCTGACTTCAAAAGACTTTAAATTATGCATGCCGATATATCAAAGGGCATTATGTATAGCGGAGCTTTGGAGGATCAGGCAAAGAGAAAGGCCACCACTATACTACAGGACGAGATAACTCGAATACTCCAAGCTACCCGAGATCTTGCCAACCTGCCTGACCTCATGGCAAAGAGGGACAAGGAGGGCATAGCGAACTTACTCTCTCAGGTATCGGACATCGAGAACGAGGTGGAGAGCCACCGGCGCAAAATAACCAAAGAGATGGCCGACGTGGGCGGTCTCATCATGAACCGAGAGAATATCCTTAATACGGCCTATACCATAGACGAGATCGGCGGCCACATAACAGGTATTGCCTTCAAACTCTCCAACGTCAAGTCGACGACCCTGAAGAGCTCGAAGCTGGACAAGGATCTAACCGACCTGCTGGACTTGGTGGTGGGCGAGGTGCAGAAACTCAGCGAGGTGGCCAGATACATCAACACCAACAGCGCAGAAGCAATCTCACTGGCCCAGGAGACACAAGAGATTGAGCGCGAGATAGACATCAAATACCGCAAGGCTACTATCAAGGCCATGCACAGCATCAGTAACCCGGCCGAGATGATACTCATGAAGGACGTCATAGAGGGGATAGAGGAGATGGCCGACAAGTGCCAAGAGGTCTCCGATCTGTTCATTATGTTGGCCTTCAGCCTCTGAGCGAATCGTGGACGAACGGTGCGGCCGCTTTGGGGTCTGCTCTGGTTCATATATGCGCCCGGCGGTCCGGCGACTGTGAAGGGCAGCCTAGTAGAGAACCGCATCATAGTGTGGGATGTGGAGGACTCCCGGAGACTCTTCGGGGAGGGCTACTACGGCAAGCCCATTGGAATAGCCAAGCCCAAACCCGACGAGATAAACGCTCCACTGGTGCTGGATCTCATAGAGGGACTGTACCTGCTGGAGATCGGCAGGATAGCGGTCTATCAGGGCCGCCGACGGATGACCGCCGACTTACTGCTGGAGGTGTGCCGGAGCGAGTATCATGACTTTGAGAAAAAGTACACCGTATACAGGACGTTTCGGGACATGGGATACGTAGTGAACCCAGGAATAAAGTTCGGGTGCGACTTTGCCGTATACGAGAGGGGGCCTGGCATAGACCACGCTCCCTATCTGGTGCACGTGTACGGCTCCCGGGAACCGGTCACCTCCACCGGTCTGGTGCTGGCCGGCCGACTGGCCACCACCGTCAGGAAGCAGTTCATACTGGCCGTGCCCCGGAGCCGGGGCGTGGACTTTATGGCCCTAGACTGGTGGAAGGCCTGACGTTATCCCTTGACATGGCCGGCGATGCGGTCGTATATGTGGAACATCGCCGGTGTGATGCCAAATTCCAAGTGGTTCTTCCACTTGCCGTGGATGCGCACCACGTCCCCGGTAGGCTCCACGAATATGGTGGCATCCTCCACACTCTGCGCTGCTATCATCCTGTTCAGATCTGTGTCCTCGTTTAACCGCTGGGCCAGCTGCCCGGGACCTTTCCAAGACGCCGACTCCACCGCCTTCTCCGCAAAATGCCCCTTGGTAGTGAGGCTGGTCCGGGCCAGCAGATCCCCGGGACGGGACTCTTTGACTCGTACTATGCAGTGGGCCTGAAATCGGTCCATTGCACCCCAAACCATCGGATTCGGATCCTGCGGCGCCATCCCATTCACCCCTTCTGTACCACCTGTATCATGTCTATGTTGGCGCCGGACAGGGTCAGGGTTCCCCGGTTTGTAACCATGCGGGGGGTCTGGGAGAAATACCGGCTGTAGTAGTCGCCCCTCTCTAGTTCCTCGGTTCCCGTCTCGTTGGCCTTCGCATCTACGTCCATCTCTTGCAGTATCTTGGCCAGCTTCTCAGGCCACGTCTCGGCCGTGAAGGTATCGGGTTCGGAATCGTGCACGGCGCCGCCATTCGGGCCCCCATAAATAAAGCATGGTGGCCTAGACCGGACGGCCCTCGCACGGAGATGGCTGCGCGGCGATGGTTACACGGAGCCGGACCGCACCTGTTCTGCAAATGGGTGGGGCGTGGAGCCGAAACACCACTCGACGACCCAAAGTACATTCTCTGGTCTATCCCTCAGACAAGCACGAGTCATCATCACCGTATCTGGGGCGTAAAAACAAGTGGGCATGAGAATACACGACCAGAATCCGCGGTTCTTGTGCAAATACGGGTGTTATCCAGATTGAGACGGCTCAGCACCCGGTATCATCGACCAAAGTGGCCGGACCGTACCGGATTGGGCATAATTACGGCTCACCGGACACATAGACGGCCTAACTTGCTCCAACCGGGCGTGCCGGGCGACGAATTTCAGCCTATGCGGCGGACAGGGCCGCGTGCTGGATCAGGGTCAGCCACACGTTGGTCCCCCGGATGGTGATTCCGGCGGCCCGGGCGGG
>JAEFDA010000021.1 GCA_016126025.1 Nitrososphaerota archaeon | reverse complement strand
GGAGACTCGGGTGCCGGTTCGGGAGCGGGCTCTGGTGCCGGTTCTGGCGCTGGCTCTGGGGCCGCCTCAGGTGCCGGTTCGGGAGCGGCCTTTGGCGGTTCTTCCGCTGCCACACTCCCTTTCAGCTTGTCCAGCCTTGCATCCAGCTCGTCTATCATCGCTAGAAGGTCATCCTTGGTTACCTTGGGTTTGCGTTGTCTAGTCGACATTTAGGTTGCTGCCCCCTGCTATCTATTTAATTTTTTGATGTGTCTAGGGTTGATGTGTAATCTGCTTTTTATCTGATAATTGTTTTAGTACAGTATAATACAAATATATGTTTGAGGATCGTGCTGTTTATCACACAGCAATAAGCACCCGCAACAGACGGGAGAGAGACTGGCAATACCATGAGTTCGCAGGAAGATCAAAAAGCCCTGCTTGAGAAGCATGCTGCTGGAGATGATCCAGAAAAATCCATGCCCGCGCAAGAGGTAACCGGGGCCGCTCCGCGGTACGCTCCAATGTCAAGATGGATTTTTTGTATCATGCCATGATGGCCGACAACGACACCCGCCTCGGAGTCGTGGTAGACCTGTGGGACACGCGGCCACCTAACAACAAGCCCAGGCCAGACCATTCCAGGCCGGCCAAGCACATCGGGCACGTTTCTGACGAATGGATGGGCGCGATACTGGCCGAGACGGCCCGCCGCTGCCTGGCCGAAGCCGCAAGATCTACCGGCCCCTAAAGGCCAACAGCAGCTCCAGAGACCACCGGGCACAAGACGGTCTAGAGGTCCAACATAGCGGAGTGCAATGTGGTCGAGACGCGCCAAAAGAGATACTGGAGGTACTACACCACAGTCGTTCTGGAGCTGCAGAGCATACTGCCGGTGATCGCCACGCCAGCAATGTCTATGACACCGTGGTGCTCCCGGACATGCTGGCCTAGATCGGTCTCTACGGGTTCGACGTGTCCGGACACACGTTCAACGCCGGCAGGGTATACGACTACAAAAGCAACTGTGAGGAGATGCTCCGGGTGGGCATGTCACCCAACATCAAGAAGAAGGATGCCACCAACCGGGGCAAGCCAAGCATAGGAAGGGCAGCCAGATGTTCAGCAGCGGGCACAGGTGGATGCCTCTGATCGAGGGAGCATTCGGTACCGGGAAGACCCTGAGGCATCAGCTACACTACAGGTCCGTGCGCCAAGACAACCTGCACCGGTTCGCCAAGGGACGGGCGATAGCCCGGAACATCCGTACCCTCAACCGGTTCGAGTGTGCTGTCGTTCCAACATACCGATTCAGTCCTACAATATGGCGCGTGCGAAGCGCGCCTGATGTCTTACCCGTCCAAAGTTGAGCGATGTCGTAGAGAAGCGCCCATCGAGCGACAGGGTTTCGCCGGTAGAACGCGGCGGCCGGGAGCAGGTCTAGGACGAATAATTTACACATCAACACCCGACGGTAGAGAACTGTCAAATTAGTGTGATGACCGGGCCGGTCGATTGTAAGGAGCCGAATCGGCGCGGTGTGGTCGCGCCGAGTGTGGTGGTTTAGGTTGGCATGTGACGGAAGAAGTTGGGTTTGGACAGATGTAGCAGCCACTGCCTGGCGCATGGCTCCTGTCCAATGGTCGGCCACCCCCGGTCATGTGAGTTGGACAGTTCAACCATCACACTGGGCAGTTTCCAGAAAACAGAACGGGTACCAAGTTCCAGACTAAAGCAGGATGCCTGTCAGCCTTGTCCCTCTGAACTTGGCACCAGTACGTGTATCCAACTGCCATCATCCAGCACATCGTACATGACAAGGTCGCCAGATGCACGCCAAGCGGGGTCCTGTTCCACCCATGTCTTGCTCTTCTTCCAGGATTTCATGTTTGTGAGCCTTCCGGTACACACATCAAACTCGTAATTGTGCATGTAGCAGACTATATTATTGTCCTTGTAGTATCCCTTGTGCATTGAGGCCCCCTTGTGAGGACACCAGTTGCTGCATGCAAATAGCGTGTTGTTTCTCCGACCCACTGCAATATCAGTCCGACCCACGGTGAACTTTTTTAGAGAGCCCTCTGGGATGTCATCCGACCGGCATATCTTGACCATAACTGAAAACAAAGAAAGAGTGTTATAATTGATTAGAGATGGATTAGTCCGCCTTGCCCCTTGGTGTGAGGCGACTGGCCCACAAAGGAGCGCCGGAAGTGGCCCGACGGCCTCTTTGTGAGAAGCTCTACAAACCACGCTTCATGTTCTATCTCTTCCTGCATTATGGCTTGTGCAATGGCATAGGTTCTGTGGTCTTTATTTTGGGTGTAGTCGCACACCTCGCCCCAAGAACGAATTGCGCATCTCTCCGCTTCCAGCAGAACCTTGAGGATCTCCTCTACATCCTCCCAGTTGTCTGGAAGATACGCATCTGGGCAACCTGCAATATCGGCAAACTTGCGGATGTCTCTCGGAAGAGCGCCGCCGATCTCATAGAGACGCGGAACCATTGCCTCAAAGTGATTACGGTCCTCTATTCTTGCATCCTCTACTATCTCCTTTAGGCCTTCGCCATCCTGGCCGGTACAGTGCATGCGGAGTATTGTGTAGTAGTAATAGGTGGTAAACTCTGCGCCTACTCCTGCCAGCAAAAGCTGACGGAGTTTTTCAACGTCAATGCCGTTCTTTTCTATTACTTCTACTCCAACCAATTCGCCAATTTTGTCCTTGTAGTTGGTAGACATTTGACATGACAAAATCTACAGCTTATTTTAATGTACACATATAGGCGAGCGTACACGCTCAGCCCCGCCCCCCACCTGCTTGAAAAGCGCGATCTTGGCATACCTCCAAACTTTCACATACTGGCAATGTGACATAAGCCACCGTCAAAATCTAGCATAGTCTTGGACAGAAGTGTGGTAGAACACGCCATGCCGCAAACCGGACACGGCAGCGTCCGGTGGTATGTGACCGGCCCGCCGAGGGCGTGCCGGTGTCCGGGGTGGCCTGCCGGCGGGCCCACCGTCTTTGGAGGGAGGGTCTTGTCCTGCAGTGCTGCGGCGTGCCGTTCCTTCTCGTCGAGCAGCCTCTTTCTGCTGTTGTTCCATGTCGTCTTCCCGGTGGTGCTGGGGTTCTCGTACCGGCGGAAGAGATTGCCATTGCCGCCGCCTTCATGTATGATGCGGCGTACGGTCTCGTTCAGAGCGTCTATACCGCCTGCGAGGCGCACTATTGTTCTCCGGACCCGCCATTTCGCAGTCCCTCTCGAATGATGCTGCGGCACTCCGCGATCTCCCCATACGCCTTCTGCAGATCGTCCATCAGCAGAAGTACCTGCCTTCCGTATGCCACCTTGCGGGTTTCCGCCTCATTCAATGCGTAGTTGGGATCGACAATGCATATACGATCCTGCCTATTGTTGAGCGCCCCGTCGCCTTAAGCGGTTTATGAGAGGGTTGGGTGTGTGCACGGGCCGGATCTCTAAGAATTAAATATCAAGTGAAGTGAACTGTAGAAGACTGCCCTTGAGTATCACCGAGCAAATTCTCACCAGTGACATAGGGCACATACTGAAGGAGGCCCTGCAAGGCAGGAGGCCCTCGGAGGACGACTGCCTCATGCTGCTGGAGTCAGACGACATACACATGATCGGGGAGGCTGCCGGTGTCCTTGCCCGAAGGAGGTTCGGCAAGACCGCCACATACATCAACAACATCATACTCAACTACACCAACGTCTGTGTCACCGACTGCAAGTTCTGCGCCTTTTACAGGCCACCCATGGATGCCGAGTCCTACACCCTAACGCTCTCCCAGATAAGGGCCCGGGTAAAGACCGCCTGGGAGATGTTCGGCATACGTCAGGCTCTGATTCAGGGCGGCCACAACCCCGCCTTGGGGATAGAGTACTACGAGGAGGCGTTCTCGGCCATACGGTCCGAGTTCCCCCAAGTGGGCGTGCACGGACTCTCCGCCTCGGAGATAGACATGATATCCAGGGTGGAGAAGACATCCACCCTAGAGGTGCTGTCCAGGCTGAAGGACGCCGGGCTCCAGTCCGTCCCGGGGGCCGGAGCCGAGATACTTGTGGACAGTGTCAAGGAGATAATCAGCCCCAAGAAGATATCCAGCAACGACTGGCTGCGCATAATGGAGGAGGCCCACAGCCTGGGACTCCCCGCGTCGGCCACCATGATGTACGGGCACGTGGAGTCATACCAGGACATAGTCGACCACATGTACAGCATAGTCCGGCTTCAGGAGAAGACCGGGGGCTTTATGGCGTTCATACCCTGGAACTTTGAGCCCAACAACACGCTGCTACAAGCAGACGGCACTGTAACCCATGGTACCGGCGGGCTGCGGCTGCTCAAGATGATCGCCATATCAAGGCTGGTCTACGACGGCCTCATACCCCACATACAGTCGTCCTGGCTTACCAACGGCATAGGCATGGCCCAGATGGCCCTGGCGTACGGAGCCAACGACTTTGGTGGCACCCTCATAGGCGAGGAGGTGGTCTCCTGTACCGGAGCCCGCTCCACCGAGCTCACCGACTCCCGCATAAGGGGCGCCATACTCCAGGCCGGATACGTTCCGGCCGAGCGGGACAACTTTTACAACATGTTATAGGCCATAGTCTGCCCAGCGCGAGTCCACCCTGCCGGCCGTCTCCGGATCCGGGGCCACCTGCTCCTGCACCGGCCGGGCGAACCCCTCCTGCGGTGTCTTCTGGGTGGCGTCTATGCCCATCTTGGAGCCCAGGTTTACCAGGGGCGATGCCGGGTCCAGGTTGTCGGTGGGGGCGTTCTCCACGATCATGGTGTCCCGGGCCGCGTCCGCCCGTGTGGTGACGGCCCAGATTACATCGTTGATGTCGTGCACGTTGACGTCATGGTCCACCACCACGAATATCTTGGTGAGGGAGAGCTGGCCGGTGCCCCACAGCCCCATCATGACCTTGCGCGCCTGGCCAGGGTACCGCTTCTTGATGGATATGATGGCCATCCCCTGGAACCAGCCGGACGCCGGCATCGCAAAGTCCACTATCTCGGGGTGGAACATTCGCATCAGTGGCAGGAACGAGCGCTCTATCACCTTGCCTATGTAGGCGTCCTCCAGCACCGGCTTGCCCACTATGGTGGTCAGGTATACGGGACTGCGCCTCCGCATCATACCCGTCAGCGTGAACACCGGGTACGGCTCCGGGGGAGTGTAGTAACCGGTGTGATCCCCGAAGGGACCCTCGGTGTGCAGATCTGACGGATCCACGTACCCCTCCAATACCATCTCGGCCTCGGCGGGGACGTCCAAGTCTATGCCACTACAGGGAACAGTGCGTATCCCCTGCCCGCGGGTTATGCCGGCAAAGAGGTACTTGTCCAGCCCCTCCGGGACGGGAGCCACCCCCGAGAAGACAGTGGCCGGGTCCCCGCCTATGATCACGGCGGCCGGTATCCGCTCCCCCCGATCCCCGGCGATGTCGCCATGGTGCGCCCCCCTCTTGTGCTTCTGCCAGTGCATTATGGCGTGGGTCTCGTCTATGATCTGCATGCGATATACACCCAGATTGCGGGTGCCGGTCTCGGGGTGCTTGGTGGCCACCAACCCAAACGTGATGAACCTGCCCGCATCCTTGGGCCAGGTCTTCAGTACCGGAAGGGCATCAAAGGACGGACGCTCGCCGGTCACCTCCGATACGGGGCCGGACTTTTGTGGCTTTGGGAAGGAACCGGTCATCTTGGAGAGCTCGGGCAGCTTTCGCAGCTTTCCCAGCATGCCCGAGGGCACGTCCATCTTCGTCATGGAGACTATGCGCTCGCCGATCTGCGTAAAGTCGGTCATTCCCAAACCCAGCTCCAGGCGCCTCATGGAGCCGAAGGCGTTGCCCAGCACCGGCATGTCCGAACCGCGTACGTTCGTGAACAGGACTGCCGGGCCGCCGGAGTACATGGTGCGGCGCAGTATCTCGGCTATCTCCAGATGCGCGTCCACCTCCACATCTACCCTGCGCAGCTCGCCGCTCTTCTCCAGTATGCGGATGAACTCGCCTAGGTTCTCCACCGCCACGGGTGGCGCGACACCAGCTTTCAGTATAAGCCTGTCGATGCGTGGTCGACTGCCGGCCCGTCCGATCGGTAAAGGATTTAAGCACGCCGCCGCACACCACCGTTATGGGTAAGGGTTGCCCCGTCTGCAAAGGCAGCGGCACCATCACCCTTCTGGACTGCCCCTGCTCCTTCTGCAACGGCACCGGCGAGTACACAAAGTCGGCCGAGTCGTACTACAAGTCCCACATATGCCAGTGCGTGCTGCTGGACCGCAAGCGGTGCCCACTATGCGGCAAAAAGTGCCACCACGACACCCCCAACAAGCCCAAGATACTCCTCAGCCCCCAATAGCGGGCCGCCGGGCAAAACCCGCCTCGGAATCCCACCCTACAGCGGCGGCAGCTCGGTCTTCTTGTCGAATCCGCCGCTGCCAAACTTGCAATAGAAGCAGAGATCCGACTGCATGTGGGTCAGCTTCACCACCTGGATGGCCCCCAGCCGCAGCGCCATCTTGGTCAGGATGCGGTACTTGAGAGGCATGGCGGGTATGACCTCGTTGTGGTACACGTCGTGGTGCTCAGGACAGAACCGGAGCGTGAACTGGGACTGCTGGTGCTGGTTGTTCATCTGTTTGGTATAGTTTATCTGCTCGCGAATGTACTCGTGCTTCGGGCATGGGCAGTCCTTGCCGCCCGGATGCTTGTACGCCGGGGTATTCCTCCAGTCGAAGCCCGGATACTCCCTTTCAAAGTCGTCCATGGTCTGCTACCACCGGCCTGCTATAAAAACGTGGCAAGCGCCGGATTGTCAAGTTACTGTGCGACAACCCCGTCCGGAAACGGTGTCAAAGCTGTGCAAAAAATGGTTCGGGCCGCCGGGTCGCATGACCTGACGGCGGCTTGGATGATTGCCTAGAACATGCTGGCGCCCTGTATCCGGATATCGGCGGCCTCCGCCGGAGCGATGGAATGCAAAGGCTTGTAACGTAAAAGCGCGTACCTTAAAATTGTCCCGGCGGGGCCAATAATGTATGGTTAATCCCAGGGCGTGGCTGGCCGAAGGCCTCGCCACATACGCCTTGGTATTCTTCGGCCCGCTCTCCATCATAGTGGCCATCGCATACTTCGGGGACGGGCTCAACCCGCTCAGCGTCCTGTTCATATCGCTGGCCCACGGCGGCACCATAGGGATCATGATCTACGCCTTCGGCCACATCTCCGGAGCGCACATCAACCCGGCGGTCACCATCCCCATGATGATCGTGCGGGAGATCCCCGTCAAGGACGGCATAGCGTACGTCGGAGCGCAGGTGGCAGGAGCCATTGTGGCCGCCCTGACGCTCTTGGCCATATTCCCGGAGCTTGGCATGGCCGTGAACCTGGGAACGCAGCCGGGACCCGGCGACATCATCAACAACAGCGCCGCATCCGGCTTTGCGGTGGAGGCCATACTGACCTTCTTCCTGCTGGTCACCATATGCATGACGGCGGCCCACAAAAAGGCCAGCGCCGGCTGGGCCGGGTTTGCCATCGGCGGGATGGTCTTCCTGATACACTTGGTGGGCATACCCCTCACAGGGGCGTCGGTGAACCCGGCCAGGACGTTCGGTCCGGCCTTGGTCTCGGGATTCTGGGAGTTCCACTGGATGTACTGGGCGGCCCCCATAGTGGGTGGGATAATAGCCGTGGTGCTGATGAAGTACATCTATCTCAACAGGGAGTAGGGGCACGCGTGATGCCCCGTTCTCATCCCCCATTGATCTTCACACTGGGGCGTCGGGGTACGAGCCGGTTGTAGGCCGGGCCGGTCAATGTTTCCGGCTGGGCGGTATGAACGCGTGCAGGCTCTGATCTGGCTTCCCAACTCTTATATTGAAAATTCAGAAGATAGCCCCCGTGAAGTCCGCGAGGATCACAGGCCCCAACCGGCCTCTAGAGCTGGAGAACGCCGACAATCCCTCCCCTCAAGGACCGCAGGTGCTGGTGAAGGTCGCGGCGACAGGCGTCTGCCACAGTGACCTGCACCTGTGGGAGGGCGGGTACGATCTGGGGGACGGCACGTTCATGAAGGTAACCGACCGCGGGGTCAAGTATCCGGTGACCCCCGGACACGAGGTGTCCGGCGAGGTATACCTCACCGGTGAGGAGTCCGGCGGGTACAGCGCCGGCGAGAAGGTTCTGGTGTACCCGTGGGTCGGGTGCGGATCCTGTCCCGCTTGCCGGGCCAGCAACGAGAACCTGTGTGATACGCCCCGCTCGCTGGGAGTCTTCCAGAACGGCGGATACTCCGACTACCTGCTGGTGCCGCACCACAAGTACCTGGCCCGGCTGGACGGCGTGGACCCCGAGTCGGCCACGTCCTTGGCCTGCTCGGCGCTCACCGCATACACCGCCATAAAGAAGGCCAACGCCAACTCGCCGGAGAACCTGGTCGTCATCGGAGCCGGCGGGCTGGGGCTGATGGGCGTACAGATAGCCAGGGCGATCACTGACGCTACCATACTGTGCGTGGATCTGGACGAAAAGAAGCTGGCGCTGGCCAGGGAGTTGGGAGCCCACCACACCCTCGTCTCCGGCAGCGAGGACACCGCCGACCGCATAAGGGCCGCAACCGGCGGCTTGGGCGCCGACAGTGTGGTGGACTTTGTCAACGCCACCGCCACCGCCAAGATGGGCATAGACATACTGCGGAAGAGGGGCAACCTGGTGCTGGTGGGGCTCTTTGGCGGATCCTTGGACATATCCCTGGTCACCATACCCCTCAAGTCAATAACCATACAGGGGGCATACACCGGAAACTACGACGACATGGTGGAGTTGATAGGGTTGGCCCGGCGCGGGGTGATCAAGTCGGTGATATCCAAGAGGTATCCGCTGGAGGAGGCCAACGCCGCCTTGGAGGATCTCCGGCACCACAAGATCATGGGCCGGGCGGTCATAAGGCCATAGGATCCAACCGGTGAGATACGGCCATACCAAGACTCCGTATAAGACCTCATGCGTAATTCGAACGCATAAGATAGTCCATACTATACGGATACAATTCGGCAGCACATAGGTAATGTACCATTAATATTGGATTCCGCGCCATATGCGACATGGGCACCATAGTCCGCACCATACACGTGGCGCACCGCAACGGCCGCCTTTTGGGCGGCCTGCTCCACTACGTGAACGCCGCCTCCAATCACACCGCCAAGGGGTACCGCAGGAGGGTGCGCGGCAAAGAGCTGTACCGCATGGCCATACACCGCACCGGCATCTACCAGTCACGCTTCGCCGACTATATCATACGGGACGTATACGGCAGCCACAGGGCGTGGCGCACCAACCAACGCATGGACCCGCACGCCCGCGCCCCGCACTACCACGATGCGGCGGCGCAGACCGACTGCTTCGAGCTGGCGTTCGACTGTACGGCACGGCGGTGGGACGGCGCGCCGGCGATACACGTGGCCGTATACGGTAGGGGGCGACCGGACCAGCCCTGGATGGCGTTTCGGGTGCCGCCGTATATGGTGGAGCGGCTCACAAAACCCGGCATAAGGCCAAAGACGGTGCTGCTCACCGGGGACGAGATACATGTCCGGTATGAGAGGGACGTGCCCGACCGCGAGCCCGTATCCTGGGCAGGGGTGGACATGAACGCAAAGAACAACACCTACGCGTATGCGAACGGCATGGTGTCTGTGGTGTGGAACGACTATGCCAAACAGTACAACGCGGCGTGCGGCAAGATACTGAGGGTGAAGCGGCGCGGTGATGCCCGCATCATGGCAAAATATACACAGAAGGCGTGGGGCAAATACAAAAACCAGACCCGCGACCACATGGGCAGGGAGGCGCGCGCCCTTGCCTCGGCCGGGTGCGGAGTGGGGTACGAGGATCTGGGCATACACCGGCTGTACACCAAAAACGGCACCATGTCCCCGTTCGCGCGCGGCCGGCAAAAGACCATACTGAATACGGGTCAGAGGAGGCGCGCCGTGGTAGACGCGCTGGAGTCGGAGGGGCTGCCGCACCGCGGCGTGGACCCAGCCGGCACGTCCGCCAACTGCCTGGGGTGCGGCAAGAGACTGAGGCGCGCCGTGGTGCAACGGAGAGGCGTGCGCAACCTGTGGTGCCAGCCGTGCCGCTCCATTCGGGAGCGGGACGGCAACGCGGGCGCCAACATACTGTTCCGCACCGTCACGGCCATCGTCATGGAATGGGTGGGCCGGGACGACCCGGGACGGGGGGTCACGCTGCCAGTCGCGCTGGGCATGCTGCGGGATGCGGGGGCCGACGGCCGCCTCACCGGACGGCAGAGATCAACTTTATCGGACATCTTGCGGCTGTTAGAGGGCCGCAGCGCAGGCGCCGAATGGCGCCTGCCGGGGGCGCACAAACCGGGGCGCCGAAATCC
>JAEFDA010000125.1 GCA_016126025.1 Nitrososphaerota archaeon | reverse complement strand
CCACGAACTGCCGGGTGTGGGGGCCGGCCGACAGCCGGAACGTGTGGTGCGCCCCAAACTCCAGCGCCTCGTGCATCTCCATCTCAAATATGGAGCCATATCCCCGTACGGCCAGCGCCCCGTCCCAGAACTGGAGCGCCGTCTTGTTCAGGGACATGCGCAGGCTGCCCGTCCCGGCGCCATACTGTGTGGTCTGGTATACCTCGGAGGCGGCCATCTCGGCCATGGTGTGGTCGCCGGTGTCATACAGGGTCTTTTCGTATACGTACCGGTCCGTATCCATGACGGTGCGCCCCGGCGCATCATCCCCAGACGTGCCGCCATACGGCGCGATATGCGCCTCCAGCGGGATATCATGTAATGACACCATGGTAAAGTTGTGCGCCAGCAGGGCGCGGGGGTACACGTACGTGTAGTTGAACAGTATGTGCTGTGTGCGGCCGGCCCAGTCGTCGGAGGCCAGGCCCACGTGCGTGGTGACGTTCTCGTACCATTTGTGGGGCCTCTCCGATACAATGTCGTGGTGTATGTCCTGCCAGAACCGCACCGCCCCGTGCGCCGCATACAGGAACATGGCGTGGCACCCGAAGGGGTGGTGGCGCGCCGGCATGGTATGGGGGCAGCCCCCCGGCGATGTGGTGTGGAGGGGGTGCGCCGGCAGGGACGGCGAGCCGTCCATCACACCCGTGAAGCGCTCCACGGCCGTATCATACCCCCCCGTATGCGGGGGCGCCCAGGTGGAGTTCCACTCTATCATGTGGCGCTGTACGGTGTAAGGTTCCACCAGGGTGGACGCGGAGCGCGCCACCGTATGCGGGTAAAAGTTGGTTATCTTGGCGCGGCGGTCGGGGTGTATTGTGCCATCCGTATCCGCCGAGCCCTCGTACCGGAGCAGCACGCCCTGGCGGTCCGAGTAGGACCGCGGCGCCCCGTCGGAGAGTACCGTGTAGGGGTGGTGCGCAAAGACGGGATCATACCCCACTATGTCGACGTGGGTGGAGTTATGGTGGGAGTTTATCGGGACGCCCTCGTTCAGTACGGTCACGCGGTATGTGACAGTATGTGTGCCCGGCGATATGCCGGAGGGCGCCGCATACGCGTATGCCCCCTCGCCGTTCCCGTACCTGCCCGGATATGGCAGAAAGCCGGTCCCCACCGGTGTGTCCCGCGGCTCCAGGTGTGTACGGCACGTGCTATCGCAGCCGAAGCCGCCCTCCTCGTGCAACATGGGGTGCTCCCTGTCGTACCGGAATGATATGGTCCCGTCCCTGTGGTCCTTGTGCTCGAATACGGCCCGGTGTATTATGCCGGCCGGGTCCCAAGCATAGTATGTCGTATCCAGGTTGACGGCCGGGTATCCCTGCATGTCATACAGCATGTGCCGCTCCAGGTTGACATGCGTGATGGGGGCCACCACCTCCGGGGATATGGTGTCGGTGGTCGAGACCCGCACCAGCCGGCACACCTCGCCGCAGACCAGCCTGTACGCCCACACCGTCAGGGAGAGCCCGCCGCAGCGCCGGGGCTCCCCGAATGCGGTGTCGTACCCGTCCTCCCCGCCGCCGCCGGCCGGCGGCGCCCCGTGGCACTCGTTGGCCGGCCCCACCAGTATGGTGCCATCGCCATGTATGGCGCCGGATCCGCCCGGGACGGCCCGGCCCTCCGGCCCCGACACGCCGGACTTTTGTACGGCGCCCCAGTCCCGCACCGTCCCCACATGGGGGTCTATGCACCCCCCGCTGAAGCGGTACGAGAACTCAAAGCCGAACACATCGTTGGGGTATACCGTATGGTCGGGGTTGTTCCGCGGGTTCCCGTCCGTATCTGTGCGGTCGTATACGGCCCGGCCGTCCACATCCACCGCACAGGACTCCTCGGCGTGTATGTGCGGTATGGCAGCCCACGCGAGCAGCAGTACCAGCGCCACATATGGTATGGCGGTCAACCCCCCACCCGGATGTGGGCGCCGGCCGGCGTCACCACCACCAGGGGGCAGGGCGCCTCGGTGCGGACCCAGGCGGAACGGCCGCCCTCCAGCATGTATATGGGCGCGCCCGCCAGGTCCACATATGAGACGTTGGCGCCATATGTGTGGCCTGCAGACGCCCCGTACACGGATATGTCGCCCAGTGTGAGGGGCCGCGGGGAGTAGTTGTGGAACAGAAAGCCGTCGCCGCACCGCACCGGCCCGGCGGCCACCAGCTCGGCGGCGAGCCGCAGGGACGACTCCATGCGCAGCTCCGACGCCCACTCCATCTCGCCCATCCTGTCCTGAAATGATACGAAGAGTACCGAGGCGGCCGCCGCGAACGACACCGTCAGCATTATGGCCCCGGTGACCTCGCCTATGCCCGGGAGCCTCACCATACTGGGGCCTCCGCTACGTGCTCGCCGGAGGGGTGGTACACTATTACGTACAGTATGTCGCCGGAGTATACGGGGGCGGTGGCGTTCAGCAGGCCCTCGTACACCAGCATGCCGCCCCGCGCCTGGTATGCGGGAACGGTGCGCTCCAGGGAGCCCCCCACCCAGACCGGCCCGTCGGCATGCGTGACGGCCATCTCCACATATACCTGGGGGTGCCCGTCGTGGAGGGACTCCAGCCGTATGTCCAGGTGGAACGGCGGGGGGACATCCTGCGGTACCGTGGCGTGGTGGAAGGCGGCGGCTCCCGAGGCGGCCACCGCCATGGCTATTATGGATCCGGTTATGGCGGTCAGCGCCGGGGTGCGGTACACGGGCGCAGCGCCAGACTGGGTTAAAAGGGCCCGGCCGGTCCGGCCATGCGTCGTACAGCCAACGGAACGGCGGGCGCGCCGCGGCATCGTTAAATTCTTGGAATATTCCGGCGTGATCTTTTCCTGATGACGGCCAGCACTATAGCGGCGGGTACCGCCGCCAGCGCCAAAAGGGCCATCCCCACCGAAAGGTAGTCGTTAACAAACAGCTTCGTCTCAAGCCATGCCATCGGCAGGACGGCAAGGAGGTTTTCACCGGAAAAGTCTTCTATGGTGCCTATCGCCAGGGCGTATTTTCCGTCCCGGCCCCCTTCGTCCACGACCACGATAAAATATTCCCCCTCGGCGGGAAGGTGGGCCCTGACCTCCTGCCTCTCCCAGTAGGTAACCTGGCCGAAGGGCTCGTAGAATTCATCTCCGGGAAATTTCCCCTCGTACGGAAACCTTTCGGCGTTCGGCCAGGCTTCAAACGGGCCCGGCTGTCCCCGAAGCCCTGTGGGGCTCACCACAAAGAGCGACGGCGAATATTCCTCCAGCCCGTCCATCTTGGGAACCAGTACGCCCGCGTAGAACGGATCCCCGCGTTCCGCATCAAACGCGTAAAACTTTGCCCCTCCCGCGCCCAAATCGTCGTAGACCGCCCAGGAGATGCGGTGGTCGGGTATCTGTAAGGCAGAATCAAAGTCCGTGTGCGCGCCGTCGTGGCTGATCAGCCTGTGGCCGTATGCCGGGTTCGCCATGATGATGGCGGCGATGATACCGGAGACCAAAAGTATTGCCGGGATAATTTTTGACACGCCCCTGTTTTGCGGGAATTGTATTTGTATGTGGTGGGAATTTTAAACCGAGTTGGCACCATGGGATGCCCGCCGGCGCCGTACACCGCAGCGGTTGCAACATCGGGCGATAAAATTGAGGACATTCACAATACCCCGTTCAGCCTGCATCCATGCTTGGCCAATATCAGGCTGGGCCAATTATGGATGATCCCAATAATATGGCGCATATGGGCACGGCATGTACCATCTTGGTGAAATTTTATCCGGATCGCTGCCGGGGGCTGCGCGCGGTCGTGCCGTACGGCAGGGCGAGGGGCCCCAGCCCGCCGGGCGTTCGGCGGAGTTTCAGGCCAAAGACCGAAATGCACAAACCCGCTGCGCCGCATCTAGTCTGCGGCTTGCCACCGGTCGCCCTCGATCATCCACGCCACATAGTCGATATCGGACAGGTCGCCGACGGGGGTCATCGCGGTGGAGCCCAGGGCGCCCACGTATCCGGAGGCCACCTCGGGCAGCACCTCCGCCACCGCGGCGCCGTCGGCGCTGCCGGCATACAGGATGGAGAGGCCCAAAATCCAGATGGCATCGTACTCTATGCCGGCATACGGGCTGGGCTCCCTGCCCAGATGCCCGCCCACTATGGAGTGGACCCTCTCGCTTGTGGGGTTGTCCTGGACTGCCGGCTGCACCACCGTAAACTCCACCTTCTTGGCGAACCCGGTGGCGGCGGCATCATCAAGCACGTTGGGCGAGGCGGTATTCTGGTCGGCCCCGAACCACCTCACATCCCCCAGTATCTTGTGGTGTGATGCGGCGTTCAGGAAATCGGGCGCCTCGCCGAACCCCACGTACAGCACGGCCACCCTGTCTATCCGGTTGTCGTCTATCTGTTCGTTTACCATACCGTCCAGGGCCGCGGTCGCCTCGGTGTAGTCCGCTGATGCGAAGGTTGTGGTTGCGGCGGCGGTCCCGCCCAGCCTCTCGAACTCCGCCGTAGCCGCGGAGAGCAGCTCCGTGGCCCACGGGGAGTCTATCCCCACCGGAACCACGGCCCTTATGCCCTCCTCATACATCAGGGCGGCGATGGCCGCGCCGTGTCTTGTCTGGTCCGGAAGCAGGCGGAAGAGCGCGTCATCCATTATGGCGAGCGAGGGGGCGGAGGAGCAGCAGCTGAGCAGCACCATATCGTTGTCGTTGGCAAAGTCGAGCACCACAGACCCGTAGTCCAGGGCCGGGCCGTCCACTATTCTGATGCCCATGTCATGCAGCATCTCCAGGCGCTGGAGTGCGACTTGGGGGTCGGTCATGGTGTCAAAGCGCACCGGCTCCAGGCGCCACGGCTCCCCGCGCTTTTCCAAATAATGGTTAAAGTCCGCCACGGCCAGCCTCGAGGCCTCGTGTATGTCCGCCCCGTACCTGTGGGCGCCGCCGGTGCGCGGCGCCAGCGAGCCCACCAGTATGTCGCCCTCCAGCGTCCCCTCTCCGGCCAGCCACCTCCAGTGGTCGGGCCCGAACGGGTACGACCCGTCGGCGTAGGCCGCCGCCCGCAGCGTGCCGTTCTCCGGCCAGTACGTATCCAGATAGAACGGCCCGTTGCTGATCACCGAGTGCCCCCTCTGCTCGATCCAGGATATCGTGGAGGCGTACCTGGATATCGCATAGTCCGGCCCCGAGTCCAGCAGCTGCGGCGGCACGTACTCCTCTGATATGAACTGCTCCAGGTATTCCCGCAGCAGCTCCGAGTCGGCGCGGTCGAGCATCGAGAGCCAGCTGGTGCCGTGCGCCTCATCCGTATAGAACGCCGTCCTGCCGTCCAGGACGGCCGCCTCCATCGCCGCGAACAGCTCCCAGGGAATGCTGCTCCAGAGCGAGGCGAGTCTGGCGATATCGTCCTCGTCGCCCGTATAGTTCAGGTAGACCTCTATGGTGTCGTTATCGACCACCCTGACGGCCTGGAGCGCGTCTGTGAGTACGCTGGGCTGGGGCCTGCCCGCGCTGGGGTGATCGTGGCCCTCGTGCTGGGACTCGTGCTCCAGGTGAAAGTACAGCGGGTACAGTATGTCGTTGATGTCCATCGCCGGTCCGCTGTGCCAGTTGCTCATCAAAAGATCAAGGGTGACCCTGCTGGTGGACTGGCTCCCGGGCGGTATGCTCTCCCATACGTGGGTGAGCGGGTTCCAGAGGATCGCATCATCTGGAATGTCCAGTCCGCCGCCGGGTTCGGTCTCCACCTCCCAGCCTGCCCGCACCGGCATCAGGTCGCCGGTGAACGGGTTGGACGAGTGTGCGGGATCCCTGAGTATGTTCCATATGGCGTATGCGTCGGTGTCCCGGAAACCGCCCACCGGGTTCCACGAGGACTGTGTGATGTGCTGGGCCCCCACGTTCAGGTTCCCCGACGGGGTCTGCGCGTTGATGGGCGTGTACCTGGAGGCGATCCCCGTGCCGGGCGCGTTCACCACCCCCGACACGTTCTCGTTTACTGCGAAGTTTATGTGCTCCACGGCGATGAAAGTGCGCACCGCCTCGCTGACTCCCTCGTCTACCACATCATGGATGAGGCGCGCCCTCTCCTCCGCAGAATCAAAGTCCTCTGCGAATATGGCATATGTGAGGTCGTCCAGCAGCCTGTTCTCATATCCCCAGTAGTCGGGGTTTGCCCAGCCGGGCACGTGGCCGGCCCACGGGCCATAAAAGCTGGCCAGGGTCCCCCTGCTCTCTTTTTGGACGGTGAACCCGCCGTACGACTCCACGTGCAGGTGCCATTCAAAGTCGGCAGGGTTTGAGCCGTACACTACCGCGAACGCGCCCGCCAGGTCGAGGTCCCTGCGCTCCACCACGAACCCCATCTCCTCAAGCTCCGCTATGAGCAGCCCGGCTATGGCGGCAAGCACCGGCCCGTCGCTCGCCGACACCGTTATCTCTATGGGGCTCCCCCCGTACAACCACTTGCCAGCCACCTTTGTAGCGCCGCCGGACTCAAGCGCCGCAGATATCATCCTGTCGGCAAGTATCGGGTCGTACGATATGTCCAGCTCGTCCAGCTGCCTGTGCACCAGCGGATAGTCCGGGTGCAGGGGATAGATGGCGGACAACAGCGGAGTGCCGGATCCGCCGAGTATCTCGCGGACTATCCCGTCGCGGTCCACCAGATAATTCAGGGCGTAGCGCACCTCCCTGATGGAGAACGGGTTAAACGGTTGTTCGTCTGCGTCCGCCGGGTTGGCCGTTACGGTATAGACCACGGCCCCCGACGTGCGAAAGACCTGTAGGTTTCGGTCCCCCCTTGCGTCCCTTACCATATCTGCGGGGATTTGGAACGTGTGCATGTCCAGCGTGCCGTTGCTCACCGCCTCGAGCGCCGGGACGCCGTCGGGATATTTGATGAACGTCACGCTGTCCAGGCTGACCCCGGCCTCCGCCGTGGCGTATCCTGCCGTGCCCGCCACTGCCACGGCCACGAGCAGCATACAAGATACCGCAGGCGATCTTTGCATGGGGCCCGAAAATGCTGGTACTATAGATATTTTTCGCGTCACCAACCATGTTTTCTGGTGTGGAATGGGGCCTATTCCAAGAGCCGTTAATGCACCGATTCTGGTCTACATCTCTTCACCAAGAGCACTAAGACGCCCCCTCAACACCCGCAATGCAGCGAGTATTTCTCCCGACCTATCAAAAGCGTAGCCTGCCATTATGTTCAGGGATTTTATTTTTGCGTGCATATCGGAAGCATCCCAACAGTCAATGTTGAGTGGGTCTTTGGTCACTCTCCACAATACTCCGTTACGGCGCGATGTATGTATCTCGCCATACGCGCGCCGGCCTGCGTGTCCGCGGCCGCGGGCCCGTTCCCGTCCAGCGCGGACGGCACCCATGCATCCACCATGTCCAGCCGGTGGCCGCGTACTATGGAGCGGTCACGCAGCAGGGCGGCCATGTCTGCCAGCCGCTTGGTGAATTTGAATCGTATGTTGTCGTGTGTGAGAGCGGCCATGACGGAGGCGGTTACGGCCCTCCGGTACAATATGCACGGGAATGAATTGTCCAGCCAGCCATCGCACACGTATGCGTCCGCATCATCCATGCACCGTCCCGCAAACTCCAGCCACCGCTTCGAGCAGTCCGGCAGGTGCATGTCACGCATCACATCAAGTATGGCGCGCCAGTCGGCGCTTCCGTCTTCATATATCACAATACCGTCGTGCGTCGCCCAATACTCAAAACTCCCGTAACATGTTGACGGACTTGCCAAAGGACTCCATTGAGTCAACGACCACGTCAACCTTCATGCGGTCTCCCACGGCACCACTGATTATGTCGTAGTGATCCTGATTCCACCTGCCATGCCTGACTATGTGGTATATGTCCAAGTCGCTCCGTTCGGTGGCGGTGCCGTGGGCGTGCGAGCCGGTCACGTACGCCGCCACCGTATCGGGATTGGATGGCAGCGCCTCTTGTATTGCTTCAACCGACGCTCGGGCGCGCCCACCCATGCCGCGTATGCCGGCCGCCGGGACGGCAGCCGACATGATTGACTGCCTGTCCATGCCAAACGCAGGAACCGGCCGTATATAACTCGCTGCTGGCGCGTGGAGCATTAACGCTTACAGGGCGCTTCATCACCCCCAATAACGTTACAGCCCACAAAAAACATCAGACTAAAGTGCGAGGCCATGCTTTCTGGAATGGTGCGGGCTGATTGCCAACCCGGCGCCGTTCAGGATACCTACTATAATGGAGGATATACACAAATTGGATTTAAAATAGAAAACAAGGGATTTTACGCGGATCTGGCTGCGGTACGGCGGCCCACACATGCTCTTCAATATTGGATGGTGTTCCCGCCGCGGGCCGCGCCGCCGCGGTGCTAAGCCCCACGGCCAGACTTGTTGTGTCCCTTCCGCGCCTCATCCAGGAGGGCCGCCAGGTCCGCCGCGTACGGCTCCAGCCGCTCCCGCACATGGTGTGGCAGTGTGACCGTCCCGCTGCTGCCCCCGTACCGTATCAGCCCCTTCATCACCAGCCGGTTGTATATGTCCCGTATGGTGGCGGTGCGGTACGTGTCGGGGGCGAAGGCGCCCGGGTCCCGCACGGCAAAAGCACACCTCCCCGGACGCTCCAGCGCCGGCTCGCCCTCCCACGCGCCCACCTGCGCGTATATGCAGGCCAGCGCCGCCAGCTCGGGAACGGAGACCCCCATGTGCAGCGCCACGCAGTGCCACCGGCCCGATGTGGTCAGGCGCGTCCCGGGAGTTCCCCGGATCAGCCCCATCCGCTTGGCCCTCCGCGCCGCCCTCTCTAGGGTGTCGGGTCGGACAGAATGGGTGCGCCCCCCGCCGGGCCAAAACAAATCCAGCAGCAGGCCGGAGACGGCCGTGCCGGGCCGCACGCTGGCGAACCTCACCGGCCCGCCCGCCCCCAGGCTGACAGCAGGTTCCGCAGCCCCGGCTCGGAGACGCCGGCGGCGCCGGCCACCTCCCGGTTGGTGGGCGCGCGGCCTCCCCCGGCCAGCGCCACCACCGCCGCGGCCACGCACTGGGGCTTCTTGCCGTCGGTGAGTCGGGCCGCCCTCATCCCGTCCAGTATGGATATGGCCTTCCGGGCCACGGACACGGGGAGGTCCAGGTCGGTGCACAGCCGGGAGACCAGCGCCTCGGTGTAGTGGACGGGGGCGGATATGGACGCGTACTGCAGCTCGCGGTACACCTTCATTATGCGGCGCGTCTTGTCTGCGGTGCCGGGGATCTCGCCCCATCTCAGGACGCGCCCGCGCGTGCGGCAGGCCAGCATCAGTATGGCCGCGGACACGGCCGTGGCGTCTCGTCCTGCGGCGTGGCCGGAGGCCGCCAGCCTGCGGCACATGGCGTACGCCTCCTCGGCCACCGCCTCGCCGGCGCCCACCGACTCCAGCATGCGGCGCAATATGTCTAGAAGGCGGCCGAGGCGCGCGGCGCGCCTGCCCCTCCGGGCTGCCATCGAGGGGGCGCCCGCCTCCCCCGGCAGGATGGTTCCCACCCCGTAGTCCTCGCGTCCCGCATCCAGAGAGCCGGCGTCCTGCGCCTCGACCAGCCCGGACTCCATCACCGTACCGCACCGCCCGCAGATGCTCTCGCCCGCGTGGGGGTCGAGCACTGGGGAGGGCCGGGGGCACATGCAACGGGCCGTCAGGACTCCCTCCTGTACTTGGACGGCCTCACCAGCCGAGCGGGCTCGTGCCGCGTGGCCAGATCACACGCGGTACTTTCTTTTGGTTTCACAGTACGGTGCAATACAGTATATACTATAAAGTTTACGAGTATATGGACCGGCGCATTGGCGGCGCCCGGAACGGATGGCGCCCGGGGTGAAAGCTGGGGCCCGGCACGATCAACCGTGCAGGGAGGAAACGCAGGCGGTCTGGGCGGAGTGAAAAATATGGACCATCAATCCAGTTTCTGCCCCGTGCAGGCCGTGCCGTGGCGTCTCGCCGGCCCTGACAGTGTGCGCCCAGTGTGTCATGGCCCGGTTTTGGATCGATTCGGGGCGGGCTTGATCACGTGGCCGGCCACGCGCCATACGGTTCTACCGTCGCGCATTTTGATGCCGCCAACCGCCGAGATGTTGATGGGACGGCATGCGCGGCCCGATCATATACATCCATTTGGGATGGACGCTGTAGGTTCGGTGGGCACGGAGGCTTTTTCAAGCGGTTTGAGCGGGATGGCTAGCCTCCGGGGGCTGGCAAGATCCAAGACGCAATCTGAGGTATGGTCGATTATCCCATTCATGGGCATGTATGGAGACTGTCTGGATAAAAGTCAGAAAGCGGGTTGCAGCCGGCATGGTTCATGACCGGTACCATGCAGCATTCGGCTTCGCGGGCCGGGTCCGCCTACTCTATGACCTCAATCAATTCCTTCAGTTTTCGCCTTGACTTTGGGGGCTTCTTCTTGTCCGGGTACCCGATGCAAAGAATCGAAGACGGCCTTAGCCTTGTCCCAAGGATCGACTTTATCTTTTCTTCGTCGATCATTCCGATCCAGATTGAGCTCAACCCCAGCCCCGCCGCCGCAATCAGCGCGTGCGACGCTGCAAGCGT
>JAEFDA010000158.1 GCA_016126025.1 Nitrososphaerota archaeon | reverse complement strand
CAGTCCGGTGGCGAAGCATGTCTCCTGACTGTTTACCAAGATGTGCGCCCCGCAGTGCCAGGTATGCCGCCTGCCCTGTATTAACTGGAGCAGGGGGGCCAGCCAAGCGACGTGCCGGACGTCATGCACCACATGCTGGAACGACCGGGTTGTTATCACCTTGCTGCCATCTATCGGGGTTGTCGGGTTGTAGGTGACCAAGCAAGGCCTGTCGGACCGGTTGGCCCAGGGCTGCTGGTTGTGCATGATGTAGGTGATCTCGTAGTTGTCAGGCGGTTCGCCATACTGTTGTATGTGGTTGCTCCGGGTAGATAGCGGCTTGGCCTCGTTGTTCGGCAAGACGGACGGGTCGGAGTGGACGACCGCGGTGTGGTGGAGCGTCCTGTCATACCTGATGGATGACAGGATGTACCGCTCCAGCCGTGTTGGCCGATCCAATATCTCCAAGGTCTGGTCTGCATTGCACGCGAAGATGACCCCGTCGTACGTCTCCTGGTCGCCGTGTTCGTCCTTTATCACCACCTCGTTCTTCCTCCGGTACACCTTGCGCACCGGTCGGTTGAGGTAGATTTTATCACGAAAATCAGCAGTCAGGTGGTCGTAGATGCGCCGTGTCCCGCCCTCCCACGTCTGCATGGGCGTCGCCCGCTCGATATCAAAGAACTCCAGATATCTCGCGAACAGGGCCGCCGGCATGTCAAAGATGTTGGTTGCCAGCACAAAGTTGACGAACATCGGCTTGAGTACCTTGTACCGGAAGTCGTCGGAGAACCCCCCCATATTGAGGACGGTCCCCATGCTGATATAGTTGAACGGGTTGAGGGAGTTCAGCAGTTTGGACTTGGAGCGGGTCAGCCAGCCCACCTTTTGCAGACGGCCCAGTACCCTCTGGAATTTGGCTATCTCGGGTTGTAGCTGTCGCCGGAGGTCCGAGTCCAGGTCATGAGCGTAGATGCCATCACCATACTTTACGCTGTAGCTGAATTTGGTGTCCACCAGATCGATGCCAAACTGTCTCATCAACAATATGATGTGGTGGTAGACAGACGGGATGCAGGCGGTCACCGAGATGTCAAACGGGATGGTCCCGCCATCCTGTTGCGGCATGGACACCGTGACAGCGTTTCCGCCCAACCGGGGGCCGGCCTCGAACAGTCCAAAGTCGAACTTGTCTTGGCTGTGATGGAGGGCCCACGCCGCGCCCAGTCCCGAAACGCCCCCGCCAACTATTGCAACTCGTCGCGGCATGCCGTTGGACTTCATTATCTCATATGTCCTATAGTGGCTTATATCACATCCCTCCTTGCGCAGCCTCTTGGCCGTACGGACCACGCCCTCCGGCTTGCGGCCATGGATGTCCAGTACGGCTTGGATCGCCTCGGACGGCTCGGGGCAGCTGGCCTGTCGGCAGGGCGCTGTACGTGAGTCTTTCCAGTCTTGAGATACTCGGCCCACAGCCTCTGGACGTGTCTCTGCGTCACGCCGAGCTCCTCGGCCACCACCCGGGTGCCCCTGCCCTTCTTCAGTTGCCGGATGGCATACCGGATGCCCCTGTCCGTAAGCTTCGGCTTCATCTTTTCGCCCAGTCTATGCATCTTGCTGCAGTCTCCACGCGCATCATTAGTCTCGCCTAAGCGACATGATTCTCGGATGGCACGTCCACCCTGAACCACAAGGCGTTGTTGCATTAGCGGCTGATGGGACAGGATGGAATAGACACGTCCAAGTCCGGGAGTCGTCTTGTGTTTTCTGCACGATATGGGTTGGCGCGGGACCTTGGATTGTGGACTGGACGCCTGACACCGTCCCGCAGTCCGTGTGGACCGCAAAAACGCGCGCCATGCGCGACCATTCCGCCAGAAAGATTGCCATGCATGCGTCGCCGACGGCCTCCTGCATGTACACGGAAATGGCAGTTTACGCCGCCGCGGCCTCAAGCAGGGTCCGCACCCTGTCCTTCCCCTCCACGCATATGCCCGCCGCCTCGGCGGGCATCCTGCCGCCCAGAGCCGTATGCGGCCGGAAAAAGTTGTA
>JAEFDA010000041.1 GCA_016126025.1 Nitrososphaerota archaeon | reverse complement strand
ACGCAAACGTCGCGCCGGCCGCGTCTATCCTTGCGTTGTCCGTCTGCGCGTATGCGGGCGCCGCTCCCGCCCCGTACATGGAGGGATCGCGGCGGTGAGCAGTATGGATGTGGTTGTGATTGCAATGGTTTTCTCCATTGCGTCCCGTAATGGGCGGGATACAAACGCGACCAGATTATAGACTACACGGACGCAATGCCGTTACGGATGGTCTGTTGGCACCGTATCGCTATATGGGCAATAAGATGTGCAGGATTTTTTTATATTGTGTGTGGCGGTCGCGAATGCCGCTCAGTCGTGTGAGGAATCGCCCCTCGGAAGATCGCCAGACACCGACATCCGACGGTGCCAGCAGTAGCACCACCAATCAGGCCCACGTGGCTAGGGCGGCCATCAAGGGACGGGGGGGAAAAGAAATGGCGTCATGTTGGAAGAAGTGGGGCGTTCAAATGGACCCGACTGCGCGTCAACCCAGCCGTACCCATCCCTCCGTATCTGCGCCGTAGGTGCCGGGGCCCGCAGCGGAGGTGCGCCGCAATATGCCACACCGGGCCAGGGCAGGCCCCTGACGGGCCCGCGCCTGCAAGGGAGCGATACTACAATCCGGCCAAATCCAAGGTCGGCCCGGCGCCTGATTGTGGACGGGTTCTGAGTATGGAGGCTTTGGCGGTGCCACTACCGTATGGTTATGACGCCGCGCTCTATCAGGTACTCTATGCTCGCCAGAAACTCCGCATCACTCACCAAGCCGTCAACCCACCAGCCGGCGGTGACGCGCACCCAGTCGTCTATGGTTCCGCCGTCACCGGCGGATGCGTCCTCGATGCGTACTGTACTGGGCTGTATCATGTTTGCCAGGGCATCGGCCAACCTGTCGTCGTCGATGAGATCCTGCTCGTAGAGCTCGTACAGTTCTGCAATCTGCGCCATGAGGTGGAGGAAGGTGGACTGGTCTATCACACCGTCGGCGTACTGCGCGTGGAGGTCTGCTATGGAGTCGTCGATGGCGCCGGAGCTGGTATCGCTCTCCCAGACGCTGGTGGCGCCCGTATACAGCTTCTCGCCGTTGTAGGTTATCTGCGCCAGGCCCTTCAGGCCTATGTTGCTGACGGTGTCGGCGACGGGCACATACAACAGCTGTGGGCTGTACTGCTGGCCGTCGGTGATCATCCATGCTATCATGTCTATGACAGCCTGCGCCTGGGCCCTGTCGTCTATTGATCTTACCTCGCCCAAGTCGGGGTGGAGTATCAGGTACGAGAAGCTGGTGATGGGGTACGAGTTGAATCCTGGCGCTGCCAGCAGATCCACGTCCCTCCAGCTCTCCTCGGCGCCGGGCAGCCAGAACGCGGCCGAACCGGACGCGGCGCTGGCCGTCTCTATTGATGGCTCGACAAAGTTGGTGTGGTCGCCGTTCTGTATGTTGGCCGTCTCCATGTCGTTCTGGAAGGCGTACGCCAGGGTGACGTAGCCGACGGAGTTGTCGGTGCTGCGGATGGTTCCGGCCACGCCCTCGTTTCCGGGGGAGCCAAGCCCCACGGGCCAGGGCACGCTCTTTGCGGCGCCTACCTGCTCGTCCCACGCGGGGCATGTCTTGGAGAGGTATGAGGTGAACGCAAATGTGGTTCCGGAGCCGTCGGACCTGTGCACCGTCACTATCTCGGCGTCGGGCAGTTCGGCGTTCGGGTTGTCCTTGGCTATCACCCCATCACTCCAGTTCGTTATGGTGCCTAAGAACATGCCGCAGAGGGCCTCCTCGGAGAGGTTCAGGCCCTTGACGCCTTCTATGTTGTATGCTATGGATATGGCCCCGATCATCTCCGGTATGGTTATGGTTCCGGGTGCCGCACCGTACTCGGCATCGGTCAGGGGCGCGTCGGTCGCTCCAAAGTTGACGGTCTTCTCAATGTGGTTCTTCACGCCGCCGCCGCTGCCTATGGACTGGTAGTTGAAGGTGACGCTGGGTTCGACCTCCTGGTACTTCACCCTCCACAGGTCCAGAAGCGGGAACGCAAACGTCGCGCCGGCCGCGTCTATCCTT
>JAEFDA010000131.1 GCA_016126025.1 Nitrososphaerota archaeon | reverse complement strand
ATCTCAACGCGATCGAGGAGGTCTGGCGCCAAATGAAGCGCGCTGTTCTGAACATCCCGTACGTGACCGTCGCCGGCATCACGAGAACGTCGACAGGTGGCTCGGCTCATCGGTTCCCGTACTGGACATCGAAAAGTACCTCTACCGGATGGTCTAGGGCCGGACCTTTGCTGGCGCACCGCGTGGGGGACACTGCGCGCGCCTTTTCGGATCCCGAGACGAACAGCCCGGACCCTGCCGCAAACCCGGCATTGTCGACGGTTGGCATGTATGTTGAGCAGTCCGCATAGAATTTTACAGCGGCGAAGACGTGTTTGCTGCATGCCGGGGTGATTTGATCTCGTACTTTTTCTCCGCGGTATAGGTCACACTAACTTAACAGCCGCCTAATCCGTGGGCTGTAACATCTTGGTGACCTGAAGCAAACTGTAACAAAAGTGACCCGGAGTGGAAATACAGGTCTCACTTGATCAGGCGTGTGAAGTGGAAATAGTGGTAATCAACCTACATTTCCACTCCGCGCCGACAATGTGGTGCTCCGCTCTGTTAGCTCTCACAGTCGACAACATGGGCGCACCTGCCATCCAGATTGGGCAGTGTACCTCCGGGCACCACAAAAAACACCCGCTACTCGTGGTAGGAACGGTGATGGTGATGTCTGGCATTTGGGCCGCGCTTGACCGCCAAGGGGTGCAACGTGGTAATTTTATACACACCATGCCCATAACTACCACTATGCCAAGCCAGCCAGACCTGCCTAGCCTGCCTTCTGGAACCATGCTGGCTGGGCCGCTGTGGGGCAAGCCGGTGCGGCTGCTTGCCGCCAAGAGTCGCGACGGCGTCATGTTTCTCACCCTGGACGGCATGGGCACCAAGATGTACGACCCCGACCAACTGGACGGCGTGCACATCGTAAAGCACACGTACGGCATTCCCTGGAAGGCCCACGCCTACGTCTCGATACTGCGACACGAGCGCGCCCGCAACCTCGGAATCGCCGGCAACGCGGACCCGCTGCCGCACCAGCTCGAGTCAATATACCACATCACCGGCATACCCGGCCCCATACGCTTCCTTCTGGCCGACGAGCCGGGGGCCGGCAAGACGGCGGTGGCAAGCCGCATCATCCAGGAATTGGTGCTCCAGCGGCGCGTCAGGAACGTGCTGGTGGTGGTTCCCGCGCAGCTGAAGACCCAGTGGAAGTCGGAGCTGGCCAAGTTCGCCAACATCTCTAGCCACATAGTGGCAGGCAAGGTATCTGGCAATCCGTGGATAACAGACGATGGTGTGCTGGTCACGTCGATGGACTTTGCAAAGTCGGAGCACCACCGTACCATGTTCGAACAGGCGCGCTTCGACTTGGTGGTGGTGGACGAGGCGCACAACCTCAACGCCACTGCAAAAAAGTCCACGGCCCGGTACAATCTAGGCAAAACGCTGTCCAAGATCTCCAAACACCTGATATTTTTGACCGCCACACCCCACCGCGGCAAGACGGAAAACTTCAGGCTGCTGCTCAAACTGCTCGAGCCGGCCGAGTTCTCCGACCCGAAGATGGAGGACGGCGAGATAGCGACCAAGAAGCGCAGGTTGTTTCTGCGGCACATCAAGGAGGAGATGCGTGGGATGGACGATGAGCCGCTGTTCAAGGGCCGCTCGGTGGTGTCGCTGACGTACAAGATGTCTGATGCCGAGCGCCGGATGTACAAGGCGGTCACCGCCTATGTCCGCCGGCAGTTCGCCGCCAGCGAGATGCTTGCCAACAAGGTGGCCGGCTTTGCCATACTGCTGATACAGAAGCGCATGGCATCAAGCACCCATTCACTGCTCAAGACATTGCAGCGCCGCCGGACAAAGATAGCGGAGCGGCGCGACAACCAAGATACGGATTACGACTTTGATGACATCTACGATCTATCCGACAGCGACAAGATGGCCAAGGAGGAGGCATTGGAAGGTTTTACCGCAAGTCGCACCGAAGACGAGTTGGGGGCGGAGCTTGCGGAGTTGGACATGCTGATAGGGGCCGCCAAGATTGCCGCCGAGACCAAACCGGACACCAAACTCGAAAGCCTGCTGGGCGAGCTGCGCAGCCTGGGCGGCGACCAGCTGCTCATATTCAGCGAGTACCGCGACACGCTGGACTACCTTGAAGAGAACATCCACAAGGCCGGGCTGGCCGGCGGCGGCATCTGCCGCATAGACGGGACGATGGGTATGGACGTTCGGCAGCAGGCGCAGGACGACTTCAACTCCGGCAGGAAGCACATAATGCTGGCCACCGACGCGGCCCGCGAGGGCATCAACCTGCAGTACAGGTGCCACCGGATGGTGAATTATGACCTCCCGTGGAGCCCCATAGCATTGGAGCAGCGCATGGGGCGGCTGCACCGGTACGGCCAGAAGCGGAACGTCAAGATACGCAACCTCGTGGCATCGGAGATGATGGAGGGAAAGGTACTGGACAGGCTCTTCACAAAGCTGGAGGACATCGGCAAGCAATACAAGACCTTCGACGTAATGGGGACGGTGCTGGTCGACATAAACATGGGCGGCATGCTGAAGGAGGTGGTGCGGGCGGGCGCCGTGGACGTGGAGGGCAACGTCGAGGAGGCCGCTAGGCGGGCGGCAAACGCCGACCAGATGCTGGCCCGCACCCCGGTGGACATAGAGTTCGTGCGTTCCCGAATGAGAAAGATAGAGATGCAAAAGACCGACGGCGAGCATTTGGTGAATGCAATAGGCCGGATGTTCTCGGAGATGGGTGGCTCGGTGGGAGCGTCGCGCGACGGGTCAGGCACGGTATTGAGCGTACCGGGGAACCTAGTGGGCGGCCCGCTCGACAGGAGGCGCGTGGCGCTGCCCGGCCCGCCGGCCAAGGAGCTGGCTAGGGGAGGCGCCGCGTACCGCCACATATCCGATTGGGTATTGCATAACTGCGCTGACGACCTGCGCAACGGTTCGGTGTTCGTTGACGATTCGGGCCGGGACGGGTGGGTCGTATTCCACGAGGTGCGGGTGACGGACGGAAACTCCAACGCAGCAGCCGAGCTGCTGCTGGTGCATTATACGGACGGCGCGAGTGTTACGGAGGTGGAACCGCATATACTAGACGGCATGTCGTACGGCGAGGCGGAGCCCGATTCCGGATATGACGGTGACGCGCTGGTCGGCCACGTCTTCAGGGCGGCGCAGAGGGAGATGGACGAGCTGATGGCCGGAAGGAGGGCTTTCTGGAAGATCCGCTCCGAGGTGGGGCGCAGGGGCTTGGAGATGCGGATACGCGAGATCGAGGTACGGCAGGGCGGGATGTCCGTGATGGACCCGGAGCACGGGCGGCTGGACGACGAACGGCTCGAGCTTGCCAACAAGCTGAAGGCGCTGGATGGCGAGGCCGAGCGCGAGACCCGGCTGTCGCTGGACGAGCCAAGACTGGTGGGATGGGTGCGCGTCATTCCCGGCGGCCGCACAAAGACGGACACGGAGATGCTCGGCATGAGGGCGTGCATGGACGATGAAAGGAGGAATGGATTCGAGCCGGAGGACGTACACAAGAAGCGTGGTATAGGGTATGACATACTGTCCAAACACCCCGACGGCAGGGTGCGCAAGATAGAGGTGAAGGCGAGGTGCGACATGTCCGGGCTGGAGTTCACCGACGCGGAGAAGCAGCACCTAGAAACGGACCCGAACGCCGTGCTGTACGTACTGTGGAACGCCGGCCATGACGACGAGAAGCATGTTGTGTATGATGACCCGTCGAAGCTGGTGTTTCTGGCGCAAAAGGGTTGGAGGGTGAACGTGTCCGGGCTTGGGTTCTAAGTGTTGAGTTACTGAGACCCGGTGACTGCACGCTGCTGGACGGCGCCGGATGGTTGCGTATGAGTGAGCGTGATATTAGTTGCCGGAAATGGACATTGGTGGGGTAGTGCGCGCCATTTCTATATGTCATGGTTTCAGGCCCCAGCAACTTAACACCAATTTTTTCTAAACTATTATAGGGAATCCAGCAACCACACACAGCATGAAGCCGTTCCACCAGATAGTCTGCCCCAGGCCGGACGTGGAACAGGGCGTGACCGACGACAGCGTGTATGCCGCCAGCCTGAGCGACCTGCTGCACCCCTCGGAGGCCAGCAGGCGGTATTGGGACAGCGCAGAGTTTGACAGGCTGACATACATGACCGACGGGCTGCGCGACGCCCTCAACAACATAGGGCTGCGCCTGCACGAGGGGAAGGGCAACGGCCTCCGGCAGATAGAGACCTCCTTCGGCGGCGGAAAGACCCACGCCATGATAGCCATGTTCCACGAGTGCCGTAAGTGGGGAGCCAAACCAATAGTGATAGACGGCGGCCGCCTCAACGCGTCCAAGCAGACGATATGGGGCGAGATCGAGCGGCAGTTGGACGACACGACAGACCGCATGACCGGCATGGTCGCCCCCTCGGAGGACGAGATATACGGCCTGCTGCACGGGCGCAACAAGCCGATACTGATACTGATGGACGAGATACTGCCGTACGTGGAGAGCGCGGCGGGCCACACCGTAGGGAAGACCAACATGGCTGTCCAGACCAACACGTTCATGCAGAGGCTGTCCAACAAGGTCCAGGCTTTGCCGAACGTCTGCGTGGTGGTGAGCCTGCCGGACAGGGAGGACACGCAGGAGAAGGAGCTGTACGACCACCTCAAGAAGGTGGTCGGCCGACGGCGGCAGTTCATCACCGTGGCTGACGCGAGCGACATGCCGCACATACTGCGGCGGCGCCTCTTCGAGACCGATGAATCCGTAATCGAGGACAGGGCGGGCGAGAACGTTGAGGCGTACGTGCGGCGGTGCGTCGAGGGAAAGTCCATCGATCCGGACAATGTCGGCGGCTACACCGGCGACTTTGCTGGCACGTACCCCTTCACCCCGGACGTGCTGGCGGTGCTGTTCGACCGGTGGGCCACGTACCCCTCATTCCAGAGGACGCGCGGTGCGCTGAGGCTGCTTTCCACGATAGTGCACTCGCTGCTAAAGTCCGACAGGACAGAGATAACGCTGGCCGACATCGACCTGGAGGTTCCGGCCATACGCGCGGAGCTGCTGGTGCATACAGGCAAGCAGATGGAGGGTATAATCAACTCGGACATAACCGGCAAGCATGCAGGCGCCCGGGAATTCAGGGACGCCGGCATGCGCGCCGCCAGGGCGGTGTTCATGTATTCGTTCCCACGTGAGTGCAAGGGGGCGACGCAGGCCGAGGTGAAGCGCGCCGCGTCGACTAGCACGGTAACGCACTCCGAGGTAGTGGAGGCGCTCCACAACTTCCAAAAGTCGCTGTTCTACTTGGACCTAGCGAACGCCGACATGTACAGGTTCGACACCAAGGAGAACATCAACAAGGTGATCGAGCGGGCTATGGGAAACGTGAACGTGAGCGACATGGAGGCGCACGAGAATGAGAGGCTGAGGGCGGCGGCCGACGGCGGCAGGTTCTCCCGTATCGTGGTCTGGCCGGACAAACAGACGCGCATAGAGGACATGCCGGCGATGCAGCTGGTCATACTGCGGGAGAACGACCCGGAGCTGTGCAGGTGGTTTGTCAGCCATGTCAGCCCGAAGCAGGGCCGCGCGCACTCCAACGCGCTGGCGTTCGTGATGCCCACCGACGGCGGCAAGCTCGCCGAGAACATACGCAGGCTGCTCGCCATGCGGCGCATACGGCAAACCCATGGTGAATCGCTTGAGTCGAACCCGGTTTCCGAGCGCAGGGTATCCGGAGAAGAGAGTGTGGCCGAGGGCTACATACCACGCGGACTGCACGAGAAGTACGCCGACGTGTGGCTGCCCGACAAGGACGACGGCGCCAGGCGGCTAAACACGATGATGGCGGACCCGATGGACGACCACGTCCCGATGGGCGAGATAATGTGGGATTATCTGGTGAGGGAGAGCGAGGTGCACGAGTCGTTCACGCGGCGCATGCTCGACGACGAGTACGGCGGCGACCCGGACCAGGCTTTCAGGAAGATGATGACCACCCCCGGCGAGAGGCGGCCGGCGTCGCTGGACGTGCTGCGTAGCGCGAAGGAATCGGAGACGGAAAAACCGAAGGCTGTGGTTTCCGTGGCCGGCGGGAGGTTCGTTGGGGGCGGGGATGCTGACCGGCCCGATGACGACACTGGCGGCGGGCAGACGGATACTCCGGCGAAGCATGTCGAGAAGATTACCGGAATCAGGTGCAGCTGCGCCATAGGGCGCGACGAGCTTGGCAGGCTGGGCTCTGTGCTGGCCACGGTCAGGCCGCTGCCCACCACGAACCTGAAGTTTTCCGTCAGCCAGAGGCCAGACGACAAGCTGGACGTGGTGTTTGACGTGGATGGCGACATCGACGCGAACGTCGCGGACAGCCTGCGCGGCCTGTTCCCGCATGATGCGGTGTGGACGCAAACGAAGGATTGGGATGAGTGAGCAAGGACGCCGTGAGAGGCGGCTGGTGGGCCATATGCTGCCGCTCAAGGAGATATCCGAGGGCGGTGCGGCGGAGAAGGGACGCAAGAACGGTAGGATCAACAACCTGCACCGTTGGTGGGCCGCGAAGCCCACCAACGTGTCGCGCATCACCGCTTATGCTGCATTGGTAGATCCTCCGCTGGAACCGCACAGGGATGCAATACTTGAGATGTGCAACTACGCCAAAACTACCGACCCTGACAAGCCAGCGACCCGTAATATGATGAGGCGCAAGCTGCGCGAGGCGTGGAAGGAACCACCCAAGGTGTTGGATCCGTTCGGGGGGGCCGGGGCACTGCCGTTCGCCGCGTCGTGGCTCGGGTGCGAGACGTATTCGATGGACTACAATCCGGTTGCGGTGCTTATACAGAAATGCGTCTTGGAGTACCCGTCCAGATACGGGCGGAAGCTGCTGTATGATGTAAAACGGGTGGCCGGGGAAGTTGAGAAGGAACTGCGCGAGGCAACCAGACAATTCTATCCGGATGGCGACATGAGACCGGTTGATGGTTCGGGGCGCGTCTACGGCCACTATGCGTACAAGTGGTGCAGGATTGTGCCGTGTGGTTGCGGCGTCACGATACCGTTGGTCCAATCGTACGCGCTCTCCAAGAAAGATGGGATATTTCTCTATCCGGTGATCGAGGACGGTAAGGTGAGGTTTGGTATCGCTGGCGGTACAGAAAAAAGGAATTACGGTAAAGGTCCGGGTGGGATGGTCAAGGTGCCGAAGGGGCAGATAACCAACAAGATAGCAACCTGTGTCGCTTGTGGCAGGAGGTATACCAACATAGAGTTGCGCGACATGTTCAACCGTGGAGAGGGCTCCGAGAAGTTGATGGTTGCAGTGACCGTCAATCCACAAAAACCTGGGAGATATTACGTTGTGATAGACCAAGATGATGTAGAACTCTATGAGAAATGTGGGTCCGAGTTGGAGTCGAGGCGGACCGTTTTCCGAGCCGAGTATGGCATCGATCCGCTTCCGGATGGGATAATACCGCAGCCGGATGGGAAGGAGTATAGGTTGGGTGGGCCGACATGGCACGTGCAAAGTGTTGCGACTATGGGGTATACCAGATGGCACCACCTGTTCAACACCAGACAAAGGCTGTGCATTGTCATATTGGTGGATATACTGCGTAAGACGGAAGCCAAACTGGAGCAGGCGCATAGTGCAGATTACACTACCGCCGTCATGTCGTACATGGCCATGATATTTGACAAGACGATAGAGAAGTGTACCAGATTGTCACCGTGGCAGTCGAGAGATGAGGTGGTTAGACATTGTTTTCCGCAGCAGGCGTTGAAGAATGCGTGGGATTATGCTGAAGTCGGACCATCCGACATCTGGAACAAGAGTATAAGGTCGGTCTTGGAGGGGTTACGTGCATCACTCGCAGCAGAGAATGAGACAATCCCCGATGTCAGACGCGCGTCAGCAACCAACCTTCGAGAGTTTGGGTCTGACTACTTTGACGTGATCTGTACCGACCCGCCCTACTACGACTCTATGCAGTACTCCAAGACGGCTGACTTTTTTTACGTGTGGCTTAAGATAGTAGTCGGGCACCGACATACGGAACTGTTCCAAGGCGCGCTGTCGCCAAAAAAGAACGAAGTCGTGGAAACCGCCGGCGACGCGATTGGATGTAAGCCCGGGGATTATGATGGCGTTCGCGGCGACTCCGACTACCAGAAGTTGATGACATCCGCCCTCAAGGAGATGCACCGTGTGCTCAAACCCAACGGCATACTTACACTGGTGTATGCACACAAATCCTTGCCCGGGTGGGAGACGCTCATACAATCGATGCTTGATGCCGGCTTCAACATCACGGCGGCGTGGCCGATAGACACGGAATCAACTAGCCGCATGGGCGCCCGAAAGACAGCGTCCCTCGCGTCCTCAATCTACATGGTGGCGCGCAAGTGGCCCAAGGAACCGCCGGCGTACTACCGCGCCGTGAGGCCCGAGCTCCGCGAACACGTCTGCGCGAAGCTTGACTGGTTCATGGAGCAGGGCGTCAACGGTGCAGACTTTTACATCGCGGCGATAGGGGCATCCTGCGAGGTATACGGCAAGTACCAAACGGTGCTGAACGACGACGGAACCGAGGTCAAGGTGTCGGACATGCTTCATGAGATACGCGGGATGTGCTCGGAGTTTATCGTCAAGAAGCTAACTACCGGAGGCGCAGGCGACATGGATTCCATGTCGAAGCTCTACGTCTCGTGGCGGTGGGCGTACGGTGACAGGCCGGTCGACTACGACCAGGCTAGAAAGATGTTCACCGGCGTCGGGCTGGATGTCGACTCCCACATGGGCGACATAGTTGTCAAGGAGGACAAGGCCGTTAGGGTGCTGGACGCGCCCTCCCGGAAGGACATCAAGATAAGGAATACGATAGACGTGCTTCATGCGGCGCTGAACCTGTGGAGTGAGCAGAAGATGGACGAGATGCGCGCCCTGCTGGCGTCATACGGCAAGGCCGGAGACCCGAAGTTCAAGAGCCTGTGCCAGGCGATAATAGGCGCCGGGGATGCAAGCGACGCGCACCCGGAGACGAAGGAGAAGCGCGTCATCGAGTCGTTTCTGCTCGGGAGAAAGGACGAGGCGGTGGTCGCGCCAAGCGGAACGCTAGACAGGTGGCAAGAGACCCCTTAGGGCGAGACCTATCCACAACACAGACGTTTGGTGTCCCCAGCCAGACTTCCATCGTTTTTTATACGAAGGAAACGGTGCTCCCCGCATGGCGGAACCGGGTATCACGTACCAGCCTTGGCGGTCGCTCGACGGCAGCAAGCGCTACTATCTAGTGGATACGATGGAACTGCTGGAGCTGTACCGCCGCAACTCCAGACTCGCATCCATGGTGGTTACCGTCGGCGGGGACCGGACGCTGCTACTGATCCCGGCCGTGGTAGACGAGTGCGTGAAGGTGTTCGACCGGTACAAACCCGACACGTCGTCGCGCGAATACATGTACGTAGGCGACGAGTCGGGCCAGATTTGCTCATACTTGGAAGGGCCGGCGACGGAGGAGGACTTTGACGTGGAACCGAGCTCGCGCGGCGACTTTGACCGCCTGCTGGCGCAGACCCTCGACTGGTGTGACATCGCGTTCGCCGCGGCCGAGCCGGAACCCGGCACGCTGAACGCGGCCAAGAGTGTGTACGCCGAAAAGAAGTACAAGAACAAGAAGGGTGAGCCACTCTCGCCGGTGGACTGCATCATACTGCGCCTAGCCGTCGAGAACGGCAACATGGATGTGGTGACTGACGACATGGCACTAGCTAGGGCAGTCTCGGCGGAGTGCGGTGCCGGCCGGGCGTCCAACGCGCTGGCAGCCTACTTCGGCAGGCTGAACATGACTGCCCGCTTTCTCAGCAGGGCGCTGAATCTGGACTTCGTGGACTGCAAGCCGGTCAGGGACGACATAGAGTACAGTGCGCCAAGCTACGGGCGGCTCATAGAGGTGAACCTCTCGCCCGACGGGATGAGCGCGTCGTATCGCAGAGTCATCGACGAGCTTGGAGACGGTAAGCCGGACGGCTCGGTGTCGTCGTTCATGTCGTTCGTCCAGATGGTAGTGGTGGATTGGTATTGCGCGTGCGGGGACGCCGACTGGAAGAGGTTCGACAAGGAGTGGATAAGGACCGAATGGGACGTTGGCGCGATGAAGATAACCGGGAAGACCCGCAGGCCGCACTACGACACCGCCAAGAGCGTGCTGAATGAGTACCGCGGACGCTACTGCGCCTGCTCTAGGCCAGACGAACGTAGCCTGCACGAAGAGTTCAGGAAGATTATGGCGGAGACGAAGGGGGGCAGGCGTTAGCCAGTTGCGACGGCGGCCAGACCACTAAAAACCGAAATGTGTCCCCGGCGGAGGATTTGAACCTCCGTCGCTCATATTCCAAATGTTGGGGGTGCCTAATCGGGTCGTGTACGCCATTTTAGTAGCATTTCAGCTGCTGACAATCCAAAAGGCACGCTTGGGCTAGGCCAGGACGGATATGTGGGTAGGTCCCATTATCAGGCCTGCATTCCATCGAACCGGTCCAGAACCATGGCCAGCGTAACCACGAACCTGCAGTTGAGGCTGTAGTGGCGGTGGTTGTGCACGAACTGGAACGACTTGATATAGAACGCCAGGTGCCACTTGCTGACGCCGCGGTGTTT